>NZ_JBFAZA010000014.1:0-235224 GCF_040681595.1 Amycolatopsis sp. NPDC051716 | reverse complement strand
TCGCGGCGAGCACGACGATGACGATGGCGGTGCGGGTCCGGATGCCGGTGCGGTTCACCAGCGTCGCCCCCACCCCGGCGGCGTCCGGGAGCACAATGTCCCCTTCGGACGTTGTGCCCGGTATGGGATCAGGGGACTGGGTGGAACGGCCGCTGGTCGGCACCGAGAGCGTGACGCCGGCCGAGCTGTACGAACAGGGGAAGCGGCTCCGGGAGAAGACCCCGGCCGCGGTGCACGACCACGAAGCCGCGGCAAAGGACCGGCCGACGCCGCAAGCGTACTTCGAGGCCACCAACGCCGGGCGGCTGCCGGAGCTGATCGAACTGCGGCGGGAGCGGATGCTCGCCTCGCCGTTCACCTTCTTCCGCGGCGCGGCCGGGCTGATGGGCGCCGACCTCGCCGGTACGCCGTCTTCCGGCGTCAGCGCGCAGCTCTGCGGCGACGCGCACGCCGCGAACTTCGGCCTCTACGGCACGCCCGAGGGCAAGATCGTGATGGACATCAACGACTTCGACGAGACGGTGCCGGGCCCCTGGGAGTGGGACCTCAAGCGGCTCGCGGCCAGCCTCGTGCTCGCCGGCCGCGAAGGCGGCATCCGCGAATCGGGCTGCCGCGAGGCCGCCGAAGACGCCGTGAAGTCCTACCGCCGGACGATCCGCGCGCTGGCCGAGCTGCCGTTCTTGCGAAGCTGGAACGCGCTGCCGGACTCGTCGGTGCTGTCGAAGGCCCGGGCCGACGAGCTGATCGACGACTTCGCCGACGCGGCCGAGAAGGCCCGCAAGAACGATCACGCGAAGGTCGCGGCGCGGTGGACCGAGCACGTCGACGACCACGAGACCGGCCTGGCCCGCCACCGGTTCGTCGCGGACCCGCCGGTGCTCACGCACGTCGGCGAGCGGACGGCCGAGGCCGTCGCGGCCGGCCTGGTGTCCTATGTGGACACCCTGCGCGAATCGCGGCGCACGCTCATCGCGCGCTACCGGCTCGCCGACGTCGCCTTCCGGGTGGTCGGCACGGGCAGCGTGGGCTTGCGCAGTTACGTCGCCCTGCTGCACGGCAACGACGACGAAGACCTGGTGCTGCAGGTGAAACAGGCGCAGCGGCCGGCACTGGCGCCGTACCTGGACCTGCCGGAGGCCACCCACGAAGGGCAGCGCATCGTCGACGGCGCCCGGCTGGTGCAGGCGGAAACGGACATCCTGCTCGGCTGGACCACGATCGACGGCGTCCCGTTCATCGTCCGCCAGTTCCGCAACCTCAAGGGCGACATTGACCCGGCGGAACTGGAGAAGGACCACCTCGACGACTACGGCCGGCTGGCCGGGGCGCTGCTCGCCCGCGCCCACACGCGATCGCTGCACCCGAAGCTGCTGTCCGGCTACTTCGCCGACGACTCGGAGCTCGACGAGGCGATGGGTGCGTATGCCGTGCGGTACGCCGACCAGACGGAGGCCGATCACGCCGCCTTCTCCCGCAACTGACGGACAGGGTGCGGGTCAACACTGGAGATCGACTTCCCCGCTGTGCTACATGTGCGCGATCAGGTGACGGCGAGGAGGCGGCGTGGCGGATCTCAAGCGGCGGTCGGTGCTCACGGGAGCGGTCGCGACGGCCCTGGCGGCCACGACGGCACCCGCGCTGGCGGCTCCCCCGCGGCGGACGTTCCGGCTGGGCGTCAACTACACGCCGTCGACGCGCTGGTTCCACATGTGGGAGGACTGGCGCGAGGCCGACCTGCGCCGCGACCTCGACGACATCGCCGCGCTCGGGCTCGACCACATCCGGATCATGCTGCTGTGGTCGGCCTTCCAGCCGGAACCGGCGTTAATCAGCGGCGAAAAGCTCGACCGGCTGCACCGGTTCCTCGACCTCGCGGACGCGGCCGGGCTGGACGTCGAGGTCACCGTGTTCAACGGCCACATCTCGGCCCGCTACTGGACGCCGAACTGGCTGCAGACGAAGCCGAAGCCGGTCAACTGGTTCACCGACCCGGCGGCCCTCGACGCGCAGCGGACGCTGTTGCGGGCCCTCGCCGAGCGGATCGGGCGGCACCCGCGCTTCCTCGGCTTCGACCTGTCGAACGAGCCGTACTACTACTGGGACGATTTCGCCGGCTTGTTCGTCACCCAGGCCCAGGCCGACACGTGGGCGCGCACGTTGTGTGCCACCGCCGAAGAAGCAGCCCCCGGCAAGGCGCACACGGTCGGCTGCGACCGGGCACCGTGGGACAACGGCACGTACTTCACCCGCCCCGGGCTCGCGGACGCAGGCTCCGTGGTGGCGATCCACCCGTGGACGTCGTTCTCCGGCACGCTCCGGACGGACCCCCTCGGCGCGGTCGCCACGCACAACGCGGAGCGGCTGATCCAGGTGGCCCAGGCGTACGCGACGGACCCGGCACGCCGCGTCTGGATCCAGGAGGACGGCGCGGCACCGTCGATCCACTTCAGCGAGGCGACCCGCCCCCAGTACGGCGAGTGGCTGTCCCGGTCGATCCGCAACGCGGCTTCCTGCGCCCACACCCTGGGCTTCACGTGGTGGTGCTCCCACGACGTGAACCCGGCGCTGGTCCCGAACCTGAACCCGCTGGAGTACGACCTCGGGCTGTATACGAACGACCGCCAGCTGAAGCCCGCCGGTCAGGCGCTGAAGAACCTGGTGGCCGAGTTCGACCGGACGCCACCGCAGCCGTCCCCGCGCACGGCGGCGATCGTGCTCCCGGACCTCTTCCCGACGTGGGGCAACGACCGGTTCTTCAAGCTGGCGGCCGAGGGGAAGCGGGTGGCGTTCGTGCTGCAGAGCCGCGCTTCCGACGCGAACCACCTGAAACAGCGCGGCATCACGGAGCTCATCCGGCTGTGACCAGTTCGGCGACGTCCGCCGCGCACCCCCAGGCCAGGGTGATCCCCGCTCCCCCGTGCCCATAGCAGTGCACCACGTCACCCTCCCGCTCCAGCCGCACCTCGCGCCGGGACGGGCGCAACCCCACCCGCGACCGCAGCACCTCCGCGCCGGCCAACCGCGGTTCCAGCTCGCGGGCGCGGCGCAGGATGTCCGCCGTCACGGCCGGGTTCGGGTCGGTGTCGGCGCGGCCCGGCTCCTCCGTTCCGCCGCACACCACGTGGCTTCCGTGCGGGATCACGTACGTGATGCCCGGGCCCGTCCCGTCGACCACGAACTCCGGCAGGCCCGGGTCGGTCACGTGCACGACCTGGCCGCCGACCGGGACCATCGACCGGTCGCTCGCCAGCGCGCCCGCGCCGAGACCGGCCGCGTTGACCACGACGTCCGCGCCGAGGCCGGAAAGGGACGTCAGGGACCGGTACTCGACCCGCACGCCCAGCGCCTCCACCCCGGCGAGCAGCCAGTCCAGGTACACCGGTGTGTCGACCACCGCCGTCGTGAACTCGACGCGGTCGCCGTCGCGGACCGCGGCCTCCACCGCCGGGAGCCACTGCGGGTCCGGCGCGCCCGCCGGCAGCAGGACCCGGCCGCGGCGGAACCGCACGCCCGGTGCGTCCTGCCCGCGGAACACCGCGAGGCTCGCCGCGGTCCACCGCACGATCCGCTCGTCCGGACCACGACCCGGCGGGTACACCACCCCGCCCGCGACGGCCGACGTCGACCCCGCCGGCGGGGCCGCCGCCACGACCGTGACGTCGTGGCCCGCCTCCGCCAGCCGGTACGCACTGCTCAGCCCGACGATCCCGGCCCCGGCGACTGTCACCCGCATCCCCGCATCGTGACGCACCCGCGGCTCCCGGCGGGTCGCGGGGGCCCGGCTACCCTCGCGCGGGTGAGGACGATCCGGGTGCCGGCCGCCGTCTGCGGCCTGCTCGCGCTGTTGCTGGGCCTGCCGTTCGCCGGCGGGACGAGCCCCGGCGCGGTCGACGACGCCGCCGCCCGGGCCGTCGCGCACCTGAGCCCCGGCGTGCTGCGGGCGCTGGTCCTCCCGACCGAGCCGTACGTCGTGCTCGCGCTGGGCCTGCTCGCGGTCTTCCTGTGCCTGCGCGCCGGACGGCGGCTGGAAGCCGCGCTCGCGCTCGCCGTGCCGGTGCTGGCCATCCTGCTGAACACCTGGCTGCTGAAACCGCTGTACGACCGGTGGAAGAACGACACCCTGGTCTACCCGAGCGGCCACACGGTGAGCCTGGTGGCGGTGCTGACGGTGCTCGTCCTGGTCACCCGCCGGGTCGTCGTGGCCGTGCTGGCCGCGGTGGCGCTGCTCGCCGCCGCGGCGGGGCTCGTCGGGATGGGCTACCACTACCTCACCGACGTCGTCGGCGGCACGCTCTTCGCCGTCGCGGTGGTGCTGTTCAGCTGGCCGGCACCGCGTCCCGCGCCAGCGCCGTCAACCGGCTGACCGCGCGCAGGTACTTCTTGCGGTAGCCGCCGTTCACCATCTCCTCGGTGAACAGCGACCGCAGCGGCTCGCCCGACACGACCAGCGGGATGGCCCGGTCGTAGAGCCGGTCGGCGAAGGCGACCAGCCGCAGCGCCACGTTCTGGTCCGGCGCCGGGTGGATGCCGCGCAGGTGCACGCGGGTGACGTCGTCGAGCAGCCGGCCGTAGCGCGACGGGTGCAGCTCCGCCAGGTGCGCGCACAGCGCGTCGAAGTCGTCCACAGTGGACCCCTCGTGCGCGGCGGCCGACGCCTCCAGCTCCGCCGGCGAGACGGGCGGCGGCGCGTCCGGCAGCCCGCGGTGCCGGTAGTCCGGGCCGTCGACGCGCACCACGCCGAAGCGGGCCGACAGCGTCTGGATCTCGCGCAGGAAGTCTTCGGCGGCGAACCGGCCCTCGCCCAGCTTCTCCGGCAGGGTGTTCGACGTCGCCGCGATGAACACCCCGGCGTCCATCAGCTCCTGCAGCAGGCGGGTGACCAGCGTGGTGTCGCCCGGGTCGTCCAGCTCGAACTCGTCGATGGCCAGGATCCGGTGCTCCGACAACCGCCGCACGGCCTCGGCGAAGCCCAGCGCGCCGACGAGGTGGGTCAGCTCGACGAACGTGCCGTACGCCTTGGGCGACGGCACGGCGTGCCACGTCGAGGCGAGCAGGTGGGTCTTGCCGACGCCGAACCCGCCGTCGAGGTAGAGCCCCATCGGCCCGGCCGGCTCCGGCGATCCGCCGAAGAGCCTGAACCGCTTCTTCTCCCGCCGCGCCCCCACCTTCGCCGCGAACGCCGAGCACGCCTCGACCGCGGCGGCCTGGCTGGGCTCGTCCGGGTTGGGCAGGTAGGTGTCGAACCGCACGGCGCCGAAGCGCGGCGGCGGCACGAGCGCGCCGATCAGCTCGTCGGCGGACAGCTCGGGACGGCGGCCGGTCAGGTGCGCGGGCATGGTCGCAGAGCCTATCCGCGCCCCGGGTACCGATGAGCGGGCATATCCCCCGGTAGAGACCTGTTTCACGTCCGTGCTGGGATGATCACGTGCGGAGTGTGTGGCCCCTGGCGACGGGCGAACTGACGGCGACGGACCTCGAGGAGATCTACGCCTACCCGGCCGGCCTGTCGAGACCCTGGGTGCAGGTCAACTTCGTCGCGTCCGCGGACGGCGCCGTCGAGATCGACACCACCTCGGCGGGACTTTCGCACGCTGCCGACCGCAAGGTCTTCCTGCTCGGCCGCGACCTCGCCGACGTCATCCTGGTCGGCGCCGGGACCGCCCGCGCCGAGAACTACCGCGGGGTCGTCGCGGGCGCGAAACGCCTGGAGCGCAGGAGACGTCTGGGCTTCGCCGGCGTCCCGCCGATCGCCGTCGTGACGCGCACCGCGGACCTCGACCCGGCTTCCCGGCTGTTCACCGAAACCGCCGTTCCCCCGATCGTGGTGACCACGGACACCGCCGACACGCGCGCCCTCGAAGCCGCCGGGGCCGAAGTCCTGCGGGCCGGCGCCGGTGACGTCGACCTCGCGCTGGCCCTCGACCTGCTGGCCGCCCGCGGCCTGCGCCGGGTCGACTGCGAAGGCGGGCCCGGTCTCTTCGCCCGGCTCGTCGCCGCCGATCTCGTCGACCAGCTGTGCCTGACCGTCGCGCCGCTGCTGGTGGCCGGGACCGCGGGCCGGATCGCCGCGGGGGCCACGCCCGCCGTGCCGCGCCGGCTCGCCCTGGCCTCGATCCTGGTCGAGGACGGCTTCACGCTCCTGCGCTACCGCCGGGACGCCGGGTGAGCGACGACACCGAGCTCCTCGCCCGGGCCGCGGGCGGCGACCACACCGCGTTCGGCGCGCTGGTGCGGGAACACACGCCCCGGATGTACCGGGTCGCGCTGCGGATCACCGGCAGCGCGGCCGAGGCCGAGGACGTCGTGCAGGAGGCGTGGCTGGCCGCGTGGCGGTCCCTGGCCGGGTTCCGGCAGGAGTCGGCGGTGTCGACGTGGCTCTACCGCGTCGTCACCAACAGCGCGCTCGCCGTGCTGCGCCGCCGCCGTCCGACGGTCTCGCTCGACGCCCCCGATCCGCAGTCCACTGTGGACAGCGCGCTGCTGGCCGCCGCGGTGCCCGGCCCCGAAGGCCGCGTCGTGCGCGCCGAAGAGGTGGACGCGGTGCTGCGGGCGGTCGGCCGGCTGGAGGTGTCCCAGCGCGTCCCGCTCGTGCTGCGCGAACTGGAGGGCTTGAGCTACGAAGAGGTCGCCGACGTGCTCGACGTGAACGTCGGCGCCTTGCGTTCCCGGCTGCACCGGGCCAGGGTGGCGCTGCTCGCCGAGTTGAGGGAGCGGTGATGGCCGAGCGCGAGGATCCCGAGTCCGACCCCCGCTGGGACGCCGTGCGCGCCGCGGCCCGGCGCCGGGTGCCCACCCCGCCCGGCCTGGTCGAACGCGTGCTGCGGGCCGTCGCGCGCGGCCGCCGGACGGCGGTGGAGGTACCCGGCGAGCGCGGCCGGCTGCGCGTCGCCGAGGGCGTCGTCGACCGGCTGGCCCGGACGATCGCCGCGGACCGGGCCCCGTTCGGCGTGCGGATCTCGGCCGTCGCCGTCGAGGACGACGTCGTGCAGGTGCTGGTTTCGGTCCGGTTCGGCGTCATCGCCGACGCCGCCGCCGAAGCGCTCCGGCGGGAGATCACCGCCGGGCTGGCCCGGCAGCTGGGGGTCGCCTCGGTGGTGAACGTGCACGTCGTGGACGTCCATCCGGGGTGAGATTACCCCGATCGGGGGACCTTGCGTGAGGGTTTCGCGCCGCCGGGCATCGTATGGGCGAGAACCCGCCGAGAGGAGCCCACAAGCATGCACCCGGAACGGACCGAAAGCCCCGGCACGGTGACGCCGCTCAACGAAGAGGGCGCCGCCGGCCGCACCACGATCTCGTCGCTGGTCGTGCAGAAGATCGCCGGCCTGGCCACCCGCGAAGTCGCCGGCGTGCACACGCTGGGCGGCGGCGGGGTGTCCCGCGCGATCGGCGCGCTGCGCGAGCGCATCCCCGGCTCCGGCACGGTCACCACGACCGGCGTGTCGGTGGAGGTCGGCGAAAAGCAGACCGCGATCGACCTGGACGTCGTCGTCGAGTACGGCGCGCGCATCACCGACGTCGCCCGCGCGGTGCGGCGCAACGTGATCACCGCGGTCGAGCAGATCACCGGCCTCGAGGTGATCGAGGTGAACATCGCGGTCAACGACATCTTCCTGCCGGGCGAGGAAGAACCCGAGTCCACCCGCGTGGAATGACCCGCCGCGACACGGGTTCGCCCACGACTTTCCGTCCAGTCCAAGGAGGACATGTGAACGCAACGCAGACCGGGCTCCTGGCCGGGCTGATCCTCGGCCTCGCCGCGACCCAGGGTTTCACCGCGTTCCTGGTGACGCTGGCCGTCGGGATCATCGGCCTCGTCGCCGGCCGGGTCCTCGACGGCGAACTCGACCTCGGCGAGCTGTTCGGCAAGGGCCGCGACAAGTGAGCCCCGCCCTGGACGTGCCGCGTGAGCTCGCCGAACCGGCCGAGCGCGGCACCCTCACCATCGGGCACGCCGTGGTCCGCAAGGTCGCCCAGCACGCGGCCGGCCAGGTGCCGGGCACCACCCGGAACGGCAAGACCGGGCCGAAGGCGAAGGTCGGCGGCCACGACAACGACGTCGACCTCGCGCTCGACCTGGCCCTGCACTACCCCGCGGCGGTCCGCGCGGTCGTCGGCGACGTGCGCGAGAAGGTCACCGAAGAGGTCGAGCTGCTCACCGGCTACCGCGTGCGGACACTGGCCGTGACGGTGTCCGCGCTGCTGCCGGACGTCGCACCGAGGGTGCGGTAGCCGTGCGCCCGTTCGTCCGCATCCTCGCCACCCTGCTCGGCCTGGCCTTCGCCGCGGCCGGCGCCCTGCTGGCCCTCGAAGTCGGCTGGCACTGGTGGCGCCCGGGCTCGGCGCCGCTGCTGGTCCCGTGGCCGCGCTGGCAGGCCGGGCTGGCGTCGCTGGGCTGGGACGCCTACGCGGTGCGCATCGGGGCCGGCGTGCTGGCCGCCGCGGGCCTGGTCCTGGTGGTGTGCGCGCTCGCCGCCGGCAACCGCGCCGTCCGGCTGACCGACCCGGCCGGGGACGTGAGCGTCTCGACGTCACCGCGGTCGCTGGCCCGGCTGGTCGGGTTGACCGTGCGCGCGCAGGACAACGTCGCGGGCGCGTCGGTCACCGCGAGCGCCCGCCGCATCCGCGTCCGCGCGAAGAGCACCCTCGAGACCGAAGGCGAGCTGCGGCCGCGCCTGCTCGCCACGGTGTCGGCGCTGCTGGACGAGCTCCCGCTGGTGCGGCGGCCGAAGGTGTCGGTCGTCGTCGACTCGCCGAAGGACCGCCGATGAGCAAGACGATCGCCGCGAAGGCACTCTCCCGGTCGTACACCGGCGAACGCACGCTGACGGTCCTCGTCGGGTTGCTCGCCTTCCTGGGCGGGGCACTGGCCCTGGTGGTCGGACTCGGCGGGCTCGGCGAGTTCCGCGGCCGCCGCCCGCTCCTGGACCCGATCGCCGTGACCTGGCTCGGCGGCCACGCGACCCCGGCGCGCGTCGCCGCGATCGTGCTCGGCGTGCTGCTGTTCGTGCTCGGGCTGCGGTGGGCGCTGCGTTCCCTGCGCCCGGAACCGCGGCCCGACCTCGACCTCGACCGCACCGAAGGCGCGGAACTGGTGGTCACCGCGGCCGCGATCGCCGGCGCGGTCCAGGCCGACGCGGAGCAGCTCGACGGCGTCGGCCGGGCCCGCGTCCGCGCGGTCGGCTCGCGCACTTCGCCGGCGTTGCGGATCACCCTGTGGCTGCGCGAAGGCACGGACCTCAAGCGGGTGTGGTCGGACCTCGACACGCGCGTGCTGACCCGCGCCCGCGAATCGCTCGGCCTGGCGTCGCTGCCCGCCGCGGTCCGCATGGAACTCGACACGGGCCCGGCCAAACGCGTGCGCTGAGCCGGCCCGCGGCCGTGTCGACCCGCCAATCACGCGAGTCGACCCCGCAATCACGCGAGTCGACCTCCTGATCACGCGTGTCGGCGCCTCCAGCACGCGCCCCGCGCCGCAGCCGCCCCACCGCGCACACCACCATCCGCCCGGAACTCGACACGGGGCCGGCCAAACGCGTGCGCTGAGCCGGGGTTGTGCGCAGAATGCGGGGCATGCCCCTACCGCTGAAGCCGCCGCTGAAGCCGATGCTCGCCAAGCCCGCCAAGGCCATCCCCGACTCCGGGGGCCTGCTGTTCGAACCGAAGTGGGACGGCTTCCGCTGCATCGTCTTCCGCGACGGCGACGAGCTGTACCTGCAATCGCGCGCGGAAAAGCCGCTCAACCGGTACTTCCCGGAGGCCGTCGCGCGGCTGCTGGACACCCTGCCACCGCGGGTCGTGCTCGACGGTGAGCTCGTCGTCGCGCGAGACGGGCGGCTGAACTTCGACGCCCTCACCGAACGCATCCACCCCGCCGAAAGCCGGATCACGCTGCTGTCCGCCGAACAGCCCGCCGAGTTCGTCGCCTTCGACCTCCTCGCCCTGGAGGACGAGCTGCTGCTCGACGAACCGACGTCCGTCCGCCGCGAACGCCTCGTCGAACTGGCCGGCGACCGGTTCCCGCTCACCCCGGCGACCACCGATCCCGGCACCGCACGCCACTGGTTCGAGCTGTTCGAGGGCGCCGGCCTCGACGGCGTCATCGGCAAGCCCCTCGACGAGCCCTACACCCCCGGCAAGCGCGTCATGCTCAAGTACAAGCACGTGCGCACCGCCGACTGCGTCCTCGCCGGGCTGCGCTGGCACGTCGACGGCGCCCCGGGTGAGCTCGTCGGCTCCTTCCTGCTCGGCCTGCACGACGAAAAGGGCGTGCTGCACCACGTCGGCACCATCGGCTCGTTCCCCAAGGACCGCCGCCGCGAGCTCGCCGAGGAACTGGCGCCCCTGATCACCGACGGCGAGGACCACCCCTGGGGCGGCCGGGCCACCGGCGAAGCCCAGCGCATCCCGGGCGGCATCACCCGCTGGCGCGCCACCGAGCACGAATGGGTGCCGTTGCGGCCCGAGCGCGTCGTCGAGGCCGCCTACGAGAACACCGAAGGCGGCATGCCGTCGCGGTTCCGGCACAACGCGCGGTTCAAGCGCTGGCGGCCCGACCGCGAACCCGCGTCGTGCGACTACAGCCAGCTCGAGGAGCCGGCCCGCTACGACCTCGACGCCGTCTTCCGCGGCCAGGTGGTCCGGACCCGCTAACCCGCGTCCCACACCTGCCGTGCGAAGCTCGGCCTGCCCCTTGATCGACGTTCGACGTGAGGACACCGCCCGTGCGCCGCCGCCGTACCCGTCTCCTGGCCGCGCTGCTCGCCCTGACCGCCGCCGCGGGCTGCGCCGCGGGGCCGTCGGTGCGCCCGGCGCTGGTCGAGAACGACGGGAAGACGACCGGCGGCACGCCGCCCCGGGCACCCGGGGTCCCCCTGCCGCCGCTGGGCGAACCGCGGTCGCCGGCGCTGAAGTGGGCCGACTGCGACGACGACACCCGCCAGCGCATCGGCACCCCCGGCGTCCCGGACGGCCTGCACTTCACCTGCGCCCGCGTCACCGCACCGCTCGACGCCCCCGGCGAGCCGCGGCGCTCGCTGGTGCGGCTGCTGGCGCTGAAGGTCGGCAGCGGGCCGGTGCCGCTGGTCGTGGTCAACGACGTCGACGGCGACCCGGGCACCGTGTACGCCGCGCGGCTGGCCGCGACGCTGCCGCCCGCGTTCCTGGAGAAGTTCTCGCTGATCGGCCTGGACCGGCGCGGCACCGGGCTCTCCGGCGCCGCCCAGTGCGTCCCCGCCGACATCCGGCACGACCTCGTCGACGTCGACCCGGCCCAGGGCGGCCTGGGCGACGTGCTGGACGCGGCCCGCAAGGCCGGCCAGCAGTGCGCCATCGAGCTGGACGACACCCAGACCGCGCTGGACAGCTGGCGCGGCGCGGGCGACCTCGACGAGCTGCGCAAGCAACTCGGCATGGAGCGGCTCGACGCGCTCGGCCACGGCGACGGCTCGAAGGTGCTGGCCGAGTACGCGGTGCGCTTCCCCGGCCAGGTCGGGCGCGTGGTCCTCGACGGCGTGCCGGACCCGGGCGCCGACACGGCCGCGGTCCTCGACGCGGTCGCCGCCGGCGCGCAGTCCACATGGGACGCTTTCGCGACGGACTGCGCGGCGCGGCACTGCGCCCTCGGCGACCCGAAGGCGGCGCTGGCCGCGCTCACCGACCAGCTGCGGCGCGCCCCGGCGTCGATCGACGACGACGTCGCGTTCGGCCCGGGTGTCGCGATGTACGCCGTCTACACGGGACTTTCGCAGCGCGCGCGGTGGCCGGAGCTGGCCGACGCGATCACCGCGGCGCGCTCCGGGGACATCGGGCCCCTCTCGGCGTTCGCCGCGCCGGTGCTGCACGACTCGCGCGCCCAGCCGTCCCGGATCGACGCCACGATCGCGACGCGCTGCAACGACAGCCAGACCCGGCTCTCGGCCGACCAGCTCGACCAGGTCGTGGCCGGGATGCGCGGCAAGTACCCGCAGTTCGGCGCGGTCATCGCCCAGCAGCTGGCCTGGTGCGGCCCGTGGCCGGTGCGCACCGAGCCGCTGCCGCCGCCGGGCGCGCCCGGCGCCCCGCCGATCCTGGTCGCGGCCACCGCGACGGACCCGATCACGCCTCAGGTCGGCAGCACCCGCGCGGCCGACCAGATGCCCTCCGCGGTGACGATCACCTGGCAGGGCGCGGGCCACGGCGCCCTCGGCGTCTCCCCCTGCGTCACCGACGCGGCCCGCGCCTTCCTGATCGACGGAAAAATCCCGGCCGACGGCACCCTCTGCCCCGCCTGACCCCGTGATTGACGGGTCAGCATGCGTGATCAGAAGGTCATCACCCGTGATTGAAGGGTCGACACGGGGTCACCGCCGTGTCGACCCTTCAATCACGCGGGTCAGCGGGCGGTGTTGAGGCGGGCGGCCTGGCGGGTCAGGTGGTCGACTTCGGGGAGGCTGGCGGCCTTGGCCGCCGCCTCGGCGTAGAGCCTCGCCGCCGTCTCCAGGTCGCCGTCGCGCTCGTGGAGGTAGGCCGACACCGCGGTGTAGCGCGGGACCGTCTCCTCCACTTCCGCGAGCGCCGCCAGGCCGGCCCGCGGTCCGTCCGCCTCGCCGACGGCGACCGCGCGGTTGAGCCGCACGACCGGGCTGCCGGTCAGCCGGACGAGCTCGTCGTACCACTCGACGATCTGCACCCAGTCGGTCTCCGCGGCGTCCTGCGCGTCGGCGTGCAGGGCCGCGATGGCCGCCTGGGCCTGGAACTCGCCCAGCCGGTCGCGGGACAGCGCCCGCTGCAGGACGGCCACCCCTTCGGTGATCAGCGCGGTGTCCCACCGGGACCGGTCCTGCTCGGCCAGCGGGACCAGGGCGCCGCCGTCGGTCGTCCGGGAGGCGCGCCGGGCGTGGTGCAGCAGCATGAGCGCGAGCAGCCCCGCCACCTCCGGGTGGTCGATGGACGCCGCGAGCTGCCGGGTCAGCCGGATCGCTTCGGCGGCGAGGTCGACGTCCCCGGAGTACCCCTCGTTGAAGACCAGGTACAGGACGCGCAGCACGGTGGCGACGTCGCCGGGCTGGTCGAACCGCACCCCCGAGACGGTCCGCTTGGCGCGGCTGATGCGCTGCGCCATGGTCGCCTCGGGCACCAGGTACGCCTGCGCGATCTGCCGCGTCGTCAGCCCCCCGACGGCCCGCAGCGTGAGCGCGACCGCCGACGACGGCGTCAGCGACGGGTGCGCGCACAGGAAGTACAGCTGGAGCGTGTCGTCCACGGCCGCCGCGGGCCCGGGCGCCACCTCGGTGTCGACGACGTCCTCGCGCTTGCGGCGGGCGGCGTCCGCCCGGGTCGCGTCGAGGAACTTGCGCCACGCCACGGTGACCAGCCAGCCCTTCGGATCCCGTGGCGCCTCGGCCGGCCAGACGCGCAGCGCCTCGACGAGCGCCTCCTGGACGGCGTCCTCGGCCGCCGCGAACTCGGCTCCGCGGCGGACGAGGACACCCAGGACACCCGGCGTGAGGCTCCGGAGCAGGGCTTCGTCCACGGCTCAGCCGATCCGCTCGGCCAGCTCGACGATGATCCCCTCGGGCCCGCGGAGGTAGCAGAGCTTAAAGCTGTCCTCGTACCGCACCACCTCGCCGACGAGCTCGGCGCCGTGCGGCCGCAGCCGCTCCAGGACCCCCTCGATGTCCGCCACCTCGAACAGGATGTGCCGCAGACCGGGCGCGTTCGCCGGCGCCTCCGGGTCCCCCGCGGGGCCCGACGGCGTCCGGTACCGGATCAGCTCCAGCTTCCCGTGGCCGTCCGGCGTCCGCATCATCACCATCTCCGACCGGACGCCGGCCAGCCCGACGATCCGGTCGACCGCCCGGCCCGAGACTGTCATAACCCCCTCCCCGTCCCCCTCCCCCTCGACCTCGAGCCCGAGCTCGGCGAAGAACGCCTTCGCCGCCTCGAGGTCCCCGACGACGATGCCGACGTGCTCCAGCCGTGGCAGAACCATGGTGCTCCCCGTCATTCCGTGATGGTCGGCGGCGCGGCCAGGAACGGGCGCAGCTCGAGCCACTCGTGGATCGGCTCCCCCTTCGGGCCGGGCGCGGCCGACAGCTCCGCGGCCAGTTCGAGGGCGCGTTCGTAGCTGTCGACGTCGATCACCGTCCAGCCGGCGATGAGGTCCTTGGTCTCCGGGAACGGCCCGTCGGTGACCGGCGGCCGCCCCTCGCCGTCGTAGCGGACGAACGTGCCCTCCGGAGCGAGCGCCTGGTGCTCGACGAATTCGCCGGTGGCCACGAGCTTGTCCCCGAAGTCCTGCATGTACTGGATGTGCGCCGCGATCTCCTCCGGCGTCCACTGGTCGATGGACGTGTCGCAGTTCGCCGGGGCCGGCGCGCCGCGGTAGTGCTTCAGCAGCAGGTACTTGGCCATCGTGGTGCTCCCTCGGTGTGTGGCGACCCATTCTGGCCGCTTCCACCCCGGGGACGGAGCCGGTTCCGGCGTTTCGACATCGCCGGAGAAGATTTTTTGCGGCCGCCCGCGAAGGGCGGCCGCACGGGCCTACTGGCGGTAGGACTCCACCTCGGAGACCGGGCGGGCCGCGGCGTCGTCCGGGTTCTCGTGGAACTCCGTCTTCGCGCGCCGCTGCCGCAGCAGGTCCCAGCACTGGTCGAGCTGCTGCTCGACCGCGGTGAGGCGGTCCTTGTCGCCGCCGCTCAGCCCCACGCCGACCGAGCGCGACCGGAGCTCGTGCTCCTCCGCGATCAGCTCGTCGATCCGGCCCAGGATTTCGCCGTCGGCCATCTGTTCCTCCTCTTCGCGGGTACTCGCGATCAGACGCTACCCCGGCCCCGGGAATTCCCGCCGCGCCCGGATCGTTGACCAGGGCATGAGCACCGTTGAGCTGACCGCTGAGAACTTCGACCAGACGGTAACCGACAACGAGTTCGTCCTGATCGACTTCTGGGCGAGCTGGTGCGGGCCGTGCCGCCAGTTCGCGCCGGTCTACGAAAAGGCCTCCGAGGAGCACGAGGACATCGTCTTCGCGAGCGTCGACACCGAAGCGCAGCAGCAGCTCGCGGCCGCTTTCGACGTCCGCTCGATCCCGACGCTGGCCATCATCCGGGACAAGACGCTGATCTACGCCCAGCCGGGCGCGCTCCCCGCGCCCGCCCTCGAAGACCTCATCAAGCAGGCTCGCGAGGTCGACATGGACGAGGTCAAGCGCAAGGCCGCCGAAGCCGAGGCCGAACAGGCCTGACCACCACCACACGACGAAGGCCGCCCCGCGGGGCGGCCTTCGTCGTGTTCAGGACCGGGTGGCGAGCCCGCGCAGGAAGAACGCCAGGTTCGCCGGGCGCTCGGCCAGCCGCCGCATGAAGTAGCCGTACCACTCGTCGCCGTAGGGCACGTAGACGCGCATGCGCGTCCCCGAAGCCGCGATCCGCGCCTGCTCCTCCGGCCGGACGCCGTAGAGCATCTGGAACTCGTGGTCGTCGTCCGTGCGGCCGTGCTCCTCGGCCAGCGCGGCGGCGATCTCGATCATCCGCGGGTCGTGCGAAGCCACCATCGGGTAGCCCTCGCCCGCCATCAGGACACGCAGGCAGCGGACGTAGGACTTGTCCACTTCGGACTTCTCCGGGAACGCCACCGACTCCGGCTCGGCGTACGCGCCCTTGCACAGCCGCACGCGCGAGCCGGGGCCGGCCAGCTCCCGGCAGTCCTGCTCGGTGCGGCGCAGGTAGGCCTGCAGGACCGCGCCCACCCACGGGTACTCGCCGCGCAGCTCGCGCAGGATGCCGAGCGTCGAGTCCGTGGTGGTGTGGTCCTCCATGTCGAGCGTCACGGTGGCCCCGACCGCCTCGGCCGCCGCGCAGATCTTCCGCGCGTTCTCCAGGGCGACGTCCTCGCCGTCCGACGGCAGGAACTGCCCGACCGCCGACAGCTTCACCGAGACGTCCGCCCCCTCGGCCAGGCCTTTCGCGGCCAGCGCGGTCAGGACGGCTTCGTAGGCCGCCACGGTCGCCGCCGCCTGCGCGGCGTCGGTGGTGTCCTCGCCCAGGTGGTCGAGGGTGATCCGGCGGCCGTCCGCGGCCAGTTCCCCGGCCACGCGGACGGCGTCGGCGGTCTCGGACCCAGCCACGAACCGGCGCACCACGGAGCGCGTGGCGGGCACGGCCTCGACGAGCCGCCGGATGCCCTTCGACCGGGCGGCGGCGAGCAACGGGGCACGCAGCATGACGGTCTCCCTCTCAGCCCTGGTGCGGGTAGCGCACGCTGGTCGGCGGCACGAAGGTCTCCTTGATCGAGCGGGGGCTCGTCCAGCGGAGCAGGTTGAAGATCGAGCCGGCCTTGTCGTTGGTGCCCGAGGCCCGCGCCCCGCCGAACGGCTGCTGGCCGACGACGGCGCCGGTCGGCTTGTCGTTGACGTAGAAGTTGCCCGCGGAGAACTTCAGCGCCTCGGACGCCTTCGCGACGGCGGTGCGGTCGGCGGCGATCACCGCGCCGGTCAGCGCGTACGCGGCGGAGGAGTCGATCAGCTTCAGGACGTCGTCGAAGCCGCCGTCCTCGTAGACGTGCACCGAGAGGATCGGGCCGAAGTACTCGGTCGAGAAGATCTCGTGCTTCGGGTTGTCCGAGACGAGGATCGTCGGCTTGACGAAGTACCCGACGCTGTCGTCGGCGGTACCGCCGGTGAGGACCTCGACCGAAGCATCGTCGCGCACGCGGTCGAAGAGGTCCGAGTGCTTGGCGAACGCGCGCCGGTCGATGACCGCGCCGCCGAAGTGCGACAGGTCGGTGACGTCGCCGTAGGACAGCGCCTCCGTCTCCGCGACCAGGCCGTCCTTCAGGGCGTTCCAGACGCTGCGCGGGATGTACGCGCGCGAAGCGGCGGAGCACTTCTGGCCCTGGTACTCGAAAGCGCCGCGGACCAGCGCGGTGCGCAGGACGTCGACGTCGGCCGACGGGTGCGCGAGCACGAAGTCCTTGCCGCCGGTCTCGCCGACCAGCCGCGGGTACGAGCGGTAGCCCGCGATGTTCGCGCCGCCCGTGCCCCACAGGTGCTGGAAGGTCGCGGTCGAGCCGGTGAAGTGGATGCCGGCCAGGTCGCGGTGGGTCAGCGCGACCTCGGAGACGGCCTTGCCGTCGCCCGGCAGCAGGTTGATCACGCCCGGCGGCATGCCCGCCTCTTCCAGCAGCCGCATGGTCAGGTGCGCGGCGAACGACTGCGTCGGCGACGGCTTCCACAGCACGGTGTTGCCCATCAGGGCGGGCGCGGTGGGCAGGTTGCCGGCGATCGCGGTGAAGTTGAACGGCGTGATCGCGTAGACGAAGCCCTCGAGGGGCCGGTGCTCCATCCGGTTCCACACGCCCGGCGAGCTGATCGGCTGCTCGGCGAGGATGCGGCGGCCGAACTCGACGTTGAAGCGCCAGAAGTCGGCGAGCTCGCAGGCGGCGTCGATCTCGGCCTGGGTCGCGGTCTTCGACTGGCCGAGCATGGTGGCGGCGTTCAGCGTGGCGCGCCACTTGCCGGTGAGCAGGTCGGCGGCGCGCAGCAGGATCGCGGCACGGTCGTCGTAGGACAGCGCGCGCCATTCCGGGGCGGCCTTCGCGGCGGCCGCGATGGCGTCGGTGGTGTCCTGCTGCGTCGCGCTGTGGATGGTGCCCAGCACGTGCTTGTGGTTGTGCGGCTGGACGACGTCGATCTGCTCGCCGCCGCCGGGGCGCTGCTCGCCGCCGACGGTGACCGTCAGGTCGACCGGTTCCGCCTGGCCCAGCCGCTTCAGCGCACCCTCGAGCTCGGCGCGCTCGGCGCTGCCCGGTGCGTAGGTCAGCACCGGCTCGTTCGTCGGGGCGGGGGTCTGGGTCACGGCGTCCACGGCGGCTCCTCTGCTTTCTGTCCAAGTGCCCCGAACGGTAACTCCGGACACGTGCCCGCGGCTTGTCCGATCGGCTAAAATCGCTCGTATGATCTTGGCCGACCGGATAACCCGCCGGTGACGTCGCTGCGGCACGTGCTCGCCACCCTCGGGGAGCCGTTGGTCGAGGTCGTCGTGGCGCCGCACGGGCTCGGTGTCGACGTCACCGACGTCGTGATCCTCGACCCCGAAGACCCGCTGGAGGCGTCCCCGGGCGACCTGGTGCTGGTGATCGGCGCCCGCGGCCGGGCGGCGGCCCCGGCCATCCGCGCGGCCGGGCGCGGCGGCGCGGCCGCGGTGGCGGTCAAGGGCGCGACCGGAGCCGACGTCGCCGCGGACGCGGGCGTCGCGCTGCTCACGGTCGGCGCGGAGGCGCGCTGGGAGCAGGTCGAATCGCTGGCTCGCGGAGTCGTCGAGGCGGCACGCGCGGGCGGGGAAGCGGCCAGCGGCGAGGTGCTGGGCGACCTGTTCGCCCTGGCCCAGACCATCGCGACGCTCACCGGCGGCCTGGTCAGCATCGAGGACACGGCGAACCGCGTCCTCGCGTATTCGCGGGCGGGCGACGAGGTCGACGAGCTGCGGCGGCTGTCGATCCTCGGCCGCGAAGGCCCGGAGCGCTACCTCGCGATGCTCCGCGAATGGGGCGTCTACCAGCGGCTTCGCGCCGGGGAAGGGATCGTCCGGATCGACGAGCGGCCCGAGCTGGGCATCCGCCGCCGCATCGCCGCGGGCATCCACGCCGGCAAGCAGCCGCTCGGCACGATCTGGGTCCAGGAGGGCGCCCAGCCGCTCACCGAACGGGCCGAGACGGCGCTGCTCGGGGCGAGCCGCACCCTGGCGCCGCAGCTGATCCGGGCCCGCACGCTGCCGAGCCCGGAACTGCGGCTGCGCGAAGACCTCCTGGCGAGCCTGCTGGAAGGGCGGCTGGACGCGGAGTCCGTCGCGGACGACATCGGCGCCGATCCGGCCCGGCCGGCGCAGGTCCTGGCGTTTTCGCTGGAGCGCTCGGACAACCGGCAGCTGCGGCGCGCGGAACTGGTGCACCTGATCGCCGTCCACACGGCGGCCTACCGGCGCAGCGCGCTGGTGAGCGTGATCGGCGGCCGCGTCTACGCGCTGCTGCCGGACCTGCCCGAGCACTCCGACGCGGCGGTGCTGGCGCTGGCCCGCGAAATCGCCGCCACCGCCCGCCGGCACCTGGACGTCCCGGTCCGCGCGGCCCTCGGCGGCGTCGTACCCCGCTTGTCGGAGGCGGCGGCGTCCCGGGGCGACGCCGACCGCGTCCTGGCGGCGATGACGCGCGGGCACTGGGCCGCCGACGTCGCCTCGCTGGCCGACGTCCGCGCCGAGGTGCTGCTGTCGGAGGTGCTGGCCTTCCTGGGTGCGCAGCCGCGGATCCGCGACCCCCGGCTGACCACTCTGGTGGAGCACGACACCGAGCACGGCGGCATCCTCGTGCCGGCGGTCCTGGCCTGGTTGAACGCGTTCGGCGACGTCCGCGCGGCGGCCCGGCTGCTGAACATCCACCCGAACACGGTCCGCTACCGGGTCCGCCGCGCGGCCGAGGTGTCCGGCGTCGACTTCGACGACCCGGCGCAGCGCCTGCTCACTCAGCTGCAGCTGAGGCTGTGACCCTGCTAGCTTCGCGCCCGTGGATCTCTTTTCGCGCACGTGGGCGGCGTTGCGCCTGGCGGTCGCTTCCGTTCCTGATGCGGAGTTCGCGAAGCCGTCAGGCTGCCTGGGCTGGCTGGTCCGGGACCTGGTCTGCCACCTGGTGATCGACGCGCAGGACGTGCTGATCACGCTGGCCACCCCGGCCTCCTCGGCGTTGACGCACGACGCGATCACGTACTGGGCGGTGTCTTCCGGGCCACCGACCGGCGACGACCCGCTGTCGGCGCTGATCGTCCGCCTCGCGGCGGCGTACGAGGACCCGGCGCTGCTGAAGTTCCACCTGGACGACGTGGGATCGGCGGCGGGCCGAGCGGCGGACCTCGCGGACCCGGCCACGCGCGTATCGACGCTGGTGGCGAACGTGCCCTCGGCGGCCGGGCCGCCCGCCGAGGGCCTGGCGCGGACGCGGGTGATGCTGGAGAAGATCGCGGGAGCGGAGTTCCCGCGGTCGTTCTCGGACGAGGACGTCCTGCTGGTGGGGACGGGTCGGCGCGAGCCCTCGGACGCCGAGGGCGAGGCACTGGGCGACCTGGCCGCGCGGCTGCCACTGGTGCTCGGGTGAGGCAGGGCGCCCTGCCTCACCCGGCTCACCTCACGCCTTCACCAGGCTGAACCGGCGCCGTTCGACGTCGATGCGCTCGATGCGGACCGGCAGCCGCGTTCCGGTCTGCGGCACCTCGTCCGTCACCAGCAAGCCGTGGATGCCGTCCGCGACTTCGACGAACGCGCCGAACGGCAGCACCCGGGCCACGACGCCGTCGAGGACACCGCCCTCGGCGTGGGCTGCGGAGTCGGCGGGCCACCAACCCACCCGGAGGTCACGGCACAGCCGGTTACCCCCGTCTGCTCACGGCTCGAGGCCGACTCGGCAGCCATCCCGAAACCGGACCACCGGAATACGGCACCGTAATTCTCCGACGCGATATCCGCAAATCAGGAAACAGCTTTACGCGAGCGCGCGCAGTTCGGCCAGCCGGGCCAACGCGGCGAAAGAATCGAGCCGCGCGGATTGGTCGTAGGCGGCGGCCGTGGCGAGGATTTCGTCGGCGCCGGTGACCGCCACTAGCCGCCCCAGCCGGTCCGCCACCTCGTCCGGCGTGCCCGAAATCTGACCGTCCAAAGTCTCCTCGAGCCGCCGGCGCTCGCGGTCGGTCATCGGCGCCGCGAGGATCTCACCCGGCGGGTCCAGGGGCGGGAAGACGCCGTGGGAGCGCGAATACACCGTCGCCCAGGCTTCCGAGACGAGCAGGCGCCGGGCGTCGGCCGCCGAGTCCGCCACCGCGATGGCCGTCGACACCACCACGTACGGCTCCAGCGCCCACTCGGACGGCTGAAACCCGTCCCGGTACCGAGACACGGCTTCGGCCAGCGCACGTTCGCCGCGCACCGGGGCGATCACCAGCGGCAGCCCGAGTTCCGCGGCGAGGTCCGCGCCGGACCCGGTGGCCAGCAGGAACGGCGGCACGCGCAGCCCCTCGGCCGGGTAGGCGTGGACGCCGGGGTAAGCGTGGTCCCCGGTGAAGAACCCGAGCAGCTCACGGACCTGGGCGCCGAAGTCGCCGGCATCCTCTTTGCCGTGCCCCAGCGCCGATCGGACGCCGCCGGTGAAGCCGACGGACCGGCCGAGGCCCATGTCGATCCGGCCCGGGTGAAGCGCTTCCAGGACGCCGAACTGCTCCGCCACGACCAGCGGCCGGTGGTTCGGCAGCATCACGCCACCGGTGCCGACGCGGATGCGCGAGGTCGCCCCGGCGACGGCGGCGGCCAGCACGGTCGGCGCGGACCCGGCGACGCCCGGCACGCCGTGGTGCTCGGACACCCAGAACCGGTGGTAGCCCAGCCGTTCGACGCCGGCCGCGAAGGCGACGGTGTCCCGCAGCGCCTGCGCGGGCCCGCGGTCCCGCCGCACGGGCGAACGGTCGAGCACGGAGAACAGCGTCACGCAGGGTGCAACGCCGGGCGGGCGACGGGATTCCCGTCAGGGCCGCCAGCGCTCGCTGTACTCCGGGTGGTCGGCGTAGGGCAGGGCCAGCAGGCGCAGCGTGACGCACCAGTTGGAGCCGGCCTCGTCGGCGGGCACGTGGCAGGTCTCACACCAGTATTCGCTGCCGTAGAGCGGAAAACCGGGGACCTTCTCCGACACCGTCGTGCGATGGGCGAGCAGGATCCGCCGGGTCGCCTCGATCTCGTTGATCATCTGGTTGACCACGTCGAGCTCGAGGTCGGTGAGCCCGCGGATCTTCTGCTCCACGGCGACCTTCGTCTCGCCGCGGTTCATCACCTCGCCGGCCTTCGCCTTGTTGACGGCCTGCATGATCAACGCCTGCCGCGCGCCCACGCGCGCCGCGAGGAAAGCGATCAGGTCGTCCACGAACGGCCTCCTTCCTCGGACCCGCCCCCCGAGGGTCCCGGGGAGTCGCCGATCCGGGACCGCACGTTACGCCGTCGGAGACCAAGATCGTGACACGGAGATCGGCCGTGCAACATTTGTGACCCGAAAGGCGACAGCGGGCGCTTGCGCGATCACTCGCCGCATCACCTGCTGGGACATTCGGCTCAGCGTGCCAAGCATTTCCGTCGACGCTGTGGTTCCGGTTACACGGGCACTGCCGCAAGCCGGGAAGGGTCAGTCGTTGCGGGCTTTGCTCGGCTGGACCCGCTTCGGCTCCCCCGGCATCTTCGGGTAGTCCGGCGGATACGGCATTTCCCCCAGCCCGTGGTCCCGCTCATCCCGCTCGTACCACTCCAGCGCCGTCTCCAGCCCGAACGACACGTCGTCCATCGGGGCGTGCAGGTCTCCGTGCTTTTCCAGGAACGCCGGGATCGTCAGGACGTCGAAGTCGTCCGCGTCGACCTCGCCCAGCAGGTCCCACGTCAGCGGCGTCGACACCGTGGCGCGCGGGGTGCCGCGGACCGACCAGGCCGAGGCCACCGTGCGGTCGCGGGCCGCCTGGTTGTAGTCGAGGAAGACCCGGCCCTCCCGCTCCTCCTTCCACCAGCTGATCGTCGCCTTCTCGGGGATCCGGCGGGCGACCTCGCGGCCCAGCGCGATCACCGCGTGCCGGACCGCCACGAAGTCCCACTCCGGGCGGATGCGGACCAGCACGTGCACCCCGCGGCCGCCCGAGGTCTTCGGCCAGCCCGTCAGGCCCGCGTCCGCCAGGACTTCGCGGACCACCATGGCCACCTCGACCGCGTCCGCGAAGCCCGCCCGGTCCGGCGGGTCGACGTCGATCCGGAGCTCGTCCGGGTGGTCGGTGTCCGGGCGGCGGACCGGCCAGGGGTGGAAGTCGAACGTGCCCAGGTTGGCCGCCCACGCGAAGACCGCGGGCTCGGTCGGGCACACCTCGGCCGCCTTGCGGCCGGACGGGAACGTGATCTCGGCGGTCGAGACCCACTCGGGCGCGCCCTTCGGCACGCGCTTGGCGTAGAACCAGTCGCCCTCGACGCCGTCGACGTAGCGCTTCAGCGTCGTCGGGCGCTCGCCGATCGCGCGCAGCAGCGGCGCGCCGACCGTGATGTAGTGCTCCACGACCTGCCGCTTCGTGATGCCGCGCTGGGGGAAGTACACCTTGTCCGGGCTCGTGACGCGGACCGTGCGCCCGTCCACCTCGTACTCGACCGGATCACCGTTCTTGGGCATGCGGCCACGCTAGCCCGTGCCCGGCGGCCCGGTAGGCTCGAACGGGTGTCCGGCCGCACCAAGCTGATCGTCGCGCTCGCCGTGCTCGCCGTCTTCGCGGCGGCCGCGGTGCTGCTGCCGATCCCCGGTCCGGCCGAGCTGCGGGCCTGGGCCGCCACCACCGGCCCTGCCACCCCGCTCGTGCTGCTCGTCGCGTACTCGCTGCTCACCGTGGCGCCCGTCCCGCGGACGGTGTTCAACCTCGCCGCCGGCCTGCTCGTCGGCACCGCGGCCGGGATCGCGATCGGCCTGGTCGCCACCACCATCGCCGCCGGCCTCTCGTTCGGCCTGGCCCGCTCGCTCGGCCGCGACCTGGTCACCCGCCACCTGCACCGGTCCGCGGTGCGGACGGTGAACGACCGCCTTTCCGGCGGCGGCGTCCTCGCCATCACGTCGCTGCGGCTGATCCCGGTGGTGCCGTTCGCGCCCTTCAGCTACCTCTGCGGGGTGTCCTCGGTGCGGCTCGGCCCGTACCTGGCCGGTACGCTGCTCGGGAGCGTGCCCGGCACGGTCGCCGTGGTCGTCCTCGGCGACGCCCTGACCGGCGACACGCCGCCCGCGCTGCTCGCCTGTTACGGCTTGTTCGCGCTGGCCGGAGCGATCGGGCTGGTCAAGGTGTTCAAGAAGCGGGCACCGGCCGAACCGCAGCTCGCCGGACCGGCTGGCTGACGCGAACTCCCGCGCTGCCGACCGCTACACTCGATCGGGTGCGCGAAGCGGTACCGCGCTGAGCAGGGCCACCACCACCGGGAATTTCGTCAGGAGCAGTCGCCATCGACACCGGTCAGCTGATCGCGGGGCACTACCGCCTCGTCGAACACATTGGTAGCGGTGCCATGGGTGTCGTGTGGCGCGCGACCGACGTGCGCCTCGAACGCACCGTCGCGATCAAGCAGATCCTCCCGCAGCCGGGTGTCTCCGAGACCGAACGCGACAACATGCGCCAGCGCGCGATGCGCGAGGCGAAGAACGCGGCCCGGTTCCAGCACCCGAACGCCATCGTCGTGTTCGACATCGCCGAGCACAACGGCGACCCGTGCCTGGTCATGGAGTACCTGAACGGGCCCAGCCTCTCCACGATCCTCTCCGAGGAGGGCACCCTGCCGCTCGGCCGGGTCGCCCGGATCGGCGAGCAGGTCGCGTCCGCCCTGGTGGCCGCCCACCGCGCCGGGATCGTGCACCGTGACGTCAAGCCGGGCAACATCCTCATCGACGAGACCGGCACCGCGAAGATCACCGACTTCGGCATCTCCCGCGCGGCCGGCGACATGACGCTGACGGCGACCGGCCTGATCGGCGGCACGCCCGCGTACCTGGCACCCGAGCTGGCCCGCGGCGCCGACCCGGTGCCCAGCTCCGACGTCTTCGCCCTCGGCGCGACCCTCTACCAGGCGATCGAGGGCACCACGCCGTACGGCAACACGACCAACCAGCTCGCGCTGCTCTACGCGGCGGCGAACGGCCAGATCAACCCGCCGGTGCAGGCGGGCGGGGCCACCGCGCTGCTGATGAGCCTGCTGCGCAGCGAGCCCGCCGAGCGGCCGAGCATGGCCGAGGCCCGCGAGCGGCTGGCCGCGCTGGCCCGCACCGAGCCCGGCGGCATGACGGCGTCCCCGCCGCTGCTCTCCGGCGGCTCAGGCCGCAAGCCCGCCGCCCCCGCGTCGGGCGACGACGAGCGGCCGCCGTGGCAGCGGACGGCCAACAAGGCACCGTCGTCCCCGCCGGTCGGCACGCCCGTGCCCGCGAACAAGGCACCGTCGAACCCGCCGCGCCCGACCGCGGCGTTCATGCCGATGCGGTCCCCGGCCGCCCCGCCGAACACCCCGCCCAGACCGATGCCCGCGGCCGCGCCGTCGGCCAGGGCCCCCCAGTACTCGTCGGGCACCGCGAAACCGGACAACAAGCGCAAGTACGCCTTGTTCGCCGGCGCCGGCGCGGCGGTCGTCGTGGTCGCGGTGATCGTGTTCCTGGTCCTGAACTCCGGCAACGGCGGTTCGGGCGGCAACCAGGCGGCCCAGTCGCCGGGCAACCAGCCGACGACGGGCCACAGCACGCCCAAGACCAACAGCCCGAGCAACTCGAACGCCTCCGCGGACCTGGGCAAGACGCCGACCTCGGGCAGGATCGAATTCACCCCGGCCGGCCTGCGGGTCATCGCGTTCTACGACTTCCCGAGCGGGACCGCGGCCTCCTGGGGCATGCTCACGCTGGCGGCCCAGCAGGTCTACGGCAGCCAGGATGCCTTCACCGAGTACTGGAGCAAGTTCAAGTCGGTCGGCGCCAAGCGGGCGAGCGGCGCGTACAACGACGACGGCTCGGTCACCATCACCGCCACGGTGGTCTTCCCCGACCACGAAGAGTCCCGGTCGTTCCGGATCGTGAACTCCGGCGGGCAGCTGCTCCTCGACGCCCAGACCAAGGCGAACGCCGACGCCGGTCCCGGCTCGGGCAACTGAGACGTAACGCGCGTCCGGTGGGCTGACGGGCCCGGATGGCCTACCGTGGTGGCATGGCCGACGACGGAGCTTCGCTGCCGGGCCCGAATCCTCGCTTCCACGAGGACCTGGTCGGCCTGGACCCGTACGACCCGGAGGCGCGCGCGTTCGCCGAGCACCTCGACCGCATCGAACGCTGCGGCCCGAACTACACCATCGAGGCCGCGCTCGACGGCGTCGCCGACTTCGCCGACTCCAGCAACCGGCTCGGCGGCCTGCGCTACTGGGTGTCGGCGCTCATCGTGATCCTGATCGTGCTCGGCGTGATCGTGGCCGCATGGGACATCGTGGTGCACGCCCTCGCCTGGCTCGCGGCGTAACGTGGATCGGGTGAAAGGTATGAAACCCGTTGTCGGCGCGACCCCTCGCGTCGTGAAGTCCGAGCAGGAATGGCGGGCGCAGCTCAGCCCCGACGAGTTCGCCGTGCTCCGCCAGGCGGGGACCGAACGGCCGTTCACCGGTGAGTACACCGACACCAAGGCCACCGGCGTCTACGAGTGCCGCGCGTGCGGTGCCGAGCTGTTCCGCAGCGACACGAAGTTCGAGAGCCACTGCGGCTGGCCGTCGTTCTACGACCCGGCCGACTCCGACGCCGTGCTGCTGCGCGAGGACCGCGCCATGGGCATGAAGCGGATCGAGGTGCTCTGCGGCTCCTGCCACAGCCACCTCGGGCACGTCTTCGAGGGCGAGGGCTACCCGACCCCGACCGACCAGCGCTACTGCATCAACTCGATCTCGCTGAAACTGGTCACCGAGCCCTAAGAACCCGTCGTCCTAAATCCTCCTTAAGCGAGCAACCCGCCGCCCTTCCTCGGACGTAGTCTCCGCACACGGACGAGGGAGGGCGGACTCATGACCGACACCTGGGGTATTCCCGGACCGGTGTTCGCGGGGCTCTACCTGGGGGCGCTGTTCCTGGTGGCGCTGGTCGCGCTGGTGCGCGCCGCGCTGCTGTTGCGGGGACGCACCGGCGGGGCACCGGACAAGGCCGAAGAACTGGCGCTGCTGACCGGCGGCCGGGAGCGCGTCGGCGAATGGGTCGTCGCCGGGCTGCTCGAACGGCAGCTGATCCGGCTCGACGGCACCGGACGCGTGCACCGCGTCCGGGGTTCGGCCGCCGACGACCTGGGCCGGGCCGCGCTCGAGCGGATCGGCAAGACCGGCAGCTCCGTCGACCGGGTGCGGGCCGAGGTGGCGCGCCATCCGTCCGTGGCGGACCTGGAGACCGGGCTGATCGCCCGCGGCCTGCTCACCGACGTCCGGAAACTGCACCGGACCCGGCTGCTCGTCGCCGTGGCGAACTGGGCGCTGTTCGTCCTCGGCGTCGTCCGGCTGATCGCGGGCTCTTCGACCGGGCACCCCGTCGGCTTCCTGCTGGCCCTGCTCGCCCTGAACATCGTCGCGGCCGTGGTGGCCACGGTCCGCGCCGCGAACAAACCGCAGGTCAAGGCCACCTTCGCCGGCCGGGCGGCCGCGGAAGAGGCGCGCCGCGCGCGGACGCTCGTCACGGGTCCGGCCGGGGCCGTCGCGGCCGACGGCTTCGGCAGCCACCCGGAGAAGGACGTCCGGCTGGCCGTCAGCCGCGCCACCCAGCAGTCCACGGCACGCGCCGCGCGCCGTCCGCGCGGCCGCTGGGCGAGCGGGGGTGGCGGCGTGGCCGTCGGCTACTACGGCGGCAGCTCCTGCGGCGGTGGCGGCAGCTCGTGCGGCGGCGGGGGCGGCGGCTGCGGGGGTGGCGGAGGCGGGGGCTGTGGTGGTTGAAACGCCGACGCGAGCGCGTGCGTCTCACAGCTACGGTAACCGCGACACACTGAGGGGAGACGGGCGATGACCGACCCGTGGGGCATCTCCGGACCGGATTTCGTGGTCCTCTACATCGCGTTGCTCGGGGCGGTCCTGCTGATCAGGGTCGTCGTGTCCGGGATCGTGAGCAGCCGGGCGATGCGGGCGGACGCCGTCGCGCCCGGGCCGCCGCCGAGCGTCTACCAGCTGGCCTTCCTCGCCGGCGGCCCCGACCGGGCCGTCGACGCGGCGATCGCGGCCCTGGTCGAGCGCGGGCAGCTGCGCGTCAACAGCTACAAGCAGGTCAGCAAAACCGGCACGCGGCCGGTGGAACCGCTGGAGCGGGCCGTCTTCGACGTCGCGAAACTGAAGACGACCGCGATCATCCGGGCGAAGGTCCGCGTTTCCGCGGCGATGCGGGCTTTGGAGGAGGGTCTCGACCAGCGCGGGCTGCTGGCGTCGGCGGCCGCCAAGCGGCAGGCGCGGACGTTCGGGCTGCTCCTCCAGCTGGCGGTGCTGGCGTTCGGCGTGGCGCGGCTGGTCACCGGCATTTCCCTCGGCCGGCCGGTCGGGATCCTGGTGTTCCTGGTCCTCGTCGCGGCGGTGCTGGCGATCGTGGCGGCGGTCCGCCGGTCGAAGGCGGGCGCCCGGCAGCCGTCGGCGGCGGGGCACCGCCTGCTCGGCCAGGCCCGCGCCGCGGCGAGCGGCCCGGTCCCGGCCGGCATGCTGGCCGGCGGCGTCCTGCTCGGCGGGGCGGCGGCCGCGGTCGCGCTGGGCGGCTGGGCGATGTACCCGGACGAGGAGCTGAGCGCGGCGCTGACCCCGCCGATGACGTCGGCCGGGGGCGGTGGCTCGTCCGGCGGGTCGTCCTGCAGCAGCGGGTCGTCGTGCTCGAGCTCGTCGTGCAGCAGCGGGTCTTCGTGCGGTTCGTCGTGCGGCGGAGGGGGCTGCGGTGGGTGAGCTGGGCATCGGGATCGGCTGGCGGCACGAGCTCGACCTGTCCATCGCGCGGCTGCCGGGCGTGGACTGGGTCGAGGTCGTCGCCGAGAACCTGCACGCCGACCACCTGCCGGAGACGCTCGTGGCGCTGCGCAAGCGGGGCCTGCCGGTGCTGCCGCACGCCGTCTCGCTGTCCCTCGGCGGCGCCGAGCCGCTGGACACCGGCCGCGTCCAGCACCTCGCGGAGGTCGCGCGGGCGCTGGACGCGCCGCTGGTCAGCGACCACGTGTGCTTCGTGCGCGCGGGCGGGCTCGATTCGGGGCACCTGATGCCGCTCCCCCGCACGCGCGAGGCGCTGGACGTGCTGGTGGCGAACGTCCGGCTGGCCCAGTCCATCGTGGACGTGCCGATGGCGCTGGAGAACATCGCCGCGGTGCTCGACTGGCCGGACGCCGAGCTGACCGAGGAGCAGTTCCTCACCGAGCTGACCGACCGGACGGGCTGCCGGCTGATCATCGACGTCGCGAACCTCTACGCCAACGCCCGCAACATCGGCACGGACCCGGTGGCGTTCCTGGACGGAATCCCCTGGGAGCGGCTCGCGTACGTCCACATGGCGGGCGGCATCGAGCGCGACGGTGTGTACCACGACACGCACGCGCACCCGGTGCTGCCGGAGGTGCTGGCGTTGCTGACGGAGCTCCGCCGCCGGACGGACCCGCCGGGAGTCCTGCTGGAGCGCGACGACGACTACCCGGCCGACCACGAGCTGGCGGCGGAGCTGTCGGCCCTGCGGACGGCGGTGACGGGGTGAGCCGCGCGGAGTTGGCCCGGCGGCAGGCGGAGCTGCTGCAGGCGTTGCTGGCCGACGGCCCGCCCCCGGCGGGCTTCGACCCGGCCCGGCTGAAGGTGGAGGCGGCGGTTTTGCGCCGGAAGCACGGGCGGGTGCTGGCGTATCAGCGGCCCGAGCTGACGGAGGCGCTGGGTGAGCGGTACGAGCCGCTGTTCGCGCGGTTCACCGCGGAACGGCCGAAGAAGGCGGCTGAGCGCTCGGGGGCGTATGCCGACGAGTTCGTGACGTGGCTGATCGAGGGTGGTCACCTGCCCAAGCCCCGGCGGCGGCTGGTGGACCGCCTTCGGCGCCGCTGATCGGTCCCGGCACAGGGTGCTCGCCCGGTCCGGTAGCGACGGCAGGCAGCCAGGCGACTTGGTCGACATGGAGCAGATGAAGCAAGGCCGGGCGGTTCTGGCACGAGTCTGGCACCGGCGCGCGGGGACGTGGTGGTGGGCGATCGCCGTGATCGTGGTTCCGGTCGCGGCGATCGCAGCGTCGGCCGTCACTGTGCTGTTGATGTCCGTCAGCTCGGGAAGCCCGCAGAACCAGATCGAGCTGATCAAAACCGGGCTCACCGTGGGCGCCGGCACCGGTGGCATCGTCGCCTTGGTGCTCGCGGGACGGCGGCAGTGGGCCACTGAACGCGACTCCACCGAACGGCGCCTGACCGAGCTGTACCTCAAGGCCGTCGAGCAGCTGGGGTCCGACAAGTCTGCCATCCGGCACGGAGGCCTCTACGCGCTCGAACGGGTTGCCCAGGACAACCCCGCCCAGCGCCAGACCGTCGTCAACGTCATCTGCGCCTACCTTCGCAATCCATATCTCCCGGCGGTGCCGCTCACGGGGTCGCGCCGGCTCGGGGCACGCCGTGCGCCGCGGCCCGCGCCGTCCGGCGACCTTCCGCTCCGTGCCCGGATGTCAGTCACGGTGCCCTCGCCCAGCAGTGCAACCACCGCCGAAGCATGGCAGGAACGCGAAGTCCGGCTGACCGCTCAGCACATTCTCGCTCACCACCTCCGGCCCGGCGAAGACGACGACCACCCGCTCGACACGTTCTGGCCCGGCATCGACCTCGACCTCGCCCGGGCCAGGCTCATCGACTTCGACCTGAGCGAGGCTCAGGTCAGGACCGCCCGCTTCGGTGGAACCACCTTCGAGGGACGCGCGGACTTCGCGGGCACGAGGTTCGACGCGGAAGCCTGGTTCAGCAGGACCAGGTTCGCCGGGGACGCCCGCTTCGACAACGCCGATTTCAGCGGCGCCGTCGTGTTCGAGGAGACGATCTTCGACGGATATGCCGCCTTCACCGGCGCCGCCTTCGGTCAGTTCAGCGTGTTCGGCGGAGTGATCTTCGCTGGCCACGCCTTGTTCGACAACGTGACGTTCGGGCTGGACTTCCTCTTCGGCGAGGCGGAGTTCGCCCACGGCGTTCCTGGCCCGCTCGCCGGCCGGAGCCTCGGCGGTCCTGGGGCGAACACGCAATCGGCGACGGAATAGCCGGTTGGCGTCAGGGCGTCCAGGTCGGTTTGTCGACTCCCGGCTCCCGCGTCCCGAACTCCCAGTGCGGCTCCGCGCCCGGCAACCCGCCGGCCATCCGGACCCGCGTCATCCGCCCGTACCCGCTGTCGACTTCCTCCAGCAAATCGCCGTAGTCGACGTCCACCGCCGCAGCATCCTTGCGGCCCAGCGAATCCAGCCACCGCCCCGTGCCCGCCAGCGACAGCCGCGCGCGCCACGTGCCACCTTCCACCACCTGGCGGTGCAACGCCGTCATCACCGCCGCTGCCGTGAGCCAGCCCGTCGCGTGGTCCAGGGCCTGGACCGGCAGGGGTGACGGCGGGTCGCCCCAGGCCAAGCCGCTCGACATCTGGATCAGGCTGTCGAACCCGCGGCGCCGGGCCCAGGGGCCCTCCCAGCCGTACGCGCTCAGGTCCGCGACCACCAAGCCCGGCCGCAGCTCGGCCAGCTCCGCGGGCCCGAACCCGATGCGTTCGAGAGCGCCCGGGCGGAACGACTGGACCAGCACGTCGGCCCGGCTGATCAGCTTCTTCAACCGGGCGCGGCCGCCCTCGGTGTCCAGTGCGACGAACGTCGATCGCTTGCCCTGGTTCGTGTCCCGCACCAGGGCCTCGACCCGCGGCAGGTGGGCGGCTCCGACGTGCAGGACGTCGGCGCCGTGCGCGGCCAGGATCCGCCCGGCGACCGGCCCGGCGAGCACGTGCGTCAGCTCCAGCACCCGGATCCCGCCCAGCGGCCGGTCCGAGTAGAACAGCGTCCGTTTCGGGGCCGGGCCCAGTGGCGTCAGCGACACCAGTGGCAGCGAAGCCACCGCCTCGCCCTGCGGGTGGACGGCCCAGTCCTCCGGCGACCGCAGCTCGGCCGCCGCTCCCCCGGCCGACACGACGGCGTGCTCCACCTCGCGCGCCGGACGTCCGGCGACCGCCTTTTCGACGGCCTCGCGCGCTCCGGGGACACCGAGCCCCCAGCACACCGCCGATTCGTGCCGCGGGTAGTTGCCGTGCAGGCGCACCCAGCCGTCGGCCGTGCGGTAGTCGCCCGACAGGGGCGCCCAGGCGGGCTCCGCGCCGACGCCCTCCACGCGCAGCAGCCGCTCGCTCCCGAACGCCGCCGCCGCGTGCCGCGTGTCCGCCGTGACCACGCCGGGCTCGATTTCGCGCAGCTTCAGCATTTCGGTCGCCGCCAGCGTCGCCGCGGCCACCGAAGCCGTGGCGGCCGCCGCCACCCGGTACGGGCCCGGCAGCACGTCTTCGGTGCCGGTCAGTTCGAAAGGTCCCGGCGAAGATCCGGTAAGGGCGTTCCAGACACCCTCGACGATGTCCCGCACTGTCGTCTCGAGCCGCACTACGGCAGAGCCGCGACGAGCTCGGCGGGCGGCACGCGGGTGCCGGTGTAGAACGGGATCTCTTCGCGCACGTGCAGCCGCGCCTCGGTGCCGCGCAGGTGGCGCATGAGGTCGACGATCCGGTGCAGCTCGTCGGCCTCGAAGGCGAGGATCCACTCGTAGTCGCCCAGCGCGAACGACGCGACGGTGTTCGCGCGCACGTCCGGGTAGTCGCGGGCTTCCTTGCCGTGGTCGGCGAGCATCTTGCGGCGGTCGGCGTCCGGGAGCAGGTACCACTCGTAGGACCGCACGAACGGGTAGACGCAGATGAACTTGCGGGCCTCTTCGCCGGCCAGGAACGCCGGGATGTGGCTCTTGTTGAATTCGGCGGGCCGGTGCAGCGCGGTCTGGCTCCAGACCGGCATCGACGCGCGGCCCAGCGGCGTCCGGCGGAAGCCGGCGTAGGCGGCCTGGACCTGCTCGATCTCCTCGGCGTGCCACCAGATCATGAAGTCGGCGTCGGCGCGCAGCGCGGAGAGGTCGTACACGCCGCGGACGACGACGCCCTTGGCCTCGAGCCCGTCCAGGTACTCCGCGGTCTCGCGGCCGGCGGTCCCGCGGTCCTCACCCAGCCGGCCCGGCTCGATCCGGAAGACCGACCAGGTGGTGTAGCGGATGGTGTCGTTGAGCTCGTTGTAGTTGACCCGCGCCATGGGTCCATCCTGTCACCGCGGCGCCGCGCCCGCCGCCACGGGTGGGGTGACCGCACTCACGAGGAAAGGTGGGCCGCGATCCGCTGTGCCGCCGCCTCCGCGGTGGCCACGCACGCCGGCAACCCGACCCCGTGCAGGGTCGCGCCGGCGATCGCCAGGCCCGGCACCTCCGCGACGGCCTTCTCGATCCGCTCGACCCGCTCGAGGTGCCCGGGACCGTACTGCGGCAGCCCGCCGCCCCACCGCGTCACCAGCGTCTCGACCGGCGCCGCCGTCACGCCGGTCAGCCGGGCGAGGTCGTCGCGGACCACGCGGACCAGCTCGACGTCGTCGAACTGCAGCGCGCCCGGCTCGCCGAACCGCCCGACCGAGCCGCGGACCAGGACCGGCCCGGTGCCGTAGTGGGCCCACTTCCGGGAGGAAAACGTGAACGCCTTCGACGCGTACGGCACGCCCGAACCGTCCCGCTCGCCCTGGCCGATCAGGATCCCCGACGCCTCGGGCAGCGCGGTGCCGGGCGGCAGCGCCAGCGCGACCACGGCCATCGACGCCAGTTCGACCTCGCCGAAGGCCGCCGAAGCCGCCGGGACAACGTCGGTGAGCAGGCGGCGGGCCGACGGCGCGGGCACCGCGAGCACCACCGCGTCGGCCTCCGCGACGTTGTCCGCGGGGGCGTGTGCGGTCGGCGCGGCGCCGATGCGTAACCGCCAGCCGGAGCCGTGCCGCGCGATTTCGCACACCGGCAGGCCGGTCCGCAGCTCGGCGCCGGAGGCGGTGGTGAGCCGGTCGATCACCGTGCCGAGGCCGCCCGGGACGGTGCCGAACACCGGCGCCGCCGACGGGTTCGCCGGCAGCTGGGCGGCGGCCGCCGCGGTCAGCGAGCCCGCGCCGGCCGCCAGCGCGGCGGCCAGGCCGGGCATGGTGGCGCGCAGGCCGAGGCCGTCGGCGCCGCCCGCGTAGACGCCGCCGAGCAGCGGGTCGACCAGCCGGTCCACCAGTTCGTCGCCGTACCGCTCGCGCAGCAGCGGCCCCAGCGGCACGTCCCCGCCCGGGAGCCGCAGCTCGGGCAGCGACGGCTCGGCCTCGACCGCCTGCCGGCCCGCCTCGGACAGCACCCCGGCCACCGACTCCGCGGCTGCGGGGACGCCCATGACCGTGCCGGGCGGCAGCCCGGTGACGGCGCCGCCCGCGTGGATCTTCGCCCGGGCCTTCGTCGGGTGGACGACGTCGAGCCCGAGCTCGCGGACCAGCGCGAGCATTTCCGGGCGGCGCACGAGGAAGGCCTCGGCGCCGACGTCGTAGGGCACGCCGGCCAGCTCGGCGGTGCGCAGCTTCCCGCCCGGCGCCGTCGTCTTCTCGAAGACGGTGATCTCGGCTTCGGGTCCGAGCAGCCGCCGCAGGCGGTACGCCGCGGTCAGCCCGGAAACGCCACCCCCGACGACCGCGACGCGCTTCACAGCTCGTGCACCAGCCCGGCCACGCGGGTCAGCACGTCGGGATCGACGCCCGGCAGCACGCCGTGGCCCAGGTTGAAGATGTGGCCGTCGGCCGCTTTGCCCTCTTCGACGATCCGCCGGACCTCGGCCGCCAGCACCGGCCAGGAAGCGTGCAGCAGCGCCGGGTCGAGGTTGCCCTGGACGATCGCCCGCCCGCCCAGGCGCCGCACGGCTTCGTCGAGCGGGATCCGCCAGTCGACGCCGACGACGTCGGCGCCCGCGTCGCGCATCGCGGCCAGGAGCTCGCCGGTGCCGACGCCGAAGTGGATCCGCGGCACGCCGTACTCCGCGACACCCGCGAGGACCTTGGCCGAGTGCGGCAGGACGAACTCGCGGTAGTCCCGCTCGGACAGCGCGCCGGCCCAGGAGTCGAACAGCTGGACCGCGTCGACGCCGGCGTCGAGCTGGGCACGCAGGAAGGTCAGGGCGATGTCGGCCAGCCGCCCGGCCAGCTCGTGCCACACCTCGGGCGAGGTGTGCATCAGCGCCTTGGTGTGCTCGTGGTTGCGACTCGGGCCGCCCTCGATGAGGTAGCTGGCCAGCGTGAACGGCGCGCCGGCGAACCCGATCAGCGGGGTCCCGCCGAGCCGCTCGACGAGCAGCCGGACGCCGTCGGCGACCTTCGAGACCTGCTCGGGCTCGAGCTCCGGCAGCGCCTTCACGGCGGCGAGGTCGCGCACCGGCGCGGCGGCCACCGGGCCGGTGCCGGGCACGATGTCGATGTCGACCCCGGCCGCCTTCAGCGGCACCACGATGTCGCTGAAGAGGATGGCCGCGTCGACGCCGTGACGGCGGACGGGCTGCAGCGTGATCTCGGCGAGCATTTCCGGGTCGAAACAGGCGTCGAGCATCGGCACGCCCTCGCGCAGCGCGCGGTACTCGGGCAGCGAGCGGCCGGCCTGGCGCATGAACCAGACGGGCGTGCGGGCCGGGCGTTCGCCGCGCGCGGCGGCCAGGAACGGGGCTTCGGGCAGCTCGCGGCGACCGGACGGGGCGGCGTGGCGCGGCAGGGGCGTGGTCTGAGACATCGCGGTCAATCGTGCCACGAGCCCGGGCGGGCCGTTCTCTCGGCGCGCCTGCGCCCGCAACAGGGCGTGCCCGCCCTAAAGTCGGTGCGTGACCGCGATGACGCCAGTGCCCGAACTCTTCCGCGAAGCAGTCGCGGCGCTGCAGTCCGTCCGGCCCCGCCCGGAGGTGCTGCTGGAGCCGATGCGCGCGCCGCAGCGGCTCGCGCCGTGGTCGTACGCGGTCAGCTGTGAAGTGTCCGGGCCCGCCGACGTGCTGGCCTCGGGACGGCTGGTCCTGCTGCACGACCCGGACGGCCAGGACGGCTGGGAGGGCGTGCTGCGCCTCGTCATGTACGTGCGTGCGGAGCTGGACCGGGAGCTGGCGACGGACCCGTTCCTCCCGGCGGTCGGCTGGTCCTGGCTGACCGACGCGCTGGAGGTGTCCGGCGCGAGCTGGAAGGCACTGGGCGGCACGGTGACGGAGACGTCGTCGGCCCGCTTCGGCGACCTCTCCGGCCCCGCCCGCACCGACGACCTGGAACTGCGGGCGTCGTGGACGCCGGCGGACCCGGACCTGCTGCCGCACGGGCAGGCCTTCTGCCAGGTGATGGCGAGCGTCGTGGGCCTGCCGCCGGTCGGGGTGACCCTCTTCGGGCAGCGCCAGGGCTCCTGACCCGGCGTCCGGGCGATCTTCGGCAACGAATCGGCAACGGCGGCCCACCGCGGGCCGTCGCGGGACCACCCTTTGTACGGATGTGAGCAAAATTCACGTCCGCTGAACACTGTTCACCCGCCGCCTGGGCGCCGAGCTGCCGCCTCGCGGCCCGGGAACCGCGGATGACCATCGGGGGACCCCTCAGGGTCGCCACCAGCTCTGAGGCCGTTTCACGTCTCCTCGTTCGTGACTCCTCGCGGTCACGCACCGCAACAAGATCAAAACGCGGGCGCGGCGGTCACGATCACCCCGCAACGGACACGGACAGTCACAGTTCCGGACGTCGGCAGGTACGCCGAGGGCCGCACAGCCGAGTTGATCAAGCCCCGGCCGGAGCCACATTCAGGGCGCCGCGGGCGCCCATCCGGACCCTCGTCACTAGGCGCACCGGCAGCTGCACGCCTCATCTGCACGGCCATTTGGCCGCCGGTAACTCCTTAGCATCGTGCTCACTGGGCTATCCGTTAGCAACCGGCCGTGTACTAGCCCGATCGTGTTACTACGAACCCACTGAGTGACTGTTCGTTTGAGATAGATACCCATTCGATCCCCCCGCAACGGCCTCAGGACGGCTACAGTGCCTTCGACGACACCACTTTCGGTCTAAAGCTGGCGCGGCTGAACGGCCGAAGGTCCCGGTGCCGGTCGGGGGGCACGACCGACTCCAGGGAGGTAGTGACGTGGCTACCGTCGGCATTTCTCAGGCCGTCCGATCCACGCCAGCCGGCGCGTTGCCGGCGAGCATGGTTCCGCACCCGCGGGAAGAGCTTTTTTCGGTACTGGTGGTCGATGACCACCCGCTGTTGAGGGAGGCAATCGCAGCAAGACTCGCACAGATGGGTGCGGGAACCGTCCACGAAGCCGCCACGGTGGCCGAGGCGAGGGCGCGAGCACAGGCCACTGGGCCTTGTGACCTGGCGATCCTCGATCTCGGACTGCCGGACGGCAGCGGCATCGAGCTGGTTACGGAACTCCGTAGCCACGGCTGGCCGCGCGTGGTCGTACTCGCATCCTCGGACGACCCGTACGCGGTCCGCTCGGCCTTCCAGGCCGGGGCCCAGGCGTACCTGCTGAAGTCCGCGTCACCGGTCGTCGTGACCGATGGCGTGCGGCGCGTGCTCGAAGGCGGCGTCTACGCCGACCCGAGCGTGGCTCCGGTGCTCGCCACCGGGACCCGCGTCGCGGGCACCGACAACACCCCGCGCGAGCTGTCCGCTCGTGAGGTGGAGGTGCTCCAGCTGGTCGCCGACGGACAGTCCAACAAGGAGATCGGCGAGGAGCTTTCGCTCTCCGCCCTCACCGTCAAGTCCCACCTCTCCCGGATCGGGCGCAAGCTCGGCACGGGCGACCGGGCACAGATGGTGGCACTGGCCATGCGAGCCGGCGTCATCCGCTGACGAAAGCACACCACCCTGCGGGGCGGGCGGACCAGGCGCGGTACGCCCGTCCCGTAGGGTCGTCAACCATGGGAAGCACTGAGGCCGAGGACACCGGGATGGAGATCGAGTCCACGGGCGGCCCTGTGCTGCTACGCGAACCAGCCGAGGGCACACCCCCGGTCATCACCGACGCCGCCGAGCTGGCCGAAGCCTGCGCCAAGCTCGCCGCGGGCACCGGCGCGGTCGCCGTCGACACCGAACGGGCGTCCGGCTACCGGTACTTCCCCAAGGCCTACCTCGTGCAGCTGCGCCGCGAAGGTTCCGGCACGGTGCTGATCGACCCGATCGCACTGGACGGCGAACTCGCCCCGCTGCGCGAAGTCCTGAATTCCCTGGAGTGGGTGCTGCACGCCGCTTCCCAGGACCTCCCCTGCCTCGCCGAGCTGGGCCTGCACCCGGCGGCGCTGTTCGACACCGAGCTGGCCGGCCGGCTGGCGGGCTACGAACGCGTCGCGCTGGGGACGCTCGTCGAGCTGCTCCTGGGGTACACCCTCGAGAAGGGCCACAGCGCGGCCGACTGGTCGAAGCGGCCGCTGCCGGTCGACTGGCTGAACTACGCCGCCCTCGACGTCGAGCTGCTCGTCCAGCTGCGCGAAAAGCTGGAAGCGGAGCTGGGCGCCCAGGGCAAGCTGGAGTGGGCGCGGCAAGAGTTCGAATTCGTGCGGACGGCCCCGCCGCCGCCCCCGCGGGCCGAGCCGTGGCGCCGGACGTCCGGCGTGCACAAGATCCGCAGCCCGCGCGGCCTCGCGGCGGTCCGCGAACTGTGGCAGGCGCGCGACGAGCTGGCCCGCAAACGCGACCGCGCACCGAGCCGGATCCTGCCGGACAGCGCGATCGTCAACGCCGTCACGGCCGACCCGAAGACGGTCGAAGAGCTGCAGGCGCTGCCGGTGTTCAGCGGCCGCGTCCAGCGCAAGTACACGGCGAGCTGGCTGCGTCACCTGCAGGCGGCCAAGGCGCTCCCCGCTTCCGAGCTGCCGTCGCCGTCCCAGCCGACGGACGGCCCGCCCCCGGTGAACCGCTGGGCGGACAAGGACCCGGACGCGGCGGCCCGCTTGTCGGCCGCCCGCGCGGCCCTGACGGCCATCGCGGAGGACCGCCGGCTCCCGGTGGAGAACCTGCTGCTGCCGGACCTGGTCCGCCGCACGTGCTGGCGCCCCCCGGCGGAAACGGACGAGGACTCGGTGGCGGAGGTCCTGCGCGCGGGCGGCGCCCGGCCGTGGCAGGTCGAGCTGACGGCGGCGGTGCTCAGCAAAGCCCTGCAAACCACCGCTTCCTGACCCTCGGCTCTCAAGCGCCCCAATAGTGGCCTTCGGTGCGTTCAACGCACCGAAGGCCGCCTTGGGTGCGTTCAACGCAACCAAGGCCACATTGGGGCGCTTGGGTCCTGTCAGTCGGTGAGCGCGGCCAGCAGGGCGTGAGCCTCGGCTCGCAGGGCGTCCGACGGCTCGGGCAGCCCCACCAGCCGGACGACGCCGTCGGCGCCTTCCCGGACGTGGGCCTCGACGTCCAGCGCCGGGTCGTCGCGGCGGATCACCGCGATGCTCTCCACCAGCCCGAACACCAGGTCCGTCCGGATCGCGACGGCCGACGGGGCCACGCCCGAAGCCGCCACCAGCCGGCCGTACGCCGCCTTCAGTGCCGCTCGCTCGATGCGGAAGCGGGCCAGGTTGGGCGAACCGACCTCGGGCAGCAGGTACAACGCGCCCAGGTTGTGCCGGGCTCCGCCCAGCAGGCCGATGTCCGCGTACGCCAGCGCCCACAACCGGACCGCCGCCGGGGCCGCGCCCGCGACGAGGCGGGCCGCCAGGGCCAGTGACGGACGGACCGTCTCGGCCAGCAGCGCCGCGAGGATGTCTTCCTTCGCCGGGAAGTGGTAGTAGAGCGACGCCTGGCGCAAGCCCGCGCGTTCGGCGATCGCTCTGGTCGTCGTGGCCGCGTACCCGGCTTCGGTGAACAACTCGCCCGCCGCGTCGAGCACCGCCTGGCGCGCGTCCGGGCGGCTCGCCGCCGCTCCGCTCGCCCGCGGCCTGCCCACTCCCGACCCTTTGCCCACGCACGTGATCTTGCCAGGTCCGCGCCCGCGACACGCGCACGGAGGCGCGGTTACGCCCGGATGTCGTCATTGACGCCGTGTCGGTCCGGGCGTTAACCGGTCTCTAACACGGCGGAGATCATCGCGTCGCGGCCGGGACTTAATTTCTGTCAAGCGATCGAAACAAGGAGCCCGCATGACCCCACCCGACGAACTCGCCGCCTTCGGTTACCGCCAAGAGCTTCGCCGGTCGCTGGGCGGGTTCTCCGCCTTCGCCGCCGGTTTCTCCTTCGTCTCCATCCTCACCACCGTCTTCCAGCTCTTCGGCTTCGGCTACACCTTCGGCGGCCCGCTCTTCTTCTGGACGTGGCCGGTCGTCCTGGCCGGCCAGCTGCTCGTCGCGCTGGTCTTCGCCGAGCTCGCCGCCCGCTACCCGCTCGCCGGATCCGTGTACCAGTGGGCGAAACAGCTCAGCAAAGGCTTCCTCGGCTGGCTCGCCGGCTGGATGATGCTGCTCGGCTGCATCGTCGCCCTCGCGGCCGCCGCGATCGCGCTGCAGGTCGTGCTGCCGTCGGTGTGGGACGGCTTCCAGTTCGTCGGCGGCGATCCGTCGGTGACGTCGCCGTCCGGCGCGGCCAACGCCGTGCTGCTCGGCACCGCGCTGCTCGTCTTCACCACCGCGGTCAACACCGGCGGGGTCCGGCTGATGGCGCGGATCAACGACGTCGGCGTCGCGGCCGAGCTCCTCGGTGTCCTCGTCCTCATCGCCGGGCTGGCGCTGTTCGCCGTCCGCGGCCCGCAGGTGGTGTTGCACGACGCCCCCGGCACCAGCGCCGGGATCGGCGGCGTGCTCGCTTCCGCACTCATGGCCGCGTACGTCCTCTACGGCTTCGACACCGCCGCTTCGGTCGCGGAAGAGACGAAGGACGCACGAAAGGCGGCTCCGCGGGCGGTGCTGCGCGCCGTGCTCGTCTCCGGCATCGGCGGCCTCGCGGTGGTCGTCACCGCGCTGATGGCCGCGCCGAGCCTCACCGACGGGCAGCTCGCCGGGCACGGCCTGCCGTACGTGATCACCGCCGTCTTCGGCGACACCCTCGGGCGGGTCTTCCTCGCCGACGTCGCCATCGCCGTCGTCGTCTGCACCCTGACCATCCAGACCGGCACCGTCCGGCTGATCTACGCGATGGCCCGCGACGGCGCGCTCCCCGCGTCCGCCCGTCTCGCCGGGGTCAGCCCGCGCACCGGGACACCGGTCGCGCCCGCGCTGCTGTCGGGCGCGCTCGCCATCGGGCTGCTGCTGCTCAACGTCGGCAACCCGACGCTGTTCAGCACGATCACCGGGACGTCCGTGGTGGTCGTTTACCTGGCCTACCTGCTGGTGACCGGGCCGCTGCTGGTGCACCGGCTGCGCGGGCGGTTCCCGGCCGAGCCGGGCCGGTTCTCCCTGGGCCGCTGGGGTGTTCCGCTGAACGGAGCAGCCGTGCTGTACGGAATCGGCATGATCGTGAACATCGGCTGGCCGCGTGCGGAGATCTACGATCTCGCCGGTTCGGGCTCCCCCTGGATGCTCTTGTTCCCGATAGAGTTCGTCGGCGGCGCACTGGTGATCGGCTGGCTCTGCTGGCTGCGGCTGCGCCCCGCTCCCGCCCTCGAACCCGCGACCTGAGAGAGGACGACCATGAGCACCACCGCGACGACCTACGGAGCGCGCGACCACGCCCGCGCCCAGGCCGGCACCGTGGTCGACACGATGCCGTCGATCCCGGCGAGCACCTGGCCGTCACCGCCGCCCGAGGTCGCCCCCGAGGCGCTGACCTGGGCCGAAACCGTGGCCGGCGGCGGGTACACGCACAAGGTGCTGGCCCGGGGCACACGGCTGCGGCTGACCGACGTCGACGGCGACGCCTGCGCACATCTGCTGCTGTTCAACGCCGAGGGGCCGTGGGAGCGGCTGAACGTCGCCGACACGGTCAAGGTGCAGTGGAACGCCTACCTGGGCGAGTCGGTGGCGCTGCTGTCGGACCAGGCGCGGGTGCTGGCCACGATCGTCGCCGACTCCAGCGGGCGGCACGACGCCCTGTGCGGGACGTCCACTGTGGACGGCAACGTCGAGCGCTACGGTGACGGCGCCCCGGAAGGCCCCTCCCCCGCCGGGCTGCCGCTGTTCACCTTGGCGGCGGCCAAGAACGGCCTGGGGCCGCGGGACCTGCCGCCGAGCCTGTCGTTCTTCCAGGGCGTGCGGGTCCAGCCCGAAGGCGGGCTGGAGTTCACCGGCTCCGCCGGCGCGGGCAAGGCCGTCGACCTCCGGATCGAAATCCCGTCGATCGTGCTGATCGCCAACGTCGCCCACCCGGTCGACCCGCGCCCGGACTACACCGTGTCGAAGCTCGAAATCCTCGCCTGGCGTGACCGGCCGTCCACTCCGGACAGTCCGGAGTGGACGCACTCACCGGAGGCACAGCGCGCGTTCGAGAACACCGCCGACTACCTCACCGCCCGGGGGATCGCATGAGCACGGCGTACGAATCACAGCTGGAAGTCAGCGTCGACGTCCCCGCGCGGGCGCCGTATTCGACGGTGCTGCAGCAGGGCCAGGAGCTGGCGATCATCGACCTCGGCGGCAACCAGGCCGTCGACTTCCTCTGCTACGACGCGAACGACACGTCGAAGCGCTACAGCGCGGCCGCGACGATCGCCGCGCAGGGCAACATCTTCCTCACCACCGGCAGTGTCCTGCGCACCCAGGAGGGCGCGCCGCTGCTGACCGTCGTCGCCGACACCTGCGGCCGCCACGACACGCTCGGCGGCGCGTGCAGCAAGGAGTCCAACAGCCTCCGCTACGGCCAGCACACCCGCCACCAGCACGCCTGCGTCGAGAACTTCCTCATCGAGGGCGCCAAGTGGGGGCTGGGCAAGCGCGACCTGGTCAGCAACGTCAACTGGTACATGAACGTGCCGGTCGAGGAAGACGGCACCCTCGGCATCGTCGACGGCATCTCGGCGCCGGGCCTGGAAGTCCGGCTGCGCGCCGAGACCGACGTGCTGGTGCTCGTCTCGAACTGCCCGCAGATCAACAACCCGTGCAACGGGTTCGACCCGACGCCGGTGCGGATGGTCGTCATCTCCCCGGGAGTCGGCGCGTGAGGCTGCTCGTCGCCAACCGCGGCGAGATCGCGGTCCGGATCCTGCGCAGCGCGAAGGAACTGGGCCTCGAGACGGTCGCGGTGTACTCCGACGCCGACCGGCTCGCCCCGCACGTGCGGCTCGCCGACCGGGCCGTCCGGCTCGGCCCGGCGCCCGCGGCGGAAAGCTACCTGCGCGCAGGCGCGATCATCGCCGCAGCGCTGGAGACCAGCTGCGACGCGATCCACCCCGGTTACGGCTTCCTGTCGGAGGACGCGGCGTTCGCGCGTGCCTGCGAAGACGCCGGGATCGCGTTCGCCGGGCCGGCCCCGGAGCACCTGGAGGTGTTCGGCAGCAAGCACACCGCGCGCGAGGCGGCGATCGCGGCGGGCGTGCCGCTGCTGGCCGGCACCGGCCTGCTGGCCGATGTGGACGAAGCGCTGGCCCGCGCGGAGGACATCGGCTACCCGGTGATGCTCAAGGCGACCGGTGGCGGGGGCGGGATCGGGATGCGCGCCTGCGCGTCACCCGACGAGCTGCGCGCCGCCTGGGACACCGTGCGCAGCGTCGCGGCCAAGAGCTTCGCCAGCTCCGGTGTCTTCCTCGAACGCCTGGTGACCCGCGCGCGGCACGTCGAGGTCCAGGTGTTCGGCGACGGCTTCGGCGAGGTCCTGGCCCTGGGCACGCGTGACTGCTCGCTGCAGCGGCGCAACCAGAAGGTCATCGAGGAGTGCCCGGCACCGGAACTGCCCGACGACGTCCGGAAGCACCTGGTGGAGTCCGCCGTCGCGCTGTGCTCGTCGGTGCGGTACCGCTCCGCGGGCACCGTCGAATACGTCTACGACCCCGAACGCGGCGAGGCGGCGTTCCTCGAGGTCAACACCCGGCTGCAGGTCGAGCACCCGGTCACCGAAGCGGTCTACGGCGTCGACCTGGTCGCCTGGATGCTGCGGCTCGCCCAGGGTGACCGCGCGATGTTCCGCGCGACGCCGGTCCCGCGCGGGCACGCCGTCGAGGCTCGCGTGTACGCCGAGGACCCAGGCGCCGGGCACCGGCCGAGCGCGGGGCTGGTCACCCGGGTCACGCTGCCCGGGGACACCCGCGTCGACACGTGGGTCGAGCCGGGCGCGACCGTCACCACGCACTACGACCCATTGCTGGCCAAGGTGGTCTGCACCGGCGCCGACCGCGCCGCGGCGCTGGCGAACCTGCGGGAAGCGCTCGCCGCGACCCGGTTCGACGGGGTGCAGACCAACCTCGGACAGCTGCGGGCGGCGGCCGCCGCCACGGCGTTCGGCACCGCCACCCACGATACGTCCACTTTGGACCACGTCGAGGACGCCGAGCCGCGGATCGACGTCCTGCGCGGCGGGACGATGACGACCGTGCAGGACTGGCCGGGCCGCACCGGGTTCTGGGCCGTCGGGGTGCCGCCGAGCGGCCCGATGGACGACCTTTCGCTGCGGCTGGGCAACCTCGCGCTCGGCAACCCGGAGGGCGCGCCCGGCCTGGAGTGCACCGTGGACGGCGTCGCACTGCGGTTCTCGCACGCCACCGAGGTGTGCGTCGCCGGCGCACCGACGACCGTGCTGGTCGACGGCACCGAGGTTCCGTTGTGGACCCCCGTCGAGGTGCCGGCGGGCGCGACGCTGGACGTCCGGGCGTGCACGGCCGGGCTGCGCAGCTACGTCCTGGTGCGCGGCGGCATCGACGTGCCGGCGTTCCTCGGCAGCGCGGCGACGTTCACGCTGGGGAAGTTCGGCGGGCACGGCGGCCGCGCGCTGGCCGCCGGGGACGTCCTGCGTCCCGGGCCGGCCCCGGCGGACCCGGTCGTCGGACCGGTCGCTCCGGCCGAACGCCCGGCCTTCGCTCCGCAGTGGACGATCGGTGCGCTCGAAGGACCGCACGCGGCCCCGGAGTTCTTCACCCCGGACGACGTCGACACGTTCTACGCCACGGACTGGCAGGTGCACTTCAACTCGGCGCGCACCGGTGTCCGGCTCGTCGGGCCGCGGCCCGAATGGTCCCGCGCGGACGGCGGCGAGGCGGGCCTGCACCCGTCGAACATCCACGACACGCCGTACGCGATCGGTGCCGTCGACTACACCGGCGACCTGCCGATCCTGCTCGGCCCGGACGGGCCGAGCCTGGGCGGGTTCGTCTGCCCGGCCACGGTCGCCACCGGCGAGCGGTGGAAGCTCGGGCAGCTGCGCCCGGGCGACACCGTGCGGTTCGTGCCGATCGGCACCGACCACGCGGCGGCGCTGCGCACGCGGCCGGCGTCGGCGGTCGCCCCGAGCCGGCCCGCGCGCGACGACGGCGGTGTCCTCGCCCGGCTGTCCTCTTCGGACGGTATGGGATCTTCGGGCGAGCCGTCGGTCACCTACCGCCGCAGCGGCGACGACAACCTGCTCGTCGAGTACGGCGAGATGAAGCTCGACCTCGCGCTGCGGATGCGGGTGCACGCGCTGGCCGAGCGGCTGGCGGCCGAAGGCGTGCCGGGGATCGTGGACCTGACGCCGGGCATCCGGTCGCTGCAGGTGCACGTCGACCCGGACGCGCTGCCGGTCGGCAAGGCGCTCGGGCTGGTGCGCGAGCTGGAGCGGGACCTCCCGCCGACGCACGACCTGGTGGTGCCGAGCCGCAGCGTCCGGCTGCCGCTTTCGTGGGACGACCCCGCGACGCGCGAGGCGATCGAGCGGTACATGACCGGCGTCCGCGACGACGCGCCGTGGTGCCCGTGGAACATCGAGTTCATCCGGCGCGTCAACGGACTGTCCAGTGTGGATGACGTGTACCGGACGGTGTTCGACGCGGAGTACCTGGTGCTCGGCCTCGGCGACGTCTACCTCGGGGCGCCGGTGGCGACGCCGCTGGACCCGCGCCACCGCCTGGTGACGACGAAGTACAACCCGGCGCGGACGTGGACGGCGGAGAACTCCGTCGGCATCGGCGGCGCCTACCTGTGCATCTACGGCATGGAGGGCCCGGGCGGCTACCAGTTCGTCGGGCGGACGGTCCAGGTGTGGAACAGCTGGCGCGGCGGGGACCAGCCGTGGAACCTGCGGTTCTTCGACCGGATCTCCTGGTACCCCGTGTCGGCCGAGGAACTGCTGGACCTGCGGGCGCAGAGCGCGTCCGGCACGCTGGAACTCGACACCACCGAGGGCTCCTTCGCCCTGGCGGACTACCAGGAGTTCCTGGCGGACAACGCCGAGAGCATCGCCGGCTTCCGGGCGACGCAGGCGGCGGCGTTCGAGGCGGAGCGGCAGGCATGGGCGGCGGCGGGCGAGTTCGACCCGAAACCGGAGCCGGTCACCCGGCCACCGGCGCGGGTCGAGGCCCCGCCGGGCGGCCACGTCGTCGAGGCGCCGTTCGCGGCGACGGTGTGGCGGGTCGACGTCACCGCGGGCGAACGCGTCGAGGACGCGCAGTCGCTGGTGACGCTGGAAGCGATGAAGACGGAGGCGCGGATCCCCGCGCCGGCGAGCGGTGAGGTGGTCGAAGTGCTCGTGTCCCCCGGTGACCAGGTGGCGCCCGGAACGCCGCTGGTGGTGCTGGCATGAGCCTCGAGGAGCGGGTGCGGGCCGCGTACCGGCGGATCGAGCAGGTGGACCGGCCGGAGATCTGGATCGACCTGCGGCCGGAAGCCGACGTCCTGGCCGAAGCCGCCGCGCTGACGGAACGCGGGCTGCCGCTCTACGGCAAGCTCGTCGCCGTCAAGGGCAATATCGACGTCGCCGGGCTGCCGACGACGGCGGGCTGCCCGGACTACGCGTACAAGCCGGAAGCCGACGCGCCGGTGGTCGCGCGGCTGCGGGCGGCCGGGGCGCTCGTGCTCGGCACGACGAACCTGGACCAGTTCGCGACCGGCCTGGTCGGGACCCGCAGTCCGTACGGCGCGGTGCGCAACGCCGTGGACCCGGCGTACATCTCGGGTGGATCCAGCTCGGGCTCGGCGGTGGCCGTCGCGCTGGGGATCGTGGACCTCGCGCTGGGCACCGACACCGCCGGATCCGGGCGGGTACCGGCGGCCTTCAACGGGATCGCCGGGCTCAAACCGACCCCGGGCCTGCTGCCCACCGAAGGAGTCGTCCCGGCCTGCGCGAGCATCGACTGCGTGTCGCTGTTCGCGCGGACGGTCGAAGAAGCGTCGTTCGCGTTCACCTGTCTCGCCGAACCCGCCCAAGTCCACCCGGGACGGTTCCGGCTCGGCGTCCCCGCCCCGGACCAGCTGGGCCCGCTGGCTCCCGGCTGGGCGGAGGCGTTCGAAGCCGCCGTCGCGGACTACGCCGCAGCGGGCGCCGAAGTGACCACTGTGGACATCTCGGCGTTCCTGGAGGCGGCGCGGCTGTTGTACGGCGGCGCGTTCGTCGCCGAGCGGTACACCGCGGTCGGCGCGTTCATCGACGCCCACCCGGACGCCGTCGACCCGGTCGTGCGCTCGATCATCGCGCCGGCCGGGGACATCCGGGCGCACCGGCTGTTCGCCGACCAGGCCGCCCTGGCGGACCTGCGGGCCGAGGCACTGGCCGCGCTGGCCGGCGTCGACGCACTGCTGGTGCCGACCACGACCGAGCACCCGACGATCGCCGAAGTCGCCGCCGACCCGGTCGCGGTCAACGCCCGGCTGGGCCGGTTCACCAACTCGACGAACCTGTTCGGGCTGGCGGCCCTCGCCGTCCCGGCGGGCTCGGTGGCCGGGCGGCCGTTCGGCGTGATGTTCCTCGGCGCCCCGCACGCCGACCTGAAGCTGGCGGCCCTGGCGGGCTTGCGGCGTGCGCGGGTCCCGATCGTGGTGGTCGGCGCGCACCTGCGCGGCCAGCCGCTGAACCACGAGCTGACCTCGCGCGGCGGCCGGTTCGTGTCCGCGGTGTCGACGGCGGCTTCGTACCGGTTGTACGCACTGGACACGGTGCCGCCGAAGCCCGGCCTGGTGCGAGTCGCGTCCGGCGGTGTTTCGCTGGCCGCGGAGCTCTGGGAGCTGCCAGTCGCGGGGTTCGGCGAGTTCGTCGCCGGCATCCCGGCCCCGCTCGCCATCGGCAAGCTGGAGCTGGCGGACGGGAGGTCGGTGCCCGGCTTCCTGTGCGAACCGGCGGCCACGGAGGGCGCGGCGGACATCTCGGCGAAGGGCGGCTGGCTGGCGCACCTCGGCGTCCGGTAGCCGGGTCGCGCCGCCGGCAGGGGAACGTGATTCGGTCGTCAATCCTCCCGGCGGTGGTCCGCGGCGGCGTTCTCCTTGTTCTCTCGCCGCCGCCAGCGCTCACGGACGGTCCGTCCCTCGGTGACGGCGAAGCGGATCACCCCGCAGACCCGCCGGATGTCTTCGGCGGTGGTCCTGGTCCCGGTGGGCACGGCCAGCACGCTTCGGGCCAGGGCCTCGGTGTGGGGCAACCCGACCGGGTTCTCGGTGCGGTAGGGCTCCAGCTCGTGACACGCGGGAGAGAAGTAGCGCTTGGTCACGATCTTCTCGGCCGCGAGCAGCTCTTGCAGGAGATCCCGCCCGATTCCGGTGACGCTCTCGTCGATCGTCACGATGACGTACTGGTAGTTGTTGCGCTCGCGGCGATCGAACTCCACCAGGCCCACCCCGGGCAGTTCGTCCAGCTCCGCCCGGTAGAGCTCGTAGTTCTCCTCGTTCCGCCGGGCGGCTTCGGGGAGCGCGTCCAGGGACGTCAGCCCCATGGCCGCCCCGGCTTCGCTGAGTTTCGCGTTCGTCCCGCCCGCCTCGTGCCCGTACGGTCCGATGCCGAAGTTGTGCAGGGCCCGGATCTGCCCCGCGAGCTCGTCGTCGTCGGTGACGACGGCGCCGCCCTCGAAAGCGCTGACGACCTTCGTGGCGTGGAAGGAGAACACCTCGACGGCACCGAACCCGCCCACCGGGCGACCGGAGAAACTGCACCCGATCGCGTGGGCGGCGTCGAAGAACAACGGAACGCCACGCTCGGCCGCCAGCTTTTCCAGATCGTCGACCGGGCACGCGCGACCCCAGAGGTGGACCCCGAGGATCGCCGCGGTGCGTTCGGTCAGCACCGCTTCGACCTGGGGAACGTCGAGGCACCCCGTGAGCGGGTCGACGTCGCAGAACACCGGCTTCAGGCCGAGCCACCGCATGGCGTGCGCGGTGGCCACGAAGGTCATCGACGGCATGACGATCTCACCGGTGAGCCGCGCCGCGCGCGCGTAGAGCTGGAGGGCGGCGGTGGCGTTGCAGGTCGCCACGCAGTTGCGCACCCCCGCGAGATCGGCGACCCGCTCTTCGAACTCCTGGACGAGCGGACCGCCGTTGGACAGCCATTGGTTGTCCAGCGCCCAGTTCATCCGGTCGAAGAAGCGCCTGCGATCGATGTTGTTCGGCTGACCGACGAGGATCGGATTCAGGAACTCCGGGCGTCCGCCGAACACGGCGAGATCGCTTACCGAACGTTTCAACTTGTCTCCCGGGAATGCTTCTCATCGCCGGCGGAACGGCTGACGCTCTCGGTGTCCGTTCTCGGCTGAAGGTGTCCCCCAACTTAGGCACGCGCGACGCGGACGAGGGCCGGATGCCGGGCTTGTGTGGGACTTTCCCCAGTAACGATCAGCCGAGAACTTGGACAACTCCGCGATAACAAGCCTCATCCGTGGGCACTTGGACGCCGATCACCCCAGTGACCCCCGGAGGCGGCCATGACCACGGCGACCACATCCCCGCAGAACACCCTCGTCCACTCGTACCTGTTCCTCCGGCGCGCCATCGGGCTCATCGGCTTGGCGCTGCCGTTCGTCCTCATCCTCGGCAAGCAGCTCGTCCAAGGCGGCGACCTGGTCGGCTCGCTGAGCGGCTACTACTACACACCGACCTGCGGGACGTCCTCGTCGGTGCCATGTGCGCGGTCGGGGTGTTCCTCCTCGCCTACTACGGCCACGACTTCGTCGACAACGTCGCCAGCACGGTCGCCGGGCTGGGGGCGATCGGGCTGGCGCTCTTCCCCACCGCTCCCGACCACGACGTGACGGCGTGGGACCGCACCTCGGGCGTGCTGCACTGGGTCTTCGCGGCCGTGTTCTTCCTCGCCCTCGCCTACTTCTGCCTCCGCCTGTTCCCCCACGACGGCGAGCAGCCGCCCGGCACCGGCGTCGTCTACCGCGTCTGCGGAGTGGTGATCCTCGCCTGCCTGGTGCTCATCGCGGTGACCAAGGCACTCGGCCTGCTGCCGGCGCTGCTGCCCGCGCTGTGGCTGGAGGCCGTCGCGGTGGAGGCGTTCGGCGTCGCCTGGCTCGTGAAAGGACAGACTCTGGAGCCCAAGAGTGTGCGGTAGCCCACTCGACCGGGCCACACCACTGGTTACCGACCGGTAACAAGGGCTATCGTGCGGTCAACAACGTCTACTGATGGAGCTATTCGTGGCCGCACCAGCAACGCCGCTCGCGCCGACCGCGCGGGGCGTGCGAAACGTCGCCTTCGTCGAGGGGGTCCGCACCCCCTTCGGCAAGGCCGGCGACAAGGGCATCTACGCCGGGACCCGCGCCGACGACCTGGTCGTCAACGCCATCCGTGAGCTGCTGCGGCGGCACCCCGAACTGCCGCCCGAGCGCGTCGACGAGGTGGCCATCGCCGCCACCACCCAGACCGGCGACCAGGGCCTGACCATCGGCCGCACCGCCGCGCTGCTCGCCGGCCTGCCGAAGTCGGTCCCCGGCTTCGCCATCGACCGCATGTGCGCCGGCGCGATGACCGCCGTCACCACCGCCGCGTCCGGCATCGGCTTCGGCGCCTACGACATCGCCATCGCCGGCGGCGTCGAGCACATGGGCCGCCACCCGATGGGTGAAGGGGTCGACCCGAACCCGCGGATCATCGCCGACAAGCTCGTCGACCCGACCGCGCTCGTCATGGGCCAGACCGCCGAGAACCTGCACGACCGGTTCCCCGCGATCACCAAGCAGCGCACCGACGCCTACGCCGCGCGCAGCCAGGAGCGCTACGCCGAGGCCGTCAAGACCGGCAAGATCGGCCCCGAGCTGGTCCCGGTCGCCACCCGTTCGAAGGAACTGGGCTGGGGCCTGGCCACCGAGGACGAGCCGCCCCGCCCGGGCACCACGCTCGAAACCCTCGCGAACCTGAAGACGCCGTTCCGGCCCTTCGGCCGGATCACCGCGGGCAACGCGGCCGGCCTCAACGACGGCGCGACCGCCTCGCTGCTCGCCGACGAGGAAACCGCCCGCGAGCTGGGCCTGCCGGTCGCCATGCGGCTGGTCGGCTACTCCTTCGCCGGCGTCGAGCCGGAGGTCATGGGCATCGGCCCGGTGCCGGCCACCGAGAAGCTGTTCAAGCGCACCGGCCTGACCATCGACGACATCGGCCTGTTCGAGATCAACGAGGCCTTCGCCGTGCAGGTGCTGGCCTTCCTCGACCACTTCGGCATCGACGACGAAGACCCGCGCGTCAACCAGTGGGGCGGCGCGATCGCCTGCGGCCACCCGCTGGCGTCGTCCGGCGTCCGGCTGATGACGCAGCTGGCCCGCCAGTTCGCCGAGCGGCCCGACGTGCGCTACGGCATGACGACGATGTGCATCGGCATCGGCATGGGCGGCACCGTGATCTGGGAGAACCCGGCGTTCGAGGGGGCCAAGTAATGACTTTCACCGCTGAAGCAGCGAAGGCCGCGTTCCCGGACGAGGTCGTCACCGAGGCGAAGACCCGGCTGGTCAAGGTGCCGGGGCTCGCCAAGCCCGTCGCGCTGATCACGCTCGACAACGGCCACGACCACACCCGGCCGAACACCTTCGGCCCGCAGGGCCTGGTGTCGCTGAACACCGCGCTGGACAAGGCGTTCGAGGCCGAGCCGGCCGCGATCGCCGTCACCGGCAAGCCGTTCATCTTCGCCGTCGGCGCCGACCTGTCCGGCGTCGAATCGGTGAGCGACCCCGAGCTGGCGCGCGAAATCGCCCAGACCGGGCACGACGTGTTCCGCCGCCTCACCGAGTCGAAGATCCCGACGTTCGGGTTCGTCAACGGCGCGGTCATGGGCGGCGGCCTGGAGTTGGCGCTGTCCTGCCACTACCGGACGCTGTCGGAGAACACCGCCGCCATCGCGTTCCCCGAGGTCTTCCTCGGCCTGTTCCCGGGCTGGGGCGGTACGCAGCTGCTGCCGAACCTGATCGGCGCGGACGCCGCCGTCACGGTGATCATCGAGAACGCCCTGGCGCAGAACAAGATGCTGAACGTCAAGCAGACGGCCGAGCTCGGCATCGTCGACGCCGTCTTCGGCTCGGCCGACTACCTCGAGCAGTCACTGCTGTGGCTGGCGAAGGTCGTCAACGGCGAGATCACCCCGGAACGCCGCGAGATCGACCGCGGTTCGGCGTGGGACGCGGCCATCGCCCGTGCGAAGTCCATCGTGGACGGCCGCACGCACGGTGCCTCGCCGGGCGCGACCAAGGCCGTCGAGCTGCTGGAGCTGGCCCGCGAAAACGACCTCGACCGCGGGTACGCGGCCGAGACCGACGGCCTCGCCGAGCTGCTCATGTCCGACGTCCTGCGCGCCGGGCTGTACTCGTTCAACCTGGTCAACAAGCGCGCCAAGCGCCCGGCCGGCGCGCCGGACAAGTCGCTGGCCCGCAAGGTCAACAAGGTCGGCATCGTCGGCGCCGGCCTGATGGCCAGCCAGCTCGCGCTGCTGTTCGTGCGCCGCCTGAAGGTGCCGGTCGTGCTGACCGACGTCGACCAGGAGCGCGTCGACAAGGGCGTCGGCTACGTCCACGCCGAGATCGACAAGCTGCTGGGCAAGAAGCGGCTCTCCCCGGACGCCGCCAACCGGCTCAAGGCCCTGGTGACCGGCTCGCTCGACAAGGCCGCGTTCGCCGACGCCGACTTCGTCATCGAAGCCGTGTTCGAGGAGCTGGGCGTCAAGCAGCAGGTGTTCGCGGAGCTGGAGCAGCACGTCAAGCCCGAGACGATCCTGGCGACGAACACCTCGTCGCTGTCGATCACCGCGATGGCGTCGAAGCTGCAGCACCCCGAGCGGGTCGTCGGCTTCCACTTCTTCAACCCGGTGGCCGTGCTGCCGCTGCTGGAGATCGTCCGCGGCGAGCGGACCGACGACGCGGCCCTGGCGACGGCGTTCTCGGTCGGCAAGCAGCTGAAGAAGTCCAGCGTGCTGGTGAAGGACGCCTCGGCGTTCGTCGTCAACCGGCTGCTGCTGCGCTTCCTCGGCGAGGTGCTGGTCACCGTCGACGAGGGCACGCCGTTCGAGGTCGCCGACAAGGCCCTGGAACCGCTCGGCCTGCCGATGACGCCGCTGACGCTGATGCAGCTCGTCGGCCCGGCCATCGCGCTGCACGTCGGCGAGACGCTGCACGAGTCCTTCCCGGACCGGTTCACGGTGTCCGACAACCTCGCCAAGTTCGTCAAGGCGGGCAAGAAGGGCGTCTGGATCTGGGACGCCCAGGGCAACGCCTCGGTCGACCCGGAGGTCGCCGAGCTGTGGACGCAGGGTGACCGGCCGGCCACCTCGGAGCAGGTGCGCGAGCGGGCGCTGTCCGCGATCGCCGAGGAGATCCGGATCATGCTCGACGAGGGCGTGGTCGCCGAGGCGCAGGACATCGACCTGTGCCTGATCCTCGGGGCGGGCTGGCCGTTCTGGAACGGCGGCATCACCCCGTACCTGGACCGCTCCGGCGTCTCCGAGCGCGTGAACGGCAAGCCGTTCCTCGCCCCGGGCGTGGCTTCGGTCCCGGCTCGCTAGTACTCGCCCTCTCGAGGGCACTTCGGCGGCGGCGCGGTGAGCTTCAGCTGCGTCGCCGCCGTGTCCGAATCGATGACCGACACCCGCTCGGCGCTCCGGTAGCGGGCGTGCAGCTCCTGCGCCCACGCCTTCAGGTCGGTGCCCGGGACGGCGAGCAGGGAGACCGACGGCGGGTCCACGAACACCCGACGGGCCTTCGGGTCGTCGTGGAAGGACGGCACCGCGGCCCGCATGTCCTCTTCGGACAAAAACGTCACGACGACGGCCGCGCACAGCTTGTGCCCGGCCAGCGGCGCCGGGTTCCGGTCCACCGGCAGCTCCGGCGGCCGCACGAGCGCGGCGATGAAGAACGCGAGCCCGACGCCGGCGGCCAGGGCCAGCGCGATCACCGGCGGCAGCACCCGGGCCAGGGGTTTCTCCTCCACACCGAAGATCACAGCACAGTTGGCCGCCGGGACACCGCCCGTTCACCCCGGCGGCTTAGCGTCCCGCCGTGACCACCGACAGACGCCGGTTCCTCAAGGGCGCCGGGCTCGCGGCCGCCGCCGCGGGCGTGCCCCTCCCGGCCCCCGCCTTCGCCGATGCCGACCTGAGCCGGACGTGCGGCCGCTACCAGTGGCTGGTGGGCGATCACCACACGCACAGCCAGTACTCGTACGACGCGATGTACCGGATCGACCAGATCGCCGCCGGCGGGCGGGCGCACGGCGCGGACTGGATCGTCTTCACCGACCACGGCCACGCCGAGCACGAGAAGGTGTCGGTCGAGCCCACCGAAGCCGACTTCCTCGCCGCCCGGCGGAAGTACCCGGACCTGCTGCTGTGGCACGGGATGGAGTGGAACGTCCCGGGCGCCGAGCACGCCACGGTCTTCTTCCAGGCCGGTTCGGAGCAGGCGGCCAAGCTGCGCGAGTTCGAGCGGAACTTCGACTGGCGGCTGACGAACTCGGAGGCGTCGAGCCCGGCGAACGAGGCCCTCGCGCTGCGGGCGTTGCGCTGGCTCGCTTCGGAAGAGCAGGCGCGGCGGATCCACGCCCCGGTCGTGCTGATCAACCACCCGCTGCGCAACGGCCGCGTCGCCCCGCACGAGCTGCGGGCCTACCGCGACGCCGCGCCGGGCATCGTCATCGGCATGGAAGGGGCGCCCGGCGCGCAGGCGGACGGCTTCCCCAAGCCGCTCGGCAACGGCGGCGCACGCGGCGGCTACGCCAACAGCCCCGGCGCCAACTCGTGGCCCGGCTTCCCGGCCGAGGCGTACCGGACGCACGGCGGCTGGGACTGGGCGACGGCGAAGGTCGGCGGGCTCTGGGACTCCCTGCTCGCCGAGGGGAAGCCGTGGTGGATCACCACGAACTCCGACTCGCACTACAACCGCGGCGACACGCTGGTCCGGCCGCCGGTGGCGGGCGACTGGTACGACACGCACGGCAAGTTCCCGGACCCGGTCGACACCGGCACGCCGCAGCTGCTCGCGCCGTACGCGGACTTCTACCCGGGCGAGTTCAGCCGCACGTACGTCGGCGTCACGCGGCGAAGCCTCGAAGGCGTCCTGGAGGGCCTGCGGGCCGGGCGGATCTGGCTGTCGCACGGCGGTCTCGTGCAGGACCTGCAGGTCGGCGCGTACGGCGGCGGTTCGTCGGCGACACTGGGCGGCCGATTGCGGGTGCGGCGGGGGTCGGACGTCACGGTCGTGGTGTCGGCGCGGCCGGCGTCGCGGCCGAACGGCGGCGGCTCGGTGCCGCGGCTGGCGCGCCTGGACGTCGTCGCGGGCCCGGTCACCGGCCCGGCCGCCGACCGCGACACGATGACCGCGCCGGGCACGCGGGTCGTGGAGTCGTTCGAGCCGCGCTGGGCACCGGGGCGGCAGGTCGTCTTCCGGCACATTTTCCGGAACGTCCGGGAACCGTTCTACCTGCGCATCCGGGGGACAAACGGCGTTTCCGAGCCCACACCGGACATCGTCGGGCAGGCAAATCCCTTCGAGGACTTGTGGTTGTACGCGAACCCGATTTTCGTGGACCTGTGCTGAATGGACTGAGCCGCCGACTGCTCGTGCGGTCGATCATGGCCGGGCTGCGGTGGCTGCTGCGCCTGCCGTCGCCTGTGCTGCGCGTGCTCGCGGGCCGGCCGGTGGTGGTGGACGGCCGTCAGCCGGTCCTCACCGCCCAGGTGCTCATGCGGGTGGCGCGCTTCGCGCCGTTCGACGCGCCGCACCACAACGGGAGCCTCTCGCGGGCCCGGACCGAGCTGAACCTGGCGGGCGCGCTCGCCGGCGCCGGGATCTGCCCGGGCGTCCGGACCCACGACGGTTCGTGGCCCGGGCCGGGCGGGCCGCTGCCGCTGCGGCTCTACGAACCGGCCGGCGTCCCTGCGCCCGGTCCGGCGATCGTGTACTTCCACGGCGGCGGGTTCGTGCTCGGCAGCCTCGACACGCACGAAGGCGCGTGCCGGCTGCTCGCCGAGGAAGCCGGGGTGCGGGTGGTGTCGATCGGCTACCGGCTCGCGCCGGAACACCCGTTCCCCGCGGCGGCTTCGGACGCGGTCGCGGCGTTCGCCCACGTGGCTTCGCACGCGGCGGAGTTCGGCGTGGACCCGGCCCGGCTGGCGGTGGGCGGTGACAGCAGCGGCGGCAACCTCGCGGCGGTGGTCGCCCACGCGGCGGCCCGCGGCGAGCTGCCCCGGCCGGCGTTCTCCCTCCTGCTCACCCCGGCGACGGACGCGCTCGGCGAGTCGGCGTCGCACGGCCAGTTCGGCTCGGGCTTCCGCCTCAACCGGGACGAATGGGCCTGGTACCGCGCGCAGTACGTGCGCGATCCGGCCCGCTACCGCGACCCGCGGGCCTCGGTCCTCTACGACGAAAGCCTCGACGGCCTCCCCCCGACGTTCGTGGCCACCTGCGGCTTCGACCTCCTCCGCGACGAAGGCGAGGCCTACGCACACCGCCTCGCCGCCGCCGGCGTCCCCCTGGTCCACCGACGCCACGAAGGCCAGCTCCACGGTTTCGCCAACCGGGTCGGCATCGACCCGGACGCCCGCGCAGCCATGCTCCACGCCGCCGGAGTCCTCCGCGCCGGCCTCGCCCTCAGCCCGCCCCGTGATCAGGAAGCCGACACGCGTGATTGAAGAGTCGACACGCGTGATTGAGGGGACGACACTCCGGATCGAGCGAGCTTCGGCGTGTCGTCCCTCCAATCACGTGAGATGACCCTCTAATCACGCGTGCTGACCCTTCGATCACGGGTCAGTGGGCCGGGAGGTGGACCGTGACGCCGAGGCCGCCGCCCACGATCGGCTCGGCCGTGACCGTTCCGCCGTGCGCGGCCACCGCGGCCCGGACGATCGACAGGCCCAGGCCGGCGCCGTGGCGGGCCGTGCGGGCCACCCCGGCGCGGCGGAACGGCTCGAACAGCTCCGGCACCGCCGCCGGGTCGACCAAGCCGCCCGAGGAGCGGACGCGCAGCATCGACCACCGCGGCCCCGGCTGCGTCACGACCTCGAGCCAGCCGCCTTCGACGTTGTGGCGGACCGCGTTCTCCAGCAGGTTGCCCGCGATCCGCTCCAGCAGCGCCGGATCGCCGAACGCGGACGCCGGCGGCGTCGTGAACGACGCCCGGATCCCGCGATCCTCGGCTTCGCGCCGGACCGCGCGCCACGCCCGGTCGACGACCACCGCGAGGTCCACCGGCTCGTGCACGCCGAGCCCGGCGGCGTCGGTGCGGGCCAGCAGCAACAGGGAGTTGACCAGCTGCCCGGCGCGCTCGGTCGCGTCGCGGACCACCCCGCCCATCCGGCGCAGCTCGGCTTCGTCGGCGTCGTCGTCGGACAGGGTGACGTCGAGTTCCGTGCGAATCACCGACAACGGCGTCCGCAGCTCGTGACTCGCGTTCGCGACGAAGTGGCGTTGTGCGTCGAACGCGGCCTGGAGCCGGTCGAGCATGTCGTCGAACGTGCCCGCCAGCTCGGCCAGCTCGTCGCGGGAGCGGATCTCGCCGATCCGCTCCCCCAGCGACTCGACCGACAGGCGCCGCGCGGTGCCGGTGATCTCGCGCAGCGGCAGCAGCACGCGGGAGGTGAACGTCCAGGCGAGGATCGCCGCGGCCGCGACGACCAGCAGGAACGCCAGCGACCCGAACAGCAGCATCCGGTCGCGGGCGTGCACGCGCAGGTGCTCGGCGAGCGTCGAGGCGTCGACCTCGACGCCGTCGACGACCACCGTGCTGCCCGGCGGCATCTGCGGGACGGCGTCGAGCGAATCCCGCACCAGCGTCCAGGCCAGCCAGAGCAGCAGCAGGCTGACGGCGGCGACCAGCACGGTCGCCAGCAGGGTGATCCGGGCGCGGAGGCTGCGGGTGCCCGGCAGGTTCACGCGCGCGAAGCGCCGGGCTCCGGCACCCGGTACCCGGAGCCGACCACCGTCTCGATGATCCCCGGCTCGCCGAGCTTCTTGCGCAACGTCATCACGGTGACCCGGACGGTCGTGGTGAACGGGTCGGCGTTCTCGTCCCAGACGCGTTCGAGCAGTTCCTCGCTGCTGACGACCGATCCGGCGGCCTGCAGCAGGACCTCCAGGACACCGAACTCCTTGCGCGTCAGCTCCACCGGCCCGCTCGCGCGCCGGACGGTCCGCTTCGCCGGGTCCAGCTCGACGTCCCCGGCGGTGAGCAGCGGCGGCGCGGCCGGGGTGGCCCGCCGGCCCAGCGCCCGCACCCGCGCGACCAGCTCGGGGAAGGCGAACGGCTTGGCGAGGTAGTCGTCGGCGCCGAGCGAAAGCCCCTCGACGCGGTCGGACACCGAGCTGCTCGCGGTGAGCATCAGCACCCGGGTCAGCTCCCCGGACGCGACGATCTCCCGGCACAGCTCGTCACCGGACATCCCGGGCAAGTCCCGGTCCAGCAGCACGACGTCGTACCGCGTGACGGCGGCCTTCTCGTGCCCGTCGTCCCCGGTGAGCGCGACGTCCACCGCCATCCCCTCGCGGCGCAGGCCACGAGCGATCGCATCGGCCAGGGGTTCTTCGTCCTCGACTACCAAAACTCGCACCAGCCCACAATCCCATATTTTCCTGAGAGTGCCCTTTAAGGACTGTGTGTGACCGGTGAGAGCCAGCGCAGCGCGAACCACAGCCGCATCCGCACCTCCGGGTCAGCCAAGTCCACCCCTAATGCCTTCTCCACCTGCGCGATCCGGTGCCGAACGCTGTTGCGGTGGACGCCCAGCTCCGCGGCCGTCGGTTCCCAGGCGCCGTGGTGGGCCAGCCACGTCCGCAGCGTCGGCACCAGTGACCGATCCCCCGCGCGATCCAGCGCCACCAACGGCTCCAGCGCCTTCGCCGCGAACCCCCGGCAAGCGTCCGGGTCCAGCAGCGCGTCGAACTCCAGCGGCTCACTTCCGGCCACGATCGGCCGGCCGAGGGCGAGCGCCCGCGAAAGCAGCAGCTCCACCTCGGCCCAAGCCGAAGCCGCCTGAGAAGCGGGCACCGGCGAGCCCACCGCGGCCAGCCAGCCGTGTTCGCGCAGGTCCTCCAGCACCGGCAGCGACACCGCCCCGGCGACGGCCACGAACGACGGCCCGGGCCGCACCGAGACCAACGGCGTGTCCAGCCGCGCGCGCAGCCAGTCCGGGCGCTGGGCCACCTCGCCGGGGCCACGCCGGTACGCGGCCCCGGCGACCAGCCGGACGGTCTCCGAGCCCAGCAGCGACCGGGCCACTTCCCCGGGGGACGTCCGGCCGAGCAGCAGGCCGGTGGCCGCGGCGCCCAGCTCGGCCGCGTCCGAGCCCGCGCGGCCGACCAGGCCGAGCAGGGCCGCGCCGACGGCGAGGATCGCCCGCTCGGCGCCGTCGAGCCGCCGCGACCGGCCGACGACCACCAGGTGCGACGCCGTGGCCTGCGGGTACACCGGCTGGACGACCACGAACCCGCCGGCGAGCTCGGTGGTCGCGCTCCGGATCCCGCTGCCCGCCCGCACGGTCGCCATCAGCTCCCGCACCGGGAGCGGCAGCGGCGTAGGCGCGTCGTGCGCCGAGGCCAGCACGTCGCCGGCGCCGACCAGGGCCACCCAGGACCGCAGCACCGCCGCCAGCGACGACGTCAGCTCGCCGAGCCCGCCACCCGCGGCGCGCGTCAGCGTCTCGCGCGCCGCGGTGATCCGCCGCTGGTCCCGCTGCCCGGCCTCGGTCAGCGCGACCGAGACCGCCCGGTTGACCGCCAGGAACGGCGTGCGCGCGGGCACCACCAGCAGGGGCAGCCCGCGCCGCGCGCACGCCCGGCGCAGGGGCTCCGGCAACGTCTCGTGCACCGTCGGGGTGAGGCCGAACCCCAGCGCCGTCACGCCGGCGTCGCGCAGGCCGCGCACGTACCGGTCGAGCTGCTCCGGCAGGTTGACGCCCGCGGTGAGGATCAGCTCGCCGCCGACCAGGTAGGGCGCGGGGTCCTGCAGCTCACTGACGTGGGCCCAGCGCACCGGGGCGTCCAGCGCGCCCGGCCGCAGCGTCTCGGGAACGACGTCGAGGGCGAGCTCCCGGTTGCCGAGCACGTCCCGTAACGGGACATTCACCTCCGTGGGCGAAAAATCCGGGATCGTGGCCATTTCATCCCCACTGAAGTCGGCTTGGGGATGAATCATCCCATGCCGGGGAGGTGGCGGGCGAACCTACGGTGACCCGAAACCGACGTGAGGAGGACACCGTGACCGGCGACTACGCGGTGATCGCGCTGTACATCGCGGGGATGCTCGGGGTCGGCTGGTACGGCCTCCGGCTCGCGAAGACGAAGTCCGACTACCTCGTCGCCGGCCGGCGGCTGGGCTGGTTCATGTACTCCGGCACGATGTCGGCCGTCGTCCTCGGCGGCGCGTCCACGGTCGGCGGGGTGAAGCTCGGCTACACCTACGGCATCTCCGGCATGTGGCTGGTGGTCAGCATCGGTGTCGGCATCCTGGTGCTGCACGCGCTGTTCGCCCGGCGGCTGGTGCGGCTGAAGGTCTACACCGTCGGCGAGATGCTCGACCTGCGCTACGGCGGCCGCACCAGCGCGGTGTCCGGCGTCGTGATGTGGGGCTACACCCTGATGCTCACGGTGACCTCGACGCTGGCCTTCGCGACGATCTTCAAGGTGCTCTTCGACCTGCCGAACTGGGCCGGGATCGCGGTCGGCGGCTCGATCGTCGTCCTCTACTCGGTGCTCGGCGGCATGTGGTCGATCACGCTCACCGACATCGCCCAGTTCGTCATCAAGACCATCGGCATCCTGGCGATCCTGCTGCCGGTCGCGATCAGCTCGGCCGGCGGCTTCTCCGGCATGAGCGAGAAGCTCGACGCGAGCTTCTTCAGCTTCACCTCGATCGGCACCGACACGATCGTCACCTACTTCGTGATCTACACCTTCGGCCTGCTCATCGGCCAGGACATCTGGCAGCGCGTGTTCACCGCCCGCACGCCCGCGATCGCGACGTCCGGCGGCATCACCTCCGGCGTCTACTGCCTGGTCTACGGCCTCGCGGGCGCCCTGATCGGCACCGCCGCGCACGCCCTCTACCCGGACATCGCCAGCGCGCAGGACGCCTTCGCGACGATCGTCGAGCGGCTGCTGCCCACCGGCGTCCGCGGCCTGGTCCTGGCCGCCGCGCTCTCGGCGATGATGTCGACGGCGAGCGGCGCGCTGATCGCCTGCTCCACCACGACGACGTCCGACCTGCTCACGAAGCTGGGCCACAAGAAGGGCGGCGAGGTCAGCCGCAACCGGCTCGCCACGCTCGTGCTCGGCCTGCTGGCCATCGGCATCGCGATGATCGTCGACGACGTCGTCAACGCGCTCACCATCGCCTACGACATCCTCGTCGGCGGCCTGCTCGTCGCGATCATCGGCGCCCTGTTCTGGAAGCGCGGCACCCGGCAGGGCGCGTACGCGTCGATGGTGGCCGGCACGCTCTCGGTCATCGCCTTCATGATCATCGACGGCGTCGAGGCCAACACCCCGATCTACTGGGGCCTCGGCGCGAGCCTGGTCGTCTACCTGGCGGTCAGCTTCGCGACGCCGCGCACGGCCGACTCGATCCTTTCCGTCTGGACCCGCCGCCTCGACGGCGACGACACCACCACCGAGACCCGGGAACAGGAGCCCACCAGTGCCTAACATCGGACCCCTCGACTCGTCGCGCATCCCCCGGTTCGCCGGCTTCGCGACCTTCGCGCGGCTGCCGCGGATCGACCAGGTCGAGCGCGCCGACGTCGCCGTCGTCGGGGTGCCCTTCGACTCCGGGGTCTCCTATCGGCCGGGCGCGCGGTTCGGCCCGGCGGCCGTCCGCGAGGCGAGCCGGCTCCTGCGGCCGTACCACCCGGAGCTGGACGTCTCGCCGTTCGCCGAAAAGCAGGTCGTCGACGCCGGGGACATCGCGGTCAACCCGTTCAACATCGGCGAGGCGATCGAGACGCTGCAGCAGGAAGCCGAGGCGCTGCAGGCGGACGGGACGCGGCTGGTGACCGTCGGCGGCGACCACACCATCGCGCTGCCGCTGCTGCGGGCCGCGGCGAAGAAGCACGGACCCGTTGCGCTGCTGCACTTCGACGCCCACCTGGACACGTGGGACACCTACTTCGGCGAACCGTACACGCACGGCACGCCGTTCCGGCGGGCGTCGGAGGAAGGGATCCTCGACACGAGCGCACTGTCGCACGTCGGGACGCGCGGGCCGCTCTACGGCAAGCGGGACCTCGAAGAGGACCGCCGTCTCGGCTTCGGCATCGTCACTTCCGGCGACGTCCTGCGCCGCGGCGTCGCCGAGACCGTCGACGCGCTGCGGCAGCGCATCGGCGACCGCCCGCTGTACGTCTCGGTCGACATCGACGTCCTCGACCCGGCCCACGCGCCCGGCACCGGCACGCCCGAGGCGGGTGGAATGACCAGCCGGGAGCTGCTGGAGATCCTGCGCGGGCTGCGCGACCTCAACCTGGTCGGCGCGGACGTCGTCGAGCTCGCGCCGGCTTACGACCACGCGGAGATCACCGCCATCGCGGCGTCCCACGTCGCCTACGACCTGGTGAGCCTGCTGACCTTGGGGAAGGGCGAATGACGCGCATCGGCGGCGACGTCGTCGTCGAAACCCTGCGGGCGCTGGGCGCCGACACGGTGTTCGGCCTGCCGGGCCAGCACGCGCTGGGCCTGTTCGAGGCGCTGCGCCGGGCCGGCGACGTGCGGGTGATCAGCGGGCGGGTCGAGAACAACCTCGCCTTCGCCGCCGACGGGCACGCCCGCGCGCGGCTCGCGGCGGACCCGGACGGCCCGGTGCCGGTGACGCCGCTGGTGGTGTCGACCGGCCCGGGCGCGCTGCTGACGCTGGCTTCGCTGCAGGAGTCCCGCGCGGCTTCGGTGCCGGTGCTCGGGATCTCCAGCCAGGTCCCGGTCGCCGGCCTCGGCGGCGGGCGGCACGGCTACCTGCACGAACTGCCCGACCAGCAGGCGAGCTTCCGGGACGTGGTGAAGTCGGTGCACGTCGTGCGCCGCGCGAGCCAGCTCCCGACGGCGCTGCGGGAGGCGTGGACGTCGGCCGCGACCGCGCCCTACGGCCCGGTGTGGGTCGAAATCCCCCAGGACGTGCTGCTCGGGCCGGCCGGGCTGCCGCCGATCACCTCGGTGTCGGCCGCTCCCCCGGCGCTGGAGCCGCTGCCGGAGCTGGTCACCGAGGCCGCCCAGCTGCTGGCGGCGGCGTCGAACCCGGTGATCCTCGCCGGCGGCGGCGCGCTGCGCTCGGGCGCGCACGCGGAGCTGCTGGCCTTGGCCGAGGCATTGCGCGCACCGGTGATCTCGACCTTCGGCGGCAAGGGTGTCTTCCCGTGGGACCACGAGCTGTCCGGGCGGTCGTGGCTGGAGGACTGGCACACCACGGAGTTCCTCGCCGCCGCCGACGTGCTGCTCGTGCTCGGCTCCGGCCTCGGCGAGCTGTCCAGCAACTACCGCGAGTTCGCCCCGCGCGGCCGGGTGATCCAGGTCGAGGCCGACCTCGGGAAGCTGGAGTCGAACTACCCGGGCCTGGGCCTGCACGCCGACGTCCGGCGCACGTTGCAGGCGCTGCTGGAGTGGGTGCCGATGCGGGCGTCCGACGGCCGGGCCGAGCAGGCGGTTTCGGGGTTGCTCGCGCGGGTCGGGTCGCGATTGGACGGTCAGGACCTCGCCGTCGAGCGGAAGCTGATCGACGACATCCGGGCCGCGCTCCCCGACGGCACCCAGACGTTCTGGGACATGACGATCGCGGCGTACTGGGCCTGGTCGGCGTGGAATCCCGAGGGCGCGCCGATCCACACGGCACAGGGCGCGGGCGGCCTGGGTTTCGGCCTGCCGGCCGCGCTCGGCGGCGCCGTCACCGGTGGTCCGGTACTCGCCGTGTCCGGCGACGGCGGCGCGATGTACGGCAGCACCGAGCTGGCCACGGCGGTCCAGCACGGCCTCGACATCACGTGGTTGATCATCGACGACGGCGGCTACGGCGTCCTGCGCGAGTACCTCACGGACGCGTTCGGCCGGACGACGGCCACGGAGCTGGTCCGCCCCGATTTCGTGGCGCTGGCGTCGTCCTTCGGCGTCCCCGCCCGGTTGTCTTCTTTGGACAAGGTGGGCACGGACCTGGCCGATGCGCTGCGCACACCCGGGCCGTCCGTCGTCGTCCTCCCCGCCGTGCTGAAGCTGTTCGCGCCGACCCATGTGGAGAAGGCATGACCCGCACGCTCGACCTGACCGACCCGGCGACGGGCAAAGTGTTCGGTACCAGCCCCATCGCCGGGCAGTCCGATGTGGACGCAGCGCTCGAATCGGCCGCGCAAGCGTTTGCGACCTGGCGGCGCAGCACCCCGGCCCGACGTCAGCTGGCCTTGCTGAAGATCGCGGACGCCCTCGAAGCCCGGGCTTCCGAGTTCGCCGACCTCGAAGTCCGGGAGACCGGGAAAATCCGGTCCGTGGTGCTCGAGGAGGAGATCCCGGAGTGCGTGAGCGCCTTGCGGTTCTTCGCCGGCGCCGCCCGGCACCTGGAGGGCACCGCGGCGGGCGAGTACACACCGGGCCACACGTCGGTGATCCGCCGCGAGCCGATCGGCGTCTGCGCGCAGATCGCGCCGTGGAACTACCCGCTGATGATGGCGGTCTGGAAGATCGCACCGGCCCTGGCGGCGGGCAACACGGTGGTGCTCAAGCCGGCCGAGACAACCCCGTCGACGGCCCTGCTCCTGGCTCGCGTCGCCGCGGAGTTCCTGCCACCGGGGGCGTTCACGGTGCTGACGGGCGACCGCGACACGGGCTGGGCGTTGGTTCGCCATCCGATCACCGACCTGGTCTCGATCACCGGCTCGACACGGGCGGGCATCGACGTCGCCACGGTCGCGGCCGCCGACCTCAAGCGCACCCACCTGGAACTGGGCGGCAACGCACCCTTGCTGGTCTTCCCGGACGTCGACCTGGCCACAACGGCGGAGGGCATCGCCGGGGCGGCGTTCTACAACGCGGGCCAGGACTGCACGGCGGCCAGCCGCGTCTTGGTGCACGAGTCGGTCCACGACGCCTTCGTCGCGACCCTGACGAAGGCGGCTTCGGAGCGGACACCGGGCGTGGACTACGGGCCGCTGAACAGCGCGGCCCAGTTCTCACGCATCGAAGGCCTCATCGCCCGGCTCCCACCGCACGCACACATCGAGACGGGCGGCACACGGTTCGGAGCACAAGGTTTCTTCTTCTCCCCCACCGTGATCTCGGGGGTCCGACAGGAAGACGAGATCGTCCAGGAGGAGATCTTCGGCCCGGTGATCACGGTCCAGTCCTTTTCGGACGAACCAGCGGGGGTAGCACTGGCCAACGACGTCCCTTATGGCCTGGCATCGTCGGTGTGGACTCGCGACCTCACCGTCGCCGCACGGGTGTCAGCCGAGCTGGACTTCGGCTGTGTCTGGGTGAACACGCACGGACCACTGGTGGCCGAGATGCCCCACGGCGGTTTCGGCCACTCAGGCCACGGCAAGGACCTCTCGACATACGCATTCACCGAATACACCCGGGTCAAGCACGTGATGACGAGGTTCGCTTCAACCCAGGTAGAAACCCTCAGCTCCGATTGGCATCCTTACGCCGAACCGGCTCCTCCGAAGACCCCAGACGAGAAGCCCACTCGGTAACCCGCCGAGCGACATCCTGAGCAGTCAACCCGATCCGCCCCAGCACCTCATCCCGGCTCCCCAGATCATGGAAAGCCTGCGGCACAGCCAAATCCCGCAACGGAACATCACACTCGGCATCCCGGAACAGAGCGGCCAGAGCCGACCCGAACCCCCCATGCCGCCCACTGTCCTCGACAGTCACGACCAGCTTGTGCTGCGAAGCCAACGCCACGAGCTCAGCCGGCACGGGAAGCACCCACCGCGGATCCACGACGGTCACCCCGATCCCCTGATCAGCCAGCCGATCCGCGGCCGCCAACCCCAGCGTGGCAAAGGCCCCGACCGTCACGAGCAAGACGTCGGCACCAGCACCAGGCCGACGCAGCACATCGACCGTGCCGACCCGCTCGACGGCGGTCACATCGGTGCCGACCTTCCCCTTCGAGAACCGCAGCGCGGTCGGCCCGTCGGAGACGGCAACCGCCTCCCGCAGCTCCTCCCGCAGCGTCCCCGGGTCACGCGGAGCGGCCACCCGCATCCCCGGCACCATGCCGAGCAGCGACAGGTCCCACATGCCGTGGTGACTGGGCCCGTCCGGCCCGGTGATCCCGGCCCGGTCGAGCACCAGCGTCACCGGCAGCCGGTGCAGAGCGACGTCCATCAGCACCTGGTCGAACGCCCGGTTCAGGAACGTCGAGTAGATCGCGACGACCGGGTGCAGCCCGCCCATGGCCAACCCGGCGGCGGAGGTGACCGCGTGCTGCTCGGCGATACCGACGTCGTACCAGCGGTCCGGGAAGGCCTCGGCGAACTTGTCCAGCCCGGTGGACCGCAGCATCGCCGCGGTGATGGCGACGACGTCCTCACGCTCGGCGCCGATCGCCGCCAGCTCGGAGCCGAACACACCGGTCCAGCTCGGGCCCTTCACCGGCGGCAGGCCGGTCTCCGGGTCGATCGGGTCGGTCTGGTGCATCTGGTCGTGCTCGTTGTTGACCGCGGGCGCGTAGCCGTGACCCTTTTCGGTGACCACGTGCACGATCACGGCGCCGCCGAAGGAACGCGCGCTGTACAGGGCCTTCTCCAGCGCCACCTGGTCGTGACCGTCGACCGGGCCGAGGTACTTCAGGCCCAGGTCGGAGAACATCGCCTGCGGGCTCAGCGCGTCCTTCAGGCCGGCCTTCGCGGCGTGCAGCGCGGCGTAGATCGGCCGGCCAACAACCGGGGTGTGTTTGAGGATCTCGCGGCCGCCGTCGAGGAGCCGCTCGTAGCCGGGCTGCAGGCGCAGCGCCGCGAGGTGGTCGGCCAGGCCGCCGATGGTCGGCGAGTAGGAGCGGCCGTTGTCGTTGATCACGATGACGACCGGGCGGTCCTTGTGCGCGGCGATGTTGTTGAGCGCCTCCCAGCACATGCCGCCGGTGAGCGCGCCGTCGCCGACGACGGCGATCGCGTGCCGGCCGCCGCCGGCCAGCTCGAACGCCTTCGCCAGGCCGTCCACATAGGACAGTCCGGACGACGCGTGGCTGCTTTCCACCCAGTCGTGTTCACTCTCCGCGCGCGACGGGTAACCGGTGACCCCGCCGGTCTGGCGCAGCAGGTCGAACCCGGCTGCGCGGCCGGTGACGAGCTTGTGGACGTACGCCTGGTGACCGACGTCCCACACGATCGCGTCGCGCGGCGAGTCGAACACGCGGTGCAGGGCCAGGGTCAGCTCGACGACGCCGAGGTTCGGGCCCAGGTGGCCACCCGCCCGGCGCACCTTGTCGACGAGGAAGTCCCGGATCTCGGCGGCCAGTTCGCCGAGGTCCTCGACACTCATGCGCTTCAGGTCCGCCGGCCCGCCCAGGGACTCCAGCATCGTCACTCGTCTCCACCTCACTCGCTCGGTTCCGGCCAGTCTACGGAGACCCGCCAGGGCGGGACCGCAGGCCGCGTCCGGCGTCACAACCGGAGCGCGACCGCCGGTCAGCACCCGGGGTGAACCTCGTCTCCTCGCGTCGCTGTGGCGGTCACGCGGCGTGGCCACGAGAATGGGCCGCATGGCGGATTTCTTCATCGGCGGCGAATGGGTGGACGCGGTGGACGGCGGCCGGCGGGAGATCCGCTGCCCGGCCGACGGCTCCCTGGTCGCGACGGTCGCCGAGGGCACCGCCAAGGACACCGAGGCCGCCATCGCGGCGGCCCGCCGGGCTTTCGACAGCGGCCCGTGGCCCGGTACCCCCGCCCACCTGCGCGGTGACCTGCTGCTGAGGGCGGCGGACCTGCTGGATCGCGACGCGGAGGCGTTCGCCCGCGCCGAGTCGCTCGACACGGGCAAGCGCCTGGTCGAGAGCCGGTACGACATGGCCGACATCGCCGCCTGCCTGCGCTACTTCGGCAAGCTCGCGGCGCAGGACGCCGGGCGCGTCGTCGACACCGGCAGCCCGGACGCGATCAGCCGGATCGTGCACGAGCCGGTCGGCGTCTGCGGGCTGATCACACCCTGGAACTACCCGCTGCTGCAGACCGTGTGGAAGATCGCACCGGCGCTGGCCGCGGGCAACACGTTCGTGCTCAAGCCGAGCGAGCTCACCCCGCACACGGCGATCCTGTTCCTGAGGCTGCTCACCGAGGCCGGCCTGCCACCGGGCGCGGGCAACCTGGTGCTGGGCGCGGGCGCCGAGGCCGGCGCGCCCCTGGCGTCCCACCCGGACGTCGACCTGGTGTCGTTCACCGGCGGCCTGGCGACCGGTCGCGGCATCGCCGCCGCGGCCGCCGGGACCGTCAAGAAAGTGGCCCTGGAGCTGGGCGGCAAGAACCCGAACGTGGTGTTCGCCGACGCCGACTTCGAGACGGCGGTCGACTACGCGCTGACGGCGGTGTTCCTGCACTCCGGCCAGGTCTGTTCGGCGGGTGCGCGGCTGATCGTGCAGCGCGAATGGCACGACGAGTTCGTCGGCGAGCTGGTGCGCCGGGCGGAGCGGATCCGCCTGGGCGGCCCGTTCGACTCGCAGGCGGAGACCGGCCCGCTGATCTCGGCGGCGCACCGGGCGAAGGTCGAGGCGTACGTGGCGGCCGCGCTGGCCGAGGGCGCGGTGCTGCGCACGGGCGGCCGCCGTCCGGACGACCCGGCCCTGGCCGACGGCTTCTACTACCTCCCCACCATCCTCGATCAGGTGAAACAGGGTTCGTCGGCGGTGGTCGACGAGTCGTTCGGCCCGGTGCTGACGGTCGAGACGTTCACCGACGAGGACGACGCGGTCCGCATCGCCAACGACACCCACTACGGCCTGGCCGGCGCGGTGTTCACGAACGACGCTTCGCGGGCGCAGCGGGTGGCGGGGCGGCTGCGCCACGGGACGGTGTGGATCAACGACTTCCACCCGTACCTGCCCCAGGCCGAGTGGGGCGGCTACAAGCAGTCCGGCTTCGGCCGCGAGCTGGGCCCGACGGGGCTGGCCGAGTACACCGAGGTCAAGCACATCTACCAGAACCTCCGGCCGGCACCGCAGCGCTGGTTCTCGGGCTGAGGCCGGTCCGCGCCTTATGCTGCCTCCACCGCGAGGCAGGGAGGCCGGAGTGGACCAGAGGCGACCGTGGAAACGGCTCCGGGGCCCGCGGGCCGTACTGGTGGGCGCGGCGGCGCTGGGTGTGCTCGCCGGCCTCACCCTGCGGACGGCCGACTACCCGGGGGTGCTGCCGCCCGGAACACCCGACCCGGAGCTGGACCTGAGCCTGCGCCTGGTGTGCGCCGCAGCGGTGCTGATCGCGGTGACGCTGGCGTACCTGACGTTCGCCCGCCACCAGGACGAGCCCCTGGCGATGGCGTGCCTGCCGGGGCTGGTGGTGACCGGGGTGATCCTGCGGCACTTGGTGGTGACGCTGCCGGGAGTGACCCGCCTCCAGCCGGCGGCGAGGGTGGTCCCGGGAGCCGGGGCATGGGTGCTGCTGGTGTCGGGCGTGGCGATGACGGCGACCGGGTTGGCGGCGGCGTTCGCGGTGCGCCGGGCGAGCTGAGGTTCCCGGCGGCGTTCGCGGTGCGCCGCGCAGGCCGAGGCCCCCGGCAGCGTTCGCGGTGCGCCGGCCAGGCCGAGGCCCCCGGCAGCGTTCGCGGTGCGCCGGCCAGGCCGAGGCCCCCGGCAGCGTTCGCGGTGCGCCGGCCAGGCCGAGGCCCCCGGCCGCGTTCGCGGTGCGCCGGCCAGGCCGAGGCCCCCGGCCGCGTTCGCCATGCTCCGGGCAGCCTGAGGTCCCCGGCCGCGTTCGCGGTGCGCCGGGCAGCAGACGCGACCACCCGCTCGGTCCCGCCCTGCCAGCCGATCCGTCGCTGCCGCGTGGCGCGAACACGAGGTAAACTCGTTTCATGCCGCAACGAAATGAATCCGCCGAACTCGCGCGGGCCGTCATGGAGCTCATCGACCAGGGGCATCGGCGGATCTCGCGGCGCCTCGACCTCACCCGCCTCCGTGTGGCCGGGCTGCTCGCCGCCCAGGGCCCGATGCGGCCGCGCGACATCGCCGGCGCACTCGACCTCACCGCCTCCGCCACCAGCCGGCACCTCACCGCTCTCGAGCGGGAAGGGGCGGTGGCCGTCGAACCGGATCCGGACGACTCGCGCACCTTCCTCGCCGGCGTCACCGCGGACGGCCGCGCCGGGATCGAGACCGCCGTCGATGCCGGTGCCGCCGTCTTCGCGCGGGTCATCGCCGACTGGCCCGACGAAGACGTCACTGCCGCGCGCGTGCTCGTCAGCCGCCTCAACGAGGCCTGGGCGCGGCACGGCGGCAGCGCCGCCCCACCCGCCGTCCCGGGCTGGCAGCGGGCTCGCCACAAGGACGCCTGACCGTGGCACCGCGGAGCCAGCCGGCACCCGTCCAGGCCGCCCGGGCGCTGCTCGCTTTCGTCGGGCTCGGCCACCTCGTCATCCCGGCCGTCATGGGGGCGCGCGAAGACACACTGCGCGACCAGATCGCCGCTCGGCAGCCGGACTTCGGCACCGCCGAAGTCGCGCGCTCAGCCGATATCGCCGTGCTGTCCGGCGCCGTCTTCCACGGCATCCTGTTCGTCCTCTGTGTCCTCCTCACCGTCAAGCTCGCCACGGGCCGTCCGTGGACGCGCCGGCTCGCCACCGTCTCCCAGCTGCTGTCCGTGGTCTTCGGCTTCTTCTCCTGGTCGTCCTCGCCGATGTTCCACGCCGTGATCCCGGTGGCCGCCGCCGCGCAGCTCGCCGTCGTCGGCCTCGTCTGGCTGCCACGGCCGTCGCGGGATTTCTTCGCCACCTCCTAGCCGTTCACCGCCTTCCGGCCCAGGAAGGCCGCCAGCTCGTCGGCCGCCGTCGCGTCCGGGGGTGGCGGGATCTCCGGCCCGAACGGGCCGCCCGGCTGCCGTGGCGTCGCGCGGAACCGCGTCCGCCACTGCTCCAGCGCCCGCGCCGCCAGCTCGGGCGCCAGGTCTGTCGGCTGCCCCGTCGCGTCCGCGATGTCCCAGCCGTGGGCGAGGTACTCGTTCACCCTCATGTGCACCAGGAACACCCCGGGCACCTCACCGAGCGGCGTCGTCACCTGCCGCGAAAACAGCCCTGGCTCAGCCAGCACCGCCCGGGTCGCCGAGACCGACGCGGTGAACGCCTCGGCCGGTGAGGAACCCAGGTAGTCGCCGTCCGGGGCCGGGGGGCCCGTGCCCGCCCAGAAGGCCACTTTCGCGTTGCCGTGCGCCAAATGGTTCACCACCGCGCGCACGTCCCAGTCCGGGCACGCCGTCGGGAGCGCCCACTGGCCGGCCCGGACCGTGGTGACCAGGCGGGTCACCGTCGAAGCTGCGAGGTCGAAGTCGTCGAGAGCGGTCATGGCACACAGTGTGCCGACCACCACCGACAGTTTTGAGAAGGCGAGTCAGGAAAGCAGCGCCACGCACTCCACGTGGTGGGTCATCGGGAACGCGTCGAACGCCCGCAGGTCCGTCAGCGAGTACCCGTGGGCCGCGAAGGTCGCCACATCGCGCGCCAGCGCCGCCGGATCGCAGGCCACGTAGACGATCCGGTCCGGGGCACCCGCCACGATGGACTCCACGACCGCCTTGCCCGCACCCTTGCGCGGCGGGTCCAGGACCACGACGTCGACCGGCTTGGCCGCCGACGCCAGCACGTGCTCGACGCGCCCGGCCTGCCACGAAACCTGGGGCAGGTCCGCGAGGTTGCGCTCGCCGTCGGCGACCGCGCGCCGGCCGGACTCGATCGCCAGCACCCGGCCCGACGTCCCGACCTGGGCCGCCAGCACCGACGCGAACAGCCCGACCCCGGCGTAGAGGTCCCAGGCCGAGCCGCCCACCGGCGCCTCGGCCCACTCCGCCACGACCGCGGCCAGCGTCGACGCCGCCGCCGGGTGGACCTGCCAGAAACCGTGCGCGTCCAGGCGCCAGTCGCGGCCCGCCGCGTGCTGGACCGCGACCCCGCCGGTCAGCTGCCGCGCCCGGACCTTCCCGCGCACCGTCGACAGCTCGCGGACGTGCACCCCGCCGTCACCGTCCTGGGTGACCTCCAGCTCGCTGCCCGGCCGCCAGCGCCGCGCCAGGACGTCGTCGAGCTCGCCCGGGACGGCGATCGGGCAGTCGTCCAGGGCCACCACCCGGTGGCTGTGGTGGGCGCGCAGCCCCGCGCGCCCGTCGTGCCCGGCGACCAGCCGGACGCGGCTGCGCCAGTCCAGGGGCCCGCCGTCGAGCGCCTCGACGACGACTTCACGTTCGATGCCCGCCAGCCGCCGCAGCTGTTCCGCCACCACCGACGCCTTCAGCGAACGCTGGTAGTCCGGGTCGGCGTGCTGCCAGTCGCAGCCGCCGCAGCCGCCCGGCACGGCCAGCGGGCACGGCGGCGGAACCCGGTGCGGCGACGCGCCGAGCACCTCGACGGCGTCTCCGCGGCAGAACGAGCCGCCGTTGTCCTCGGTGATCTCGACGCGGACCTGCTCCCCCGGCAGCGCGTGCCGGACGAACACGACCCGCCCTTCCGCGCGGGCGACGCAGTGGCCGCCGTGCGCGACCGCGCCGACCTCGACCTCGAGGACGCGGCCCAGCCAGCTGGTCATTCGGCAGGCTCCTTGGGCTTCGGGACCACGACCGGCTTCCCGTTGGGCGAGAACCCGCGGCGGACGTCGCCCGCGGCCGGGCGCTCGTTCCGGACCCGCGCGGCCGCCTTGGCCGACGACTCCAGCTGCCACGGCACGCTCGCCACGATCACGCCGGACTGGAACAGCAGCCGGCCCTTGAGCCGCAGCGCGCTCTGGTTGTGCAGCACCTGTTCCCACCAGTGCCCGACCACGTACTCCGGGATGAACACGGTGACCACGTTGCGCGGGTTGTCCCCGCGCACGCGCTTCACGTAGTCGAGAACGGGCTTCGTGATCTCGCGGTAGGGCGATTCGACGACCTTCAGCGGCACCTTGAAGTTGTGCGCGTCCCACTCGGCGGTCAACCGGCGGGTGTCCGCGTCGTCCACATTGACCGTCACGGCTTCGAGCACGTCCGGGCGCATCGCCTTGGCGTAGGCCAGCGCGCGCAGCGTCGGCCGGTGCAGTTTGGACACCAGCACGATGGCGTGGTTGCGCGAGGGCAGCACGGTCGGGGTGTCGCCGAGGTCCTTGAGCTCGTCGGCGACGCGGTCGTAGTGCCGCCGGATCGCCGTCATCAGCACGTAGATGGCCACCATCGCGGCGATCGCGATCCACGCGCCGAGCAGGAACTTGGTGATGAGCACGATCACCAGGACGGTCGCGGTCATGGTCAGGCCGATCGCGTTGACCGTCTGCGAACGCCGCATCCGCCGCCGCGCGCCCGGGTCGGTTTCCTTGGCCAGCAACCGGTTCCAGTGCCGGATCATGCCCGCCTGGCTCACCGTGAACGACACGAACACGCCCACGATGTAGAGCTGGATGAGCCGGGTCACCTCGGCGTCGAACGCGATGATCAGCACCAGCGCGAAGGCGGACAGGAACAGGATGCCGTTGGAGAACGCCAGCCGGTCGCCGCGGGTGTGCAGCTGCCGCGGCAGGTAGCGGTCCTGCGCCAGGATCGAGCCCAGCACCGGGAAGCCGTTGAACGCGGTGTTCGCGGCCAGCAGCAGGATGATGCCGGTGGAGAAGGAGATGTAGTAGAACGCCGGCGGGAAGTCGGCGAACACCGCGTGCGCGATCTGCGCCACGATCGTCTTCTGCTCGTAGCCGGCGGGCGCGCCCTCGAGCTGCCGCGCCGGGTCCTCGGCGAACTTGACGTCGGTGATCGTGGCCAGGGTGATGATGCCGACCAGCATGGTGACCGCGAGCACGCCCATCATCAGCAGCGTGGTGGCCGCGTTCTTCGACTTCGGCTTCTGGAACGCCGGGACGCCGTTGCTGATCGCCTCCACCCCGGTCAGCGCCGCCGCGCCGGAGGAGAACGCCCGCAGCACCAGGAACGCGTACCCGACGCCCGCGAAAGTGCCTTCGGCGGTCAGGGTGAACCCGGCGCTCTCGGCCTTCACCTCGGTACCGGTGGCCGCCTGCACCAGGCCCCACACGACCATGACCATGATGCCGATGATGAACCCGTACGTCGGGATCGCGAAGGCCTTCCCCGACTCGCGGATGCCGCGCAGGTTCAGCGACGTCAGCACCACGACGATGACGATCGACGCGAGCACCTTGTGCTGGGCGACCCACGGGACGGCCGAGCCGATGTTGGCCACACCGGACGAAGTGGACACCGCGACCGTCAGCACGTAGTCGACCAGCAGGGCGCTGGCCACCGTCAGGCCGAACCGGCCGCCCAGGTTCGTGTTGGCGACCTCGTAGTCACCGCCGCCGCTCGGGTAGGCGTGCACGTTCTGCCGGTAGGAGGCGACGACGACCAGCATGACCAGGGCGACCATGATGCCGATCCACGGCGCGAGCGCGTACGCGGACAGCCCGGCGACGCTCAGCGTCAGGAAGATCTCTTCCGGGGCGTAGGCGACGCTCGAGAGCGCGTCCGACGCGAAGATCGGCAGCGCGATGCGCTTGGGCAGGAGCGTGTGAGCGAGCCTGTCACTGCGGAACGGACGTCCGAGGACCAGGCGTTTCAGCACGGTCGGGAACTTCGACACCACGGAAGCGTAACGGGCGAGCGGCACGGTAGGTTCGGCGCTGGTAGGTAGGGGTGGCAACGGACGGGTAACCGCCGAGGAGGAGGCAGGGCGTGCACGTGGTGATCATGGGGTGCGGCCGGGTCGGCGCGTCCCTGGCCGCTGCGCTGGAGCGGCTCGGCCACGAGGTGGCCGTCATCGACAAGAACCAGCAGGCGTTCCGCCGGCTCGGCAGCGACTTCCACGGCCAGCAGGTCGTCGGCGTCGGCTTCGACCGCCGGGTGCTGATCGAAGCCGGCATCGAGCGGGCCGGCGCGTTCGCGGCGGTGTCCAGCGGCGACAACTCGAACATCATCTCGGCCAGGGTCGCGCGCGAGAACTTCGGCGTCGAGCACGTCGTGGCGCGCATCTACGACCACAAGCGCGCGGCCGTGTACGAGCGGCTGGGCATCCCGACGGTCGCGACCGTGCCGTGGACGACCGACCGGTTCCTGCGCAGCCTGCTGCCGGACGGCGTCGCGTCGGCGTGGCGTGATCCGTCGGGCAACGTCGCGCTGCTGCAGCTGCCGCTGCACGAGGGCTGGGTCGGGCACTCCGTCCGGTCCCTGCAGCAGGCGAGCGGCGCGCGGGTGGCGTTCATCATGCGGATGGGCACCGCCGTGCTGCCGGACACCAAGACGGTGCTGCAGGCCGACGACGTCGTGTGGGTGGCCGCGCGCTCGGGCACCATCACCGACGTCACCAGTGTGGCCCAACGCGAACCGGAGGACGAGGCATGAGGGTCGCGATTGCCGGCGCCGGGGCGGTCGGCCGTTCCATCGCCGCCGAGCTGATCGACGGCAGGCACCAGGTGATGCTGATCGAGCGCGAGGCCGACCAGTTCGAGCCGCACGCGGTCGAGCAGGCCGACTGGGTGCTCGGCGACGCCTGCGAGGTGTCGATCCTGGAGGAGTCCGGGATCGAGCAGTGCGACGTCGTCATCGCCGCGACCGGCGACGACAAGGCGAACCTGGTGGTGTCCCTGCTGGCCAAGACGGAGTTCGCGGTGCGGCGCGTGGTGGCCCGGGTGAACAACCCGGCCAACGAGTGGCTGTTCACCGACGCGTGGGGCGTCGACGTCGCGGTCTCGACCCCCCGCATGCTGGCGGCGATGGTCGAGGAGGCGGTCAGCGTCGGCGACCTGGTGCGGCTGATGACGTTCCGCCAGAGCAACGCGAACCTCGTCGAGCTGACGCTGCCGGCGGAGACCCCGCTGGCCGGGAAGCCGGTGAGTGAGCTGACGCTGCCCCGGGACGCGGCCCTGGTGACGATCCTGCGGGGCGACCGGGTGATCGTGCCGCAGCCGGAGGACCCGCTGGAGCCGGGTGACGAGCTCCTGTTCGTGGCGACCGCTGATGTCGAGCCGGAGATCCGGACGGCGCTCGGGTACTGAGATCGATCGGGGAAGGCCCTTGGCGGGTTCGCCGGGGGCCTTTTTCGCGGCCTGGCTCGGCTCAGCCTGGCCTGGGCTCGGCCCGGCTCGGCATGGCTCCGCTTGGCCCGGCCGGTCTGGCCCGGCCCGCCTGGCTCCGCTCGGCCTGGCTCCGCTCCGCTTGGCTTGGCCCGGCCGGTCTGGTCTGGCCTGGCTTGGCTTGGCTTGGCTTGGCTTGGCTTGGCTTGGCTTGGGCCCAGCCTGGCTCGGCCCGGCCCGGCCCGGCCCGGCCTGGGCTGGGCTGGGCTGGGCTGGGCTCAGCCTGGCTCCGCTCGGCTCGGCGGTGGGGCGAGTGGGCAAGTGCGGCGACCGGAAATGTCGGTGCCTGCAGGTAGCGTGGAAAACGGGGGGCGCCCCCGCGCGCCGGGGATCTCGGCGACTTCCGGACCTTCTCACCACCCTGCCCGACGTGGTCGGGGAGGAAATCTCGGCTTGGCCGGTGACGAAACTGTGTCGGCTTGGCCGGGCTGGAAATCTCGGCTTGGCCGGGGCCGGAACTTTCACACTCGAAGGCGAGCGCCGGGGTACCTCGGCCCGGATCTCGCCCGAACCTACCCGCATCTCGCGTGCTCCAGCGCGGATCTCCCGTGACTCGAGGCGAAACTCGCGTGATCGAGCACAAACCGAGAAGGCATCTCGCGTGCCAAACGGGTATCTCGCGTGATTGGAGGGGCATCTCGCGTGATTGAGGGGGCATCACGCGTGACCAGGCCGCCGACACGGCGAAACTGTCGGTGCCTGCCGGTAGAGTCGAAAACGGGGGGCACCCCGGCGGGTCAGGCTTCCGGAGTCGCGTACTTCTCGCGCAGCCGGGCCTCGACCTCCGCGTCGGTCTCCGGGGCCGGCTCGTCCTCGGCCATCGCCTTCAGGCGCTTGTCCGACCGGCGGACCGCCCACACGACCACCAGCAGGCCCAGCGCGTACAGCGGGTAGCCCATCGCGATCTTCGCGAAGGCCAGCCAGCCGGTGTAGTCCTCCTGGTAGAGCCACCGCTGCACCACGAACCGGGCGGCGAAGATCGCCGCCATGGCCAGGGTGGCGACGTCGTAGCCGTAGCGGGAGGGCTTGTCCTTGCGCCAGGCCTGGCCGGTGCCGTTGAGCAGGTTCCAGACCACGCCCGCGATCGGCCAGCGCACCACCACCGACAGCACGAAGATGCCGCAGTAGATCAAGCTCGCGTAGATCCCGAACAGGAAGAAGCCCTTCGCCGACCCCGTGCGGTAGGCGATGAACGCCGCGATCGCGACGCCGAAGAAGCCCGAGATCGCCGGCTGCAGGGGCTCCTTGCGGAGCAGCCGCAGCACCGTGATGGCCACGGCACTGCCGATCGAGGTCCAGATGGCCGCGGTCAGGCCGAAGAACGAGTTCGCCAGCACGAAGACGATCACCGGCACCGAGGAGTAGATCAGGCCGGACACGCCGCCCATCTGCTCGAGCAGGGTCGGCTGCGGCTCGTCCTCGTCGGTCTTCTTCTCGCTCGGGGCGGGTTCAGTCACGATGGGTGATCAACTCACTGGGCTCTGGAGCTCGTAATAGGGGTTGTACAGCACCTTCTGGCCGTCACGCTCGGCCATCCGACCACGCACCTTGATCGTCCGGCCAGGCTCGATGCCCGGGATCCGGCGGCGGCCGAGCCAGATTAGCGTCACGCCCTGTGTTCCGTCGAACAGCTCGGCCTCCAGCGTGGCGGCCTCGTTGGTCGGGCAGAGCTCGACGCTGCGGAGCCGCCCCATCACGGTGACCTCTTCGCCGGAGCGGCAGTCACAGGCCCGCTGCGCGCCTTCGGCGCCGGACCTCATCGACATCTCGTCGGCGTCGAGATCCTCGACGTCGCTGGTCAGCTTGCGTACCAACCGGCTGAAGTAGCCGCCGTCTTTGGCGGACATAGGTGCTCCTGTGCTCCGGGGCCCGGCGACGAATTTGCTTGCGGCCCGTGCGATTCCAGCGTACTGCGGTCCCCGCCAGGGAAACGCCTTTGCGCAAAGATCGCAACGTGACGTCCGCAATCAGAGTTCCCGCCGCGGTGCTGCTCCCCGGTACCGGCTCGGACGACGTCTTCGTCCGTGCCGTCTTCGAACGGCCCCTGCGCGCCCTCGGTGTCCCGCTCATCGCGCCACCCCCGCCGCCGGGCGCGGCGCTCGCCGAGGGCTACCTGGCCGTCTTGGACGCGCTGGCGGACGAACACGGCGAACTGCTCGTAGGCGGCATTTCGTTCGGCGCGCACCTCGCCGCGGAGTGGGCGGTGCGCAACCAGGGCCGTTGCGGGGGCCTGCTGGCCGCGCTCCCGGCCTGGAACGGCCTCCCGGGCCCGGCACCCGCATCGCTGGCCGCGACGCTGACGGCGGATCTGGTGGCCGGTTCCGGCGTCGGCGCGGCACTGGCGCAGACCGAGGGCAGCCCGGGTTGGCTGCGGACGGAGCTGGACCGGGCGTGGCGGCGGCACGGCGACGGCCTGGCGGACAGCCTGCGTGTCGCGGCGGGCCGGGCGGCGCCGACCTCGGCCGAGCTGGCGGCGCTGCCCGTCCCGGCCGGGATCGGCACGTGCACCGACGACCCGATCCACCCGACGAAAGTCGCGGCGGAGTGGGCGGGCGCACTCCCCCGCGCGGCCCTCGGGGAGACGACGCTCACCGCCTTGGGCGCGGACCGCGAGTCACTCGGCCGGGCGACCGTCCTCGCCTTCCTCCGGGCCCTGCGAAAGCCGTGAAGGCCACCTTGGGGGACCCAAGGTGGCCTTCACGGACCTGCGGGTGGCTCAGCCCTGCTGCTGCTGGGCCGCGATGTGCTCGGCGACCGCCTCGGGCAGCGTGATGGTCAGCGGAGTCCGGACCGGCATGGGCGCGTCGCCGCGGTCGACGATGGTCCGCCGGACGATCTCGCGCAGCACCTCGACGGCCCCCGCGGCCTCGGACTGCGGCCCGGCGATGACGCCACGCAGCATCCAGCGGGGCCGGTCGACGCCGACGAAGCGCAGCGCCACGTCGCCGATGATGGCCGAAATCTCCAGGCCCCAGAGGCCGCGGCCGATGGTGACCTTGGCGCCGTCGGCCCGCAGCTGGTCGGCCAGCTCGGAGCTGACCTCCCGCCACAGCCCGCCGGAGCGCGGCGCGGCGTACGCGCTGACCGTGATCTGGCCCTGCTCGGTGACGACGTGCACGGCGCGCACGCCCCCGGCCTCCGGGTCCATCTCGACCTGGACCTGGGAACCGTCGGGCACCGGCACCTTCACCGAGCCGAGGTCGATCCGCGGGATGCCGTCGTCGTCGAAGTCGGCCACGTCGAACGGGCCGTCGGAGACGTCCGACAGCTCCGGCCCGTCCTCGTCGTCGTACGCCTCGTCCTCGAAAGTGTCGTCGGCCTCGGGCGCGGCGTGCCGTCCGGCGGACCCGCCCTCGGTCCGTCGCTTGCGTCCGAAAATCCCCACTACTTCTCCGTTCCTTCCCCCGTGGCGGCGCTCGCGGCGAGCGCCGGTGCTCCCAGTGTGGCGTGTCCACCCGTCGAGCCGTAGCCTCCGTCGCCCCGCTCGGTCGCGTCGAGCCCGTCGACCTCGACGAACTCGGCGTGCTCGACCCGCTGCACGACCAGTTGGGCGATGCGGTCGCCGCGCGTCAGCTCCAGCGGGTGCACCGGGTCGTGGTTGATCAGGCAGACCTTGATCTCGCCGCGGTAGCCCGAGTCGATCGTTCCCGGGGTGTTCACGACCGAGAGGCCGGCCCGGGCGGCCAGGCCGGACCGCGGGTGGACGAACCCCGCGTACCCGGGCGGGAGCGCGATCGCGACGCCGGTGCCGACGACACCGCGTTCCCCGGGTCCGAGGACGATATCCGAGGTGGTGACGAGATCGGCGCCCGCGTCGCCCGGTCGGGCGTAGGCGGGCAGCGGGACATCCGGATCGAGCCGGGAGAGGAGTACCTGAACGCTGGACACGGGCGGCGAGATTACTCTCTACCCGTGGGTGAATCAGCGAAGACGGCCGCGAACGCCGCGGTGCGGCACTCGGAACGGCTGTACGTCCCGTGGTGGGGCTGGCCGCTGCCGGTGCTGGGGGCGGTCCTGCTCGCCGCCGAGATCGACCTCGGGTACCCCGGGATCCGGGCGTGGCTGCCGTACGTGATCGCGTTGCCGGTGGTCGTGGCCCTGCTGCTGTCGCTGGGCCGGTCGAAGGTCCGGATCACCGGCGGTGCCGAGCCGGAACTGTGGGTCGGCGACGCCCACCTGCCGCTGCGCTACGCCGGCGAGGTGGAGATCTTCGACAAGGAAGCCAAGCGCAAGGCCCTGGGGCGCGACGGCGACCCGGCGGCCTACGTGCTGCACCGCGGCTGGGTCGGCCCGGTCGTCAAGGTCCGGCTGACGGACGCGGACGACCCGACGCCGTACTGGCTGTTCAGCACCCGGCACCCCGAGCGCGTCGCCGAGCTGCTCAAAGGCGCCTGAACCGGCGCCACCCCCGCAAGACATGGGAAGGGGGCCGGCCTTCCGGCCGGCCCCCTTGTCCCCAGCGCGCTTCGAGCCTCGCCCTCGGGAAACACTGCCCTCGAGGCTCTCCGTCGCGTCTGTTCGTCCCCTGTGTCCGAGAACCCCTTCGCGCTTGTCAGGCGCAGTCGCGGCAGATCAGGCGTCCGCCGTTGTCCTCGGCCAGCCGGCTGCGGTGGTGCACCAGGAAGCACACGGAGCAGGTGAACTCGTCCGCCTGCTTCGGCACCACCTTCACGGTCATGTCCTCACCGGAAAGCCCGGAGAGGTCGGCACCCGGCAGCTCGAAGTTCTCGGCGGTCGCGTCCTCGTCGACGTCGACGACGCCGGACTGGTTCTCGTTCCGCCGGGCCTTGAGCTCCTCCAACGAGTCTTCGGCCAGCTCGTCGGCTTCGCTGCGGCGCGGAGCGTCGTAGTCGGTAGCCATGTGTCCCTCACCCCTGCGATCAGCTTGTGTAGTCGTTTTCCCGGACCCCCGGATGCGCCCGTGAGTCCGCCGTGCCGCTGGTCAACGTTCCAGGGCCCTCGTTTGTGCCCGACGGCCGAAGTGACCGAGGTCTCTTCTTTTTGCGCCTCTTCCTGCGGCCGGAGCCCGGGAAGGGTAGCTCACCGCTGTCCGGGTTCTGCAACGAGTCAGACATTGCCGGGGAATCGTCACCCGACAGGGGGAACCCGCAGGTAAGACGCGTTGTCGTCCGTTCGGGTTGCGCGGAGGTGGAGAACTTCACGCGCGGCCCGTCTCCGCTTGCCCCGGCCGGTCCCGCCGTGGTGCGATCGCCTCACGGGGATCGGTCCGGCTGGGGCCCGGTACCGCAGGCAGAACACGGGAACCCACCGGGTGACCCGGGACCACGTGCGTCGGTCGCAGCGCCTAGGCTGACCGGTCTCGGCGGTGCCCGGTTCGCACGGCCGTTCGGTGTTCGGGAAGGGACGGGCAGGTGGCGTCGGGGAACGGCATCGGGGACCGTGGGACGCGGCCGTATCGCAAGCACAAGCCGCTGCCGGCGCTGATCGTCATCGGCGTGCTCGCCGTGGGCGCGATCGTCGTCTGGGTGCACGCCGCCATCGGCAAGGGCGACGTCGACGAGGCCGTCAAGTGCGACCCGCCGGCGAGCCCGCCGCCGGGTGTGACGTTCAGCAGCCTGCCCCACAACGCGCTCGACGACCGCGCGCCCATCCCGCCGGACAAGGTCGCCTACCGGGTCCTCAACGCCTCGGGCAGCCGCGGCCAGGGCGGCATCACCACGACGACGCTGCGCGAGCTCGGCTTCACCGGTGCCGCCGAACCGGCCAACGACCCGGCGTACGAGAACCGCGAGGCCAAGTGCCGCGGCCAGATCCGCTTCGGCGAGAACGGCGTCACCGCGGCCCGGACGATCAGCCTCGTGGTGCCGTGCGCCGAGCTGGTCCAGGACAACCGCAAGGACGCGAGCGTCGACGTGGTCACCGGCACGCTGTTCGGCGACCTCCGGCCCCGCCCCGAGGCCCGCCAGATCATCACGCAGCTCGCCGACTGGTCGAAGGCCCACCAGGGCGGCGGCGGCAACGAGCAGTCCGCCGGAGCCCCGGCCCCGGTCGTCGACCAGACGCTGCTGGCCTCGGCCCGCGACGTGGCCTGCTGACCCTGCGCCGGCAACCCCCGCCCGCGGGGGCGCCCCCCGTTTCCACGCTACCGGAGGGCACCGACACTTTCGGTCGCCCGAAGCGGCCCTCGCTGCCCGGAGCCCTGGTCGCCGAGGGTCGCGAATGACTCATTCGGGACGTCGGAGGTCCCGAATGAGTCATTCGGGACCCTCGGAAGTAGTCAGACCTCCGCCGCGCCGCAGTCCGCCAGCACCGTCCGCAGCGGGTCCGCGATCGACGGGGCCGCCGCGTAGGTCGCGTCCACGCCCAGCTCCGGTGCCGCGCCCGGGAGGGACACCGCCGCGCCCGCCTCGGCCGCGATCAGCGCCCCCGCCGCCCAGTCCCAGCGGTTGAGCCCGTGCTCGACGTACGCGTCCAGCCAGCCCGCCGCCACCGCGCACAGGTCCAGCGACGCGGCGCCGTTGCGGCGGATGTCCCGCACCCGCCCGAGCAGCTCCGCCGCGAACCGCGACTGCCGCGTCCGCCGCTCGCGCGCGTAGGCGAACCCGGTTCCGACCAGCGTCACTTCCAGGCTCGGCGGCGCCGACACCGCCAGCCGCCGTCCGTCCAGGAAGGCACCCTGCCCGCGGGCCGCCGACCAGACGCGCCCGCTCGCCGGCTCGACCACCGCGCCGGCCACCGACTCGCCGCCGACCTGCGCGGCCACCGACACCGCGAACCACGGCAGCCCGTAGAGGAAGTTGACCGTCCCGTCGATCGGGTCGACCACCCACGTCACGCCGTCGCCCGCGGCGCCGCCGCCTTCCTCGCCCAGCACCGGCTCCCCCGGCCGCAGCGCGGCCAGCCGCGCGCGCACCAGGCGTTCGGACTCGTGGTCCACCGCGGTCACCACGTCGGTGGCCCCGGACTTGGTGCCCACGGCCACCTCCCGGCCCTCCGCCATGCCCGCCCAGGCCTCGCGGACCAGGGCGGCGGCTTCCGTCGCGACCTGCACCGCGACGCTTTTCAGCAACGACTCGTCAACTCCCACGTCCGACATGTCACCACATCCGGTTAAAGTCTCCGAGGCAGGCTTCTGAATCGTGCGAGAAGGGACCACGTCCGTGGTGGAGGCGACCCGCCGAGGTTTCGGCATCGACATCGGCGGCAGCGGGATCAAGGGCGCCTTGGTCGACCTGGACAAGGGGGCGCTCATCGGCGACCGCATCCGGATCGAGACGCCGAAGCCGTCCACGCCGTCGGCGGTGGCGGACGTCGTGCACGACATCGTCACGCAGGCGGGCTGGGACGGCCCGGTCGGCGTGACCCTGCCGGCGGTCGTCAAGAAGGGCGTCGCGCACACCGCGGCCAACATCGACAAGCAGTGGATCGGCACCGACGCCGACGCGCTGTTCGCCAAGCGGCTCGGCCGCAGCGTCGACCAGGTCGCGATGCTGAACGACGCCGACGCGGCGGGCATGGCGGAGATCCGCTTCGGCGACCCGGTCGCGCGCACGGGCGTGACCGCGCTGCTCACCTTCGGCACCGGGATCGGCAGCGCGGTGTTCCAGGACGGCAAGCTCGTCCCGAACACCGAGTTCGGCCACCTCGAGATCGACGGCCACGACGCCGAGAAGCGCGCGGCCGCTTCGGTGAAGGACAACGAGGGGCTCTCCTACCCCGAATGGGCCAAGCGCGTGCACCGTTATCTGACCGTGCTGGAGAACCTGATCTGGCCCGACCTGTTCATCGTCGGCGGCGGGGTCAGCAAGAAGGCCGAGAAATGGGTGCCGCTGCTGGACATCCGCACTCCGGTGCTGGTGGCGAGCCTGCAGAACAACGCCGGGATCGTCGGCGCCGCGGCCGCCGCGGCGGAGGGCATCCAGCACTGATTCGGCGCTGAGGGTGATCGCTTCGCACCGCATGCGCGTACCGTCGTTACAATGGAACACGGCCCACGGCTGCGGAGGTCAAAACCGCAGGCCGAGGCGTGATCCCCGAATGTGAGGCAGCAGTGGCCCCAGGCCGTTGCTCGTCGTGATCGACCGCTGCGAAAGGGCGTAAGTGGCAGCCGCAAGAACCGCAACCCGAGGCGGGACGAAGACAGCGACCGCAGCCGGCGAGCCGGCCGAAGAGGCAGCCACCGGGACGGCGAAGCCGGCGGCCCGCAAGACCACCACCACCGCCAAGAAGGCCCCGGCCAAGAAGGCCCCGGCGAAGAAGGCCGTGACCAAGGGCGGCAAGACCGAAGACGGCGAGCCGGACGGTCCCGCCGACCTCGAGGACGACGAACTGGGTACGCCCGATCTGTCGGACCTGGAAGAGGTCGAGGTCGACGTCGTCGAAGAGACGGTCGCCGACGAGCCGGAGGCCGACTCGGCCGAAGACGACGATGACGACGACGAGTCGGACGAGGAGACCCCGGCCCAGCGGCGTCGCGGCGCGGCGGCCGACAAGGCCGCGGCCAAGAGCGACAACCCGGACTTCGTCTGGGACGAGGAGGAGTCCGAGGCGCTGCGCCAGGCGCGCAAGGACGCCGAGCTCACCGCCTCCGCCGACTCCGTGCGTGCCTACCTCAAGCAGATCGGCAAGGTCGCGCTGCTGAACGCGGAGGAGGAGGTGGAGCTGGCCAAGCGGATCGAGGCCGGGCTCTACGCCGCCGAGCGCGTGCGCACCGCCGAAGAGGAGGGCGAGAAGCTCGTCACCCAGATGCGCCGCGATCTCAAGTGGATCGTGCGTGACGGCGAGCGCGCCAAGAACCACCTGCTCGAGGCGAACCTCCGGCTCGTGGTCTCGCTGGCCAAGCGCTACACCGGCCGCGGCATGGCGTTCCTGGACCTGATCCAGGAGGGCAACCTCGGCCTGATCCGCGCGGTGGAGAAGTTCGACTACACCAAGGGCTACAAGTTCTCGACGTACGCCACGTGGTGGATCCGCCAGGCGATCACCCGCGCGATGGCCGACCAGGCGCGCACCATCCGCATCCCGGTGCACATGGTCGAGGTCATCAACAAGCTGGGCCGCATCCAGCGCGAACTGCTCCAGGACCTCGGCCGCGAGCCGACCCCGGAAGAGCTCGCGAAGGAAATGGACATCTCCCCGGAGAAGGTCCTGGAGATCCAGCAGTACGCGCGGGAGCCGATCTCGCTCGACCAGACGATCGGCGACGAGGGCGACAGCCAGCTCGGCGACTTCATCGAGGACTCCGAAGCGGTCGTCGCGGTCGACGCGGTGTCGTTCACGCTGCTGCAGGACCAGCTCCAGTCGGTGCTGCAGACGCTGTCCGAGCGCGAGGCGGGCGTGGTCCGGCTGCGCTTCGGCCTCACGGACGGCCAGCCGCGCACGCTCGACGAGATCGGCCAGGTGTACGGGGTGACCCGCGAGCGCATCCGGCAGATCGAGTCGAAGACGATGTCGAAGCTGCGCCACCCGTCGCGGTCCCAGGTCCTGCGCGACTACCTGGACTGAGTTTCCTTACGGGACAACGGAAACCCCGCCACCGGCCTCCGGTGGCGGGGTTTTCCCGTGGCGGCTCGAGGGCAGGGCTCAGGGCACGGCCAGCCCGCGCTCCCGCAGCGACTGTTCGACGCGCAGGCGTTCGATCTCGCGGTCCATCCCCTCGGGCAGCTCCCCGAGCCGGTGCGGGACGCCGACCTGGCGGCAGGCCACGGTGAGGAGCTCGTCGTACGCCTGCCGGGTGCCGAGCCGGCGCGCGGCCGGCGTCCCGGACGGGTAGCCGGCGAGCAGCCGGTGCACCCGCCGCAGGTCCGCGGCGACGCGTTCGATCGGCGGGCCTTCCGGCTGCGGCTGCGCCCGCTTCTCCCGGACCCAGCCGACCACCCTGGGGACGCGCAACGCGCACCAGAACAGCACCGTGGGAGCGATGCAGACCACGGCGAAGAGGATCAGGTTCGCAAGGACGTCACCGGTGCCGCCCATCCCCCGATGGTAAGCCCGCCACACCCACCCCGCGGAAAGCTTTTCGCGTGATCGAGAGGTCGACACCCGTGATGGGGAAGTCGACTCGCGTGATTGAAGGGTCGACACGATGCCGTTGCCGTGTCGTCCCCCCAATCACGCGTGTCGACCTTCGGATCACGCGTGTCGACCCTCGGGTCACGCCAAGTCGGGGTCCGGTGGGGTCTCCTCGACCAGCCAGAGGACGCCGGCCGGGGGGAGCTGGAGGACCGCGGAGGCCGGCTGGCCGTGCCACGGGTCCTCCGTCGCCTCCACCGCGCCCAGGTTCCCGACGCCGGAGCCGCCGTACGCCTCGGCGTCGGTGTTGACGACCTCCCGCCAGCGGCCCGCCGCGGGCAAGCCCACCCGGTAGTCGTGGTGCGGGACGCCCGCGAAGTTCGCCACGCAGGCCAGGCGTGAGCCGTCGGTGCCGATGCGGAGGAAGCTCAGCACGTTGCCGCTCGAGTCGTTCGCGTCGATCCAGCGGAAGCCGTCCGGCGAGGTGTCCTGGCTGTACAACGCCGGCGACGACCGGTACACCGCGTTCAGCGACCGCAGCAGCTCCCAGACGCCCAGGTGCAGCGGCTCGTCCATCAGGTGCCAGTCGAGCGACTTCGACTCCGACCACTCCCCCGGCTGGCCGAACTCGCCGCCCATGAACAGCAGCTGCTTGCCCGGGTGCGCCCACATGAACGCCAGCAGCGACCGCAGCCCGGCCGCCTTGTTCCAGGCGTCACCCGGCATCCGGCCCCACAGGGATCCCTTGCCGTGCACCACTTCGTCGTGCGACAGCGGCAGCACGAAGTTCTCGCTCCACGCGTACACGAGCGAGAACGTCATCTCGTTGTGGTGGTACGCGCGGTGGATCGGCTCGTGCGAGAGGTACCGGAGCGTGTCGTGCATCCAGCCCATGTTCCACTTGAAGCCGAACCCGAGGCCGCCCAGGTGGGTCGGGCGCGTGACACCCGGCCAGGCCGTCGACTCCTCGGCCACCATCACGATGCCCGGGTGTCGCTTGTAGACGGTCGCGTTCAGCTCCTGCAGGAACCGCACGGCGTCGAGGTTTTCCCGCCCGCCGTACTGGTTGGGCAGCCACTCCCCTTCGTTGCGGGAGTAGTCGAGGTACAGCATCGACGCCACCGCATCGACCCGCAGGCCGTCGAGGTGGAACTCCTCGATCCAGTACAGCGCGTTGGCGACCAGGAAGTTGCGGACCTCGTTGCGGCCGAAGTCGAACACGAGCGTGCCCCAGTCGGGCTGCTCGCCGCGGCGCGGGTCCGCGTGCTCGTACAGCGCGGTGCCGTCGAACTTCGCCAGCGCCCAGCTGTCCTTCGGGAAGTGCGCGGGCACCCAGTCCACGAGCACGCCGATCCCCCGCTGGTGCAGGCGGTCGACGAAGTAGCGGAAGTCGTCCGGCGAGCCGAAGCGGGACGTCGGCGCGTAGTACGACGTCACCTGGTAGCCCCACGAGCCGCCGAAGGGGTGCTCCGACACCGGCAGCAGCTCCACGTGCGTGAAACCGGTTTCGACGAGGTAGTCGCCCAGCTGGTCGGCCAGTTCCCGGTAGTCCAGGCCGGGCCGCCACGAACCGAGGTGGACCTCGTAGATGCTCATCGGCGCCGCGGCCCATTGCGTGGCTTCGCGCTGAGCGACCCACTCGTCGTCTTCCCACAGGTGCGCCGAGCTGGTGACGACCGAGGCCGTCGCCGGCGGCTGCTCCGTGCCGAACGCCATCGGGTCGGCCTTTTCGCGCCAGTTGCCGTCGGCACCCAGGATCCGGAACTTGTAGCAGGTGCCCACGCCGACGCCGGGCACGAACAGCTCCCAGACCCCGGACGAGCCGAGCGAGCGCATCGGGTGCCCGCGCCCGTCCCAGCCGTTGAAGTCGCCGATGACGCGGATACCGCGCGCGTTCGGCGCCCAGACCGCGAACGACGTCCCCTCGACGACGCCGTTCGGCGTCTCGTACGACCGGACGTGCGCGCCCAGCACCTCCCAGAGCCGCTCGTGACGGCCCTCGCCGATCAGGTGCAGGTCCAGCTCGCCCACCGTGGGCAGCCAGCGGTACGGGTCGTCGGAGGTGGCGGTGTGCCCGTCGTACTCGACTTCCAGCCGGTAGTCGCCGGGGTGTTCGGGCACGGCGACGGCGAACAGCGCGTCGATCACCGGTTCCATCGGGTACTTGTGTTCACCCGCGCACAGCGTGACGGCTTTCGCGCCGGGCAGCAGCGCCCGGGCCGCGAAGCCCTTGCCCACTGCGTGCACGCCCAGCACCGAGTGCGGGTCGTGGTGGGACCCGGCGAGCAGCCGGTCGATGTCCGCGGCCGGCGGGGCCGCGGCCGGGAGGCCTTCGGGAGCCGCGTTCACGGTTTCGTCCCTCCGCTAGTGATCCGGGCGATCGAGGCGAGCGGCACGCCCAGCCAGTCCGGCCGGTTCGCGTGCTCGTAACCCACTTCGTAGACCGCCTTGTCCAGTTCGAAAGCGCGCAGCAGCTCGCCCTGCTCTCGCGGGTCCGCCGCGATCGCGGCGTAGCCCTCGCAGAACGCCGCCCGGTTGCGCTCCGACCACTCGTGGGCGCGCTCGGCCAGCGCCGGTTCGTCCGGCTGGCCGACCAGCATCTGCTGGGCCGCGTAGTCGAACGACCTCAGCATGCCCGCCACGTCGCGCAACGGCGACCGCAGCGCGTGGCGTTCCTCGACCGGGGCCGCGGGCTCGCCCTCGAAGTCGATCAGCAGCCAGCCGCCGACGGTCCGCAGCACCTGACCGAGGTGCAGGTCGCCGTGGATGTACTGCATGGTCACCGAGCCGGCGGGCAGCGTGCGCAACCCCTCGAACGCCGCCCGCAGCTTGGGGGCGTGCGCGGCCAGCTCGGGTACCCGCCCGGCGAGCGTGTCGAGCCGGTCGAGCATCGCCTTCGTCGAGCGCTCGAGCTCGTCGGCGTCGGCGGGCTCGGTGCCGAGCGCCTCGGCGAGGTCCGCGTGCACCTCGGCGACGGCGCGCCCGAGCCGCTCGGCCTCGCCCGCGAAGTCCCCGCCGACCTCTTCCGGGTGCAGTTCGGGTGCGGCCATCAGGTCGCGGACGCTGGTGGTGGCCATCGCCCAGCCGTCGACCGCGTCCGACACGAACTGCTGGAGCATGCCGACCGTGGTCGGCTCGCCGTTCAGTTCGCCGGTGACCGACCCGAGCACCGGGGCGATGTGCTTGCTGCCGACGCCCTGCAGCGCGCGGTGCAGCAGCAGGTCCTTGTTCTTGCCCGGCGACAGCTTCCGGAACAGCTTGAGGATGTACTGCCCGCCGTAGACCAGGGACGTGTTGCTCTGCTCCGACGTGATCGGCCGGGCGCGCAGGCCGGTCTCCAGCTCCACGCCGGGCTCGTGCTCGAAGACCAGCACCCCGACCCGCTCCTCGCGGGCCATCAGGTCCAGCAGCACGCCGGTGACGTCCAGGTCACCGGACGCCTCGTAGGCGTTGAGATCGCCGACGGCGCCGATCCAGCTGGTCGAGGCGATCTCCGGCGGGTGCGTCCGCCGGCCCACCAGCAGCTGGTAGGGCTCACGCCGGTCGTCCTGCACGACCTCGATGACGACGTGCAGCAGCTGCGGATCACCGGACACCAGCTCGGTCACGCCGAGCCTCCGGACACCGGTCACCGGCCGGTCTTTGCCGGCGAACCACCGCTGTTCCGGCAGCCAGCGCTTCAGGTCGCCGGTCAGTTCGTCGACCAGCTCGCGCGGGTCGGACAAGGGACTCACCTCGCTTCGCCTTCGTCTCCCGGGCTCGTCAGCTGGAACCAGTAGAAGCCGTGCCCGGGCAGCGTCAGCAGGTACGACAGGTCCCCGATGCTGGGGAACCGCACGCCGCCGGTGAGCTCCACCGGCGTGCACCCGCGGTGCGCGGACAGGTCCAGCTCCACCGGCTGCGGGAACCGGGAGAGGTTGTTCACGCAGAGCACGACGTCTTCGCCGCCGTCCGGGCGCCGCCACTGGCGCTTGTAGGCCAGCACGCTCGGGTTCGACCCGCCGAGGTCGATGAACTCGCCCTCGGCGAACGCGTGGTGCTGCTTGCGCACCTCGATCATCCGGCGGGTCCAGTTGAGCAGCGAAGACGCGTTGTTCGACTGCGCCTCGACGTTCAGGCCCTGGTAGCCGTACACCGGGTCCATGATCACCGGCAGGTAGATGCGGCCCGGGTCGCAGGAGGAGAACCCGGCGTTGCGGTCCGGGGTCCACTGCATGGGGGTGCGCACCGCGTCGCGGTCTCCGAGCCAGATGTTGTCTCCCATGCCGATCTCGTCACCGTAGTACAGAACGGGCGAACCGGGGAGCGACAGCAGCATCGCGGTGAACAGCTCCTGCTGGTTGCGGTCGTTGTCCAGCAGCGGGGCCAGCCGGCGGCGGATGCCGATGTTGGCCTTCATGCGCGGGTCCTTGGCGTACTCCGCGTACATGTAGTCGCGCTCTTCGTCGGTGACCATCTCGAGGGTCAGCTCGTCGTGGTTGCGCAGGAAGATGCCCCACTGGGCCCCGCTGGGGATGGTCGGGGTCTGGGTGAGGATCTCCGAGATCGGGAACCGGGACTCGCGCCGCACCGCCATGAAGATCCGCGGCATCAGCGGGAAGTGGAACGCCATGTGGCACTCGTCGCCGCCGACCGCCGGGTCGCCGAAGTACTCGACGACGTCCGAGGGCCACTGGTTCGCCTCGGCCAGCAGGATCCGGCCGGGGTACTCGTCGTCGACGACCTTGCGGCAGCGCTTGAGGAACTCGTGCGTGCGCGGCAGGTTCTCGCAGTTGGTGCCCTCCTGCTCGAACAGGTACGGCACGGCGTCCAGCCGGAACCCGTCGATGCCCAGGTCCAGCCAGAACCGCAGGGTGTCGATCATCGCGTTCTGGACATCGACGTTCTCGAAGTTCAGGTCGGGCTGGTGGGAGAAGAACCGGTGCCAGTAGAACTGGCCGCGCACCGGGTCGTAGGTCCAGTTCGACGTCTCGGTGTCGACGAAGATGATCCGGGCGTCGGCGTAGCGCGAGTCGTCGTCGCTCCACACGTAGTAGTCGCCGTACGGGCCGTCGGGGTCGCTGCGGGACTGCTGGAACCACGGGTGCGCGTCCGAGGTGTGGTTGAGCACCAAGTCGGTGATCACCCGGATGCCGCGCCGGTGGGCCTCGTTGAGCAGGAAGACGAAGTCCTCGACGCTGCCGAACTCCGGCAGCACCGCGCGGAAGTCGCTGATGTCGTACCCGCCGTCGCGCAGGGGCGAGGCGTAGAACGGCGGCAGCCACAGGCAGTCGATGCCCAGCCAGGCCAGGTAATCGAGTCTGCCGGCCAAGCCGCGCAGGTCGCCGGTGCCGTCGCCGTTGGAGTCGGCGAACGCGCGCACCAGCACCTCGTAGAACACCGCGCCCTTGAACCACTCCGGGTTGCTCGGCGCCTGCTGCGCCGACCGGAAGTCCCCGGCCTGCGGTTCGACCAGCATGCCGTCGGCGGTCATCGCCTCACCGGTGTGCGGGACACCGTCCAGCCCCAACGCCGCGTCGGGCCGGGCTTCTTCCGCCATGTGTTCCACCTCGTCCCTCGAGTGCCTGTCCTTCCACCTCAGCCGGCCAGCCGGCGTCTCACCGAAACCACGTGCGCCACCGCCCGCCAGGGTTCGAGCCGGACGTAGTTCGCCGGCCCCCAGTCCCAGGTGTCGCCGGTGACCGCGTCGTGGGCGATCAGCCGCTCGTGCGCTTCGAAGCCGAGCGCCGCGGTGTCGAGCCACAACGTGCCCTCCTGCGGCCCGTACGGGTCGAGGGTGACGACGGTGACCACGGTGTCGCCGGTGGCCGGGTCCTGTTTGGAGTAGGCCAGCAGCGCGTCGTTGTCGATGTGGTGGAAGTGCAGGGTGCGCATCTGCTGCAGCGCCGGGTGGGCGCGGCGGACGGCGTTCAGCTTCGCCAGCCACGGCTCCAGCGAGCGGCCTTCGGCGAGCGCGCGCTCGAAGTCGCGCGGGCGCAGCTGGTACTTCTCGGAATCGAGGTACTCCTCGCTGCCTTCGCGGACCGGGACGTGCTCGAACAGCTCGTAGCCGGAGTAGACGCCCCACGTCGGCGAGATCGTCGCCGCCAGTGCCGCCCGCAGCGCGAACATGCCGGGGCCGCCGCGCTGCAGCGACTCGTGGAGGATGTCCGGGGTGTTGACGAACAGGTTCGGGCGGCCCTCGTGCCAGTGTTCGCGCAGGTCGATGGCGAAGTCGATCAGTTCCTGCTTGCCGGTGCGCCAGGTGAAGTAGGTGTAGCTCTGGGTGAAGCCGAGCCGGGCCAGGCCCCACAGGCGCGCCGGGCGGGTGAACGCCTCGGCCAGGAACAGCACGTCCGGGTGGGCGTCCTTGACCGACTGGATCAGCCAGGCCCAGAAGTCCGGCGGCTTGGTGTGCGGGTTGTCGACCCGGAAGATCTTCACCCCGTGGTCGATCCAGACGGTGATGACCCGCAGCATCTCTTCGTAGATGGCCTTGGGGTCGTTGTCGAAGTTGATCGGGTAGATGTCCTGGTACTTCTTCGGCGGGTTCTCCGCGTACGCGATCGAGCCGTCCGGGCGGGTCGTGAAGAACTCGGGGTGCTTGAGCACCCACGGGTGGTCGGGGGCGGCCTGCAGCGCGAAGTCGAGCGCCACCTCCATGCCGAGTTCTTCCGCGCGGGCCACGAAGGCGTCGAAGTCCTCGAAGGTGCCGAGGTCGGGGTGGATGGCGTCGTGACCGCCCTCGTCGGCGCCGATCGCCCACGGCGAGCCGACGTCTTCCGGCTTGGCGTCGAGGGTGTTGTTGGGTCCCTTGCGGTTGACTCGCCCGATCGGGTGAATCGGCGGGAGGTAGACGACGTCGAAGCCCATTTTCGCGACGCGGTCGAGCGCGGTCGCGGCGGTGGCGAAGGTGCCGTGCACCGCCTTGCCCTCGGCGTCGAGGCCGCCGGTCGAGCGGGGGAACAGCTCGTACCAGGAGCCGTACGCGGCGCGGCGGCGATCCACCCACACCTTGCGCGGCTTGCCCTTGGTGATCAGCTCCCGCACCGGGAACTCGTGCATGATCTGGCGGACCTCGGGCGAGAGCGCGGGGCCGACGCGTTCGGCGAGGCTGAGCTCTTCGTCGCGCAGGGCCTTCACCGCGCCGACCAGCAGCGCCTTCTCGCCCCGGCGGTCCGGGCGGCGGGAGACGCGCTCGATCAGCCGGGCGCCGTTCTCGATGTCGTTGGCGAGGTCCTCGGGCCCCTGCCCGGCGGCGACCTTCACCTCGACGGCGTGCTCCCACGTCGCCCAGGGATCACCCCAGGCGTCGATCCGGAACGTCCACAGGCCGGTGGTGTCCGGGGCGATCACCGCGGCGAACTCGTCCGGGTGGTCGGGGCCGCGCGGCACCATCCGCGTCTGGCGCGTGAGCCGGTCTTCCGGCCCGCGCCACGCGACGGTGGCCGCGACCGCGTCGTGGCCCTCGCGCCAGACGGTCGCGAAGACCGGGATGTGTTCCCCCACAACGGCTTTGGCCGGATACCGGCCGCAGCTCACGCTGGGGGAGACGTCGTCGATGCCGAGCCGGCCGGTCATGGGCAACGCCCTTCGATATGTCGGTTGGACGCAGACGGCGTCAGTCTGCCTGACTCGATCAAGCGCCCACACGGCAGGGTTCTCTTCCCGGGTACCCAAACCGGATCGGGTGAAACGCTTTCCGCGCAAGGAGTTCCGTCCACGTGTCCGGTAGGTTACGGCCGGCCGCCGCCCCGCCCCCGGTCCCGTCCGCCCTGACACGCGAACCCGAACGGCCGAAACCCGTACCCCAACGGACGACTCGCGTACCCAGACGGTCGGCCCGCGTACCCGGGGAGTCGGCCTGCGTACCCAGACGGTCGGCTCACCGTCCGACCCTCCAGGTACGCGAACCGACTCTCCAGGTACGCGAGTCGACCCTTCCGGTACGGGTCAGTAGGGCTCGGGGTGGGGTTCGGCGGCCAGGCGGGGGGCGCGGAGCAGGAGCAGGGAGCGGGACTGGAGCGTCAGCCGGCTCTTGGCTTCGAGGGGACCCGGGTTGGCCGGGCTGCCGTCCGCGGTGCTCGTGTCGAGGGTCGGCTTGAACGTCTCGCCGTACTCGCGCCCGGGCAGGACGACCTCGCCCGGCGCGTCGCCCGCGTGCAGCCACAGCAGCCACGAGTGGTCGGGCACCAGCGCGCCCTCGCGGTTGCGGGCCTGGCTGTTCGAGCCGTCGATCCACATGCCCAGCGTGTGCCGGTCCTCGAACCAGTCGCTTTCGCCGAACTCCTCGCCGTCCGGGCGGAACCAGACCAGGTCCGGCTTGCCGGTCGGCGTCGTCCGGCCTTCGAAGAACTCCGGCTGCCGCAGTGCCGGGCTGTTCGCGCGCAGCCGCACGACCCGGCGCGCGAACGCGAGCATGGCCTCGGCCTCCGGGTCGTCCGGTGTCCAGTCGAACCACGACGTCTCGTCGTCGAGGCAGTACGCGTTGTTGTTGCCGCCTTGGGTCCGCCAGAACTCGTCACCCGCGGTGAGCATCGGGGTGCCGGTGGACAGCAGCAGCGTGGCGAACATGTTGCGCGCCTGCCGGGCCCGCAGGTCGCGGATGCCCGCGTCCGCCGTGTCACCCTCGGCGCCGTGGTTCCACGAGCGGTTGTCGTTGGTGCCGTCGCGGTTGTCCTCGCCGTTGCCTTCGTTGTGCTTTTCGTTGTAGGACACCAGGTCCCGCAGCGTGAAGCCGTCGTGGGCGGTGACGAAGTTGATCGACTGCCACGGCCGGCGCAGGTTGTGGTCGTACAGGTCCGACGACCCGGACAGCCGGTAGGCGAGGTCGCGGACGCCGGTCGCGCCGCGCCAGAAGTCACGCACGGTGTCGCGGTAGCGGCCGTTCCACTCCGCCCACTGGGCGCCGAAGCCGCCGACGCGGTAGCCCTCGCCGGTCGCGTCCCACGGCTCGGCGATCAGCTTGCAGTGCGAGAGCACCGGGTCGGTGGTGATCGCGGTGAGCAGCGTCGACGCCGGGTCGAACGCGCCGCCGCGCGGCCGCCCGAGCGTGCTGGCGAGGTCGAAGCGGAAGCCGTCGACGCCCATCTCCTGCGTCCAGTACCGCAGCGAGTCGGTCACCAGCCGGACCACGGTCGGCGAGCCCGCCTCGAGGGTGTTGCCGCAGCCGGTGATGTCGGCCATGTGCCCGCGCTCGGTGTGCAGGTAGTACACCGGCGCGTTCAGCCCGCGGAAGCTCAGCGTCGGCCCGTCCGGGCCGCCCTCGCAGGTGTGGTTGAACACGACGTCGAGAATCACTTCGATGCCGGCCGCGTGCAGGGCGGCCACCATCAGCCGGAACTCCTCGACCTCGTGGCCCGGTTCGCTGGCGTAGGCGGCGTGCGGGGCGAAGAAGCCGAGCGGCGAGTATCCCCAGTAGTTGTGCCGCCCGGCGCGGACCAGCGACGGCTCGTCGAGGAACGAGTGCACCGGCAGCAGCTCCACCGACGTGACGCCGAGCCGGGTCAGGTACTCGATCGCGACCGGGTGGGCCAGGCCGAGGTAGGTGCCGCGCAGTGCCTCCGGGATGAACGGGTGCTGCTGGGTGAACCCCTTGACGTGCAGCTCGTAGACCACCGCCTCCTCGAACGGGACCTCCGGCTTCGTCCCGGTGTCCGGGCCGCCCGGCGAGGTCACCACCGACAGCGGCACGCTGCCCCGGGAATCCACAGTGGACATCGGCCCGCGCTCGGGGTCGCCGGTGAAGCCCTGCGCCGCGGTCAGGTCGGTGAGGCCGCCGGTGATCTGCCGGGCGTACGGGTCGACCAGCAGCTTGTGCGGGTTGCACCGCAGGCCGCGGGCGGGGTCGTACGGGCCGTGGATCCGGTAGCCGTACCGCTGCCCCGGCGTCACCCCGGGCACCAGGCCGTGCCAGACACCGAAGGTGCGCTCGGTCAGCGCGATCCGGCGTTCCGACCCGTCGGCGTCGATCAGGCACAGCTCGACGGCGTCCGCGACGGCGGACGTGATCGCGAACCGCACCCCGCCGGCCTCGGGGTGGGCTCCGAGGGGGAAGGGGCGGCCGGCGAGGACGTGGTCGGCGGAGGGTCGTGTGGCCATTCCTGAATCGTCCCAGATCGGCGGTGGTCCGTGCGCGCCACGACGGGACAGTTACCCGGAGGTAACGTCGGTCAAGGTGTCGTATCGGCCACGACGAAGGTGTCCGGGGGCAGGTGAGCGGCCCCACCGTCCACGGTGGCCTCCCCCCACCTGAGCAGCGACACGGTCGCCCCGAGCGGCAGCGTCACCGGGCCGGGGCCGAAGTTGACGGCCAGCCGCAGCCCGCCGCGGTGCAGCACGAGCCAGGACCCGTCCGGCGCGGAGTCGACACGCAGGTCCGCGACCCACGGGTCGGCCAGCTCGGGCCGCTCCCGGCGCAGCCGGATCAACGACCGGTACAGCTCCAGCATGTCCCGGTGACCGGGACGCTCCGGCTCGGACCAGTCCAGCCGCGAACGTTCGACGGTGGCCGGGTCCATCGGGTCCGGCACGTCCGATTCGCCCCAGCCGTGCCGGGAGAACTCGCGGCGGCGGCCGGTGCGGACGGCCTCGGCCAGCTCCGGGTCCGGGAAGGACGCGAAGAACTGCCACGGCGTGCTCGCCGCCCACTCCTCCCCCATGAACACCATCGGCGTGTACGGCGAGCAGAACAGGACCGCCGCACCGCAGGCGAGCCGGCCCGGGGCGACCGTCGCGGACAGCCGGTCGCCGGTCGCGCGGTTGCCGATCTGGTCGTGGTTCTGCAGGTAGCCGAGGAAGCGGTGGCCGGGCACGGTCCGCGTGTCGACCGGGCGGCCGTGCGTCCGCTCGCGGAAGGACGACCACGTCCCGGCGTGGAAGAACACCTCGCGCAGCACCCGCTCGAGCGCGTCCGGGGCGGCGAAGTCCGTGTAGTACCCCGTCGTCTCGCCGGTCAGCTTGACGTGCAGGACGTGGTGCAGGTCGTCCGACCACTGGGCGTGCAGGCCGTACCCGCCGCGCTCGCGGGGCGTGACCAGCCGCGGGTCGTTGAGGTCGGATTCGGCGATCAGGGTCAGCGGCCGGTTCAGCGCCGCCGACAGCGCGTCGACCTCGGTGGCGAGCTGTTCGAGCAGGTGGACGGCCCGCCGGTCGAGCAGCGCGTGCACGGCGTCCAGGCGCAGCGCGTCGATGTGGAAGTCGCGCAGCCAGCTCAGCGCGTTGTCGATCACGTACCGGCGGACTTCGTCGGAGCCGGGTCCGTCGAGGTTGAGGCCGGGACCCCAGTCGTTCTGGCCGGCGAAGTAGGGCCCGAACTTGTCGAGGTAGGCCCCGGACGGCCCGAGGTGGTTGTAGACGACGTCGAGCACGACGGCCAGGCCGCGCGCGTGGGCCGCGTCGACGAACCGCTTGAGCCCGTCCGGCCCGCCGTAGGGCTCGTGGACCGCGCCCCACAGGACGCCGTCGTAGCCCCAGCCGGCGGTGCCGTCGAAGGCGTTGACCGGCAGCAGCTCGACGTGCGTGATGCCGAGGTCGACGAGGTGGTCGAGCCGGTCGATGGCCGCGTCGAAGGTGCCGCCCTCGGTGAAGGTGCCGACGTGCAGTTCGTAGAGAACGGCGCCGGGCAGCTGCCGCCCGGTCCAGGCGTCGTCGGTCCAGGCGAACTCGCCGTGGTCGTAGACCCGCGACTCGGCGTGGACGCCGTGCGGCTGCCACCGCGACCGGGGGTCGGGCAGCGGCTTTTCGTCGTCGAGCAGGAAGGCGTAGTTGATGCCCTCGGCCTCGGCGTGCCACCAGCCGCCGTCGGCCTCGGTCATCTCGTGCACGCCGGCGTCGACGCTCACCCGGACCCGGCGGGCCGCGGGGGCCCACACGCTGAACCTCATACGTCTCCTCGCACCAGCAACGCGACGGGATAGCGGTCGAACAGGGTGGCGACGTCCGTAGAAGCGTCGCGACCGGTCAAGACGTCGGTCCAGGTGCCGTCCGGCAGCGGCAGCACGGTGTCGCGCCAGCCGCCGTCCGCCTCGAGGCCGACGGGCAACCGGGTGACCACCACCGCGAGGTCCGGGCTGCGCGTGTAGGCGAGGACGTGCTCGGCGGCCGCCCCCTCCGCCCGCAGCGGTCGGTAGCCGCGGAACAGCGCCGGGTGCTCCTGGCGAAGCTTCAGCGCCTTGTGCACGACGAGGAGCTTGGCCGCGCCCGACGCGTCGATCTCCGGCAGCTCGCCGTCGGCGACCCGGGTCAGCAGCTCGCGACGCAGTGCGTAGTCGACCGGGCGGCGGTTGTCCGGGTCGACCAGCGAGAAGTCCCACAGCTCGGTGCCCTGGTAGACGTCCGGGACGCCGGGGGCGGTCAGCTGGACGAGCTTCTGGCCGAGCGAGTTCGCGTAACCGGGGCCCTCGATCCGCTGGACGAACGCCTCGACGTCCGCCGCGAGCTCGGCATCGTTCATGACGTCTTCGGGCCACGCGGCGACGTCGGCCTCGAAGGCCTCGTCGTGGTCGGTCCAGCTGGTCCGGAGCTTGGCCTCCTTGGCCGCCTTGTCGAGGTAGTCCCGCAGCCGGGCCGGCTCGATCGGCCAGGTCGACACCAGCGTCTGCCAGGCCAGCAGGTTGAGCGAGGGCTCGTCGATCCCCCGCCGGGCGGTCCACCGGCGGACGGCCTGGGCGAACTCGCCGGGGACTTCGGCCAGCACCGCCATCCGGGCGCGGGTGTCCTCGGAGCGCTTGGTGTCGTGCGTGGTCAGCGTCGTCATCGCGGCCGGGTAGCCGGCCTCGCGCTCGGCGGCCAGCCGGTGGAACTCCTCGACGCCGAGGCCGAACCGGTCCGGGTTGCCGCCGACCTCGTTGAGCGCGGCGAAGCGCGTGTAGCGGTAGAAGGTCGTGTCCTCGGTGCCCTTCGCCACGACCATGCCGGAGGTCTGCTGGAGCCGGGTGGCCAGCTCGCTGTCCGGGTTCTTGCGCATGGCGGCGTCGAGCATCGTCAGCGGCTCGGCGAGGTCGGGCCGGGCGCGGCGGGCCCCGTCGATCGCGGCCGCCCAGTGCGCCGCCCCCTCCGGGAGGTAGGAGCGGTAGACGGGGAAGGCGATCATCGTCTCCGCGACCGCCTGCCGCGCCGCTTCGGGGTCGACGTCCCGCAGCTGCGCGGCGATCCGCCGGACCTCGGCGACCAGGATGCGGTCGGTGACCAGGCGCCGGGCCTCGGCCTCGACGCGGTGGTAGCCGGTCTTCACGCCCAGCTCGTTCGCCAGCGCGGTGAAGTCGGGCTCGCCGGCCGGGTCGATGAAGACGCCGGCTATCTCGCGCAGCGCGTCGTAGCCGGTGGTGCCGTCGACCGGCCAGCTCTGCGGCAGCGGTTCGCCCGGGTGCAGGATCTTTTCGGCCACGATCCACGCGTTCGGCGCGTTCTCGCGCAGCCGCCGGAAGTAGCCGCCCGGGTCGGCGAGGCCGTCCGGGTGGTCGACGCGCAGGCCGGTGACGTCGCCGTCGGCGACCCAGCGCAGCACCTCGCCGTGCGTCTCGGCGAACACCTTCGGGTCTTCGACGCGGACCGCGGCCAAGGTCGTGATGTCGAAGAACCGGCGGTAGGTCAGCTCGGCGTTGCCGCGGCGCCAGCCGGCCAGGCGGTAGTGCTGGCGCTCGTGGATCTCTTGCGGCGTCCCGGTTCCCGTGCCGGGGGCGATCGGGAACCGGTGGTCGTAGTAGACGAGTTCGTCGCCTTCGACCGACAGTTCCGCGACGGCGTCGTCGTCGCCCAGGACCGGCAGCAGGATCGGGCCGCGGTCCCAGTCGATGTCGAAGAAGGACGCGTACTCCGAGTCGCGGCCGTGCTCGAGCACGTCCCACCACCAGCGGTTCGCCTTCGGCACCTCGACCGACATGTGGTTCGGCACGATGTCCACCACCAGGCCCAGCCCGAGCTCCTTCAGCAGCGCCGAGAGCTCCTGGCGCGCGGCCTCGCCGCCGAGGGCGGGCCGCGCGCGGGTCGGGTCGACGACGTCATAACCGTGCGTCGAGCCCGGCGCCGCGTCCAGCACCGGCGACGCGTACAGCGCGCCGATGCCGAGGTCGCGGAGGTAGCCGGCGATGCCGGCCGCGTCGGCGAAGGTGAACTCCGGGCGCAGCTGCACCCGATAGGTCGACTCCGGCACCGTCATTCGGCTTCCGTCTCCGTCCGTTGCAGCACGATCAGGGACCGGGCGGGGAGGGTGAGCCGGCCGCCGCCTTCGATCGGCTTCGCGTCGGCGGGCTCCACCTCCCCGGTCGCGGTGTCGACCACGACGGTCCAGCTTTCCCCGTAGCCGTTGCCCGGGAGCGTGGCGTCGATGTCCTCGTAGTGGGCGTTGAAGGCGAGCAGGAACGAGTCGTCCTCGACCTTCATCCCGCGCTGGTCGAGGTCGGGGATCGCCTTGCCGTTGAGGAAGACGACGACCGCCTTGCCGAAGCCGTCGTCCCAGTTCTGCTCGGTCATCTCCTCGCCGGCCGGGGTGAACCAGGCGATGTCGCCGAGCTTTTCGCCCTTGCCGACCGGGCCGCCCTGGAAGAAGCGACGGCGGCGGAACACCGGGTGCCGCTGCCGGAGCGCGGTCAGCCCGGCGGTGAACTGCACCAGGTCGGCGTTCTCCTTGGCCAGTTCCCAGTCCATCCAGGACAGTTCGGAGTCCTGGCAGTAGACGTTGTTGTTGCCCTGCTGGGTGCGGCCGAGCTCGTCGCCGTGCAGGATCATCGGCACACCCTGGGAAAGGATCAGCGTGGCCAGCATGTTCCGCTGCTGCCGGACGCGCAGGGTCAGCACCTCGGGATCGTCGGTCTCGCCTTCGACCCCGCAGTTCCACGACCGGTTGTCGTCGGCGCCGTCGCGGCCGTCCTCACCGTTGGCCTCGTTGTGCTTTTCGTTGTAGGACACCAGGTCCCGCAGCGTGAAGCCGTCGTGCGCGGTGACGAAGTTGATCGACGCGAACGGGCGGCGGCCGTCGTCCTGGTAGAGGTCCGACGAACCGGTGATCCGCGAGGCGAACTCCCCCAGCGTCGAGGGCTCGCCGCGCCAGAAGTCGCGGACGGTGTCGCGGAACTGCCCGTTCCACTCCGTCCACAGCGGCGGGAAGTTGCCGACCTGGTAGCCACCGGGGCCGACGTCCCACGGCTCGGCGATCAGCTTCACCTGGCTGACGATCGGGTCCTGCTGCACCAGGTCGAAGAACGTCGACAGCCGGTCGACGTCGTAGAACTCGCGCGCCAGTGCCGAGGCGAGGTCGAACCGGAAGCCGTCGACGTGCATCTCCGTCACCCAGTACCGCAGTGAATCCATGATCAGCTGCAGGGTGTGCGGGTTGCGCACGTTCAGCGAGTTCCCGGTGCCGGTGTAGTCCATGTAGTACTCGGGCTCCCCCTCGACCAGCCGGTAGTAGGCCTCGTTGTCGATGCCGCGCATCGACAGGGTCGGCCCGAGGTGGTTGCCCTCGGCGGTGTGGTTGTAAACCACGTCGAGGATCACTTCGATGCCCGCCTCGTGAAAGGCCTTGACCATGCCCTTGAACTCCTGGACCTGGCCGCCCTCGCCGGGCACCGCCGAGTAGGAGTCGTGCGGCGCGAAGTACCCGATCGTGTTGTAGCCCCAGTAGTTCGTCAGGCCCTTTTCGGCCAGGCCGTGGTCCGTGACGAACTGGTGCACCGGCAGCAGCTCAACGGCGGTCACGCCGAGTTTCTGCAGGTGCTCGACGACGGCGGGGTGCGCGAGGCCGGCGTACGTGCCCCGCAGCGCTTCGGGCACGAACGGGTGGTGCACGGTCATGCCCTTGACGTGGGCCTCGTAGATGACCGTCTCGTTGTACGGCCGCTTCGGCTGCCGGTCGTTGCCCCAGTCGAAGAACGGGTTCGCCACCAGCGAATACGGCACGCGGCCGGCGCTGTCGGCGTCGTTGCGCTCGTCCGGGTTGTCGAACTGGTAGCCGAACAGCGACTCGTCCCACTTCACGCCGTGCGAGACGGCCTTCGCGTACGGGTCGATGAGCAGCTTGTTCGGGTTGCAGCGCAGGCCGCGCTTCGGGTCGTACGGGCCGTGCACGCGGAACCCGTAGCGCTGGCCGGGGCCGACGTTGAGCAGGTAGCCGTGGTGGACGAAGCCGTCGACCTCTTCGAGCGCGTGGCGTGTCTCCTTGCCCTCGGCGTCGAACAGGCACAGTTCGACGCGCTCGGCCACCTCGGAGAACAGGGCGAAGTTCGTCCCGACTCCGTCATAGGTGGCGCCGAGCGGGTAGGGCGTTCCGGGCCAGGGCCGCACTGGGTTTCTCCTCGAGCTTGGGTCGTGCCGGTGGCGTCCGCGTATCGGGGGTCGCGCGCGACGGTGTGGTCGTTACCGGGGCAACGGGTGGTCGTTACCGGGGCAACGGCCGGGCCGCCGCCAGCGGTGCGACCGCTGCGCGGACCCCCTGCGCGGTGAAGAAGCCGTCCACGCTGACGGGCAGGCGAATCCGCCAGTTAGGGTACTGGTCGACCGTTCCGGGCAGATTCGGCTGCCGCACCTGGCCCGCGACGTCGGCCGGCGAGGTCAGCACGAGCCGCGACGCGGCCTTCGCGAGCAGGGTGTGCAGCGCGACGACCGGGTCGTCGGCCGGAATCCCTTCCCGCGCAACGAGTTCCAGCAGCGCCTTGCGCTCCCCGGCGGCCGCTTCTTCCTCGGCGTCGACCCCGCGGTCCAGCAGTCCGAGCTCGGCCCGGACCCGGACGTGCTCGCTCTTCAGCCAGCCCGAGACCGTCGGCAGGTCGTGCGTGGAGATGCTGGCCATGGCGTCCGGGTCCCAGCTGTCCGGCGGCGTGAACGGCTGGCCGGGCGCGTCCCAGTCCCGCTCGAACCACAGCACGGCCGAGCTGAGCATCCCCCGTTCGTGCATGGTGTCGGTGACGACCTCCTCGACGGTCCCGAGGTCCTCCCCCACGACGACGGCGCCGGCGCGGTGCGCTTCGAGCGCGAGCACGCCGACCATCGCTTCGGCGTCGTAGTGGACGTACGTGCCGCGGTGTGCGGGCTCGCCCGGCGGGATCCACCACAGCCGCCACAGGCCGGCGATGTGGTCGACGCGGATGCCGTCGGCGAAGCGCAGGACGCCCCGGATGACGTCCCGGAACGGCGCGTACCCGGCCTCGGCCAGCTTGTCCGGCCGCCACGGCGGCAGGTTCCAGTCCTGTCCTTGCTGGTTGAAGGCGTCCGGCGGCGCCCCGACCCGCACGTCGGCGGCGAAGACGTCTTTGAGCGCCCACGTGTCCGCCCCGCCGGGGTGCACCCCGACCGGCAGGTCGTGCACGATCCCGACAGTCATTCCGGCCTCGCGCGCAGCTGTCCGAGCCGCCTCCAGCTGAACCCGGCAGAGGTGCTGAAGCCACGCATGGAAGGCGACGCGGTCCTTGAGCTCTTCGCGCGCCTTCGCGGTGGCCGGTCCGGCCGGGTCGCGCAGGTCCTCGGGCCACTCCCGCCAGTCGGCGCCGTGCTGCTCGGCGAGGGCGCAGAACAGGGCGAAGCCGAGCAGGTCCCCGTCCTCGGGCACCGCTTCGACGCGGTGCGGCCACAGCAGCTCGAGCGCGGCCCGCTTGGCGGTCCAGACGGCGTCGTAGTCGATCAGTTCGCCTTCGCGGTCCGGGGCGAGGGACTCGACGGCCGCCCGGGTCGCCTCATCGGCTCGCTCGAACGTCTCGGTGGCGGTGACGCGCAGGTAGACGGGGTTGGCGAACCGCCGGCTCGCCGGCGAGTACGGCGAGCGTTCGATCGGGTGCGCGGGGCTGATCGCCTGCACCGGGTTCACCAGCAGCACGCCGGCGTCCAGTTCCGCCGCCGACCGGGCGGCGAAGGTGGCGAGGTCGGCGTAGTCGCCGATGCCCCAGGACCCGGCCGAGTGCAGGGCGTAGAGCTGCAGCATCCACCCCCAGGCGGGCGTGACTCGCGGCAGCTTCGCCGGCACCACGGCCAGAACGACGTCCTGCTCGGCGGTGACGACCCGGTGCCACCCGAGCGGCAGGTCCGCGGGCAGCCGGCCATCGGCCCGCCGCCGCGTCCCGTCTTCGAGGACGACCTCGGCCTCGACGCCCAGCGCTTTCCCGGTGCCCTCCCGCACGACGATGGTCGGCGGCAGCGCGGCCGGCGCTTCCCGCGCGGCGGTGAGAGCGGCGGCGATGGCCGGGGCGCTGGTCGCATCGACACCGAACTGTCCGAGGACGGCGACGACGACATCATCGTCCACGTCGACCCAGACCCGATCGGCGTTCTGGTACCGGGTGGCAACCCCGTGGAGGTCGGCGAGCTCGTGCAGGGCGCTGCGGGCGGGGATCTCTTCGGGCACGGGACCAGCATTCCGGTGCCCGGCCGTTCCCGCCATCTGCACGGGCGACGTCACTCCCGGCGCCCGCTGCCCGCGGCGGGAGCGGCAGTCCCCCGGCCGCTCCCGCCGCCCTCCCCCGGCCCCCCGTGGGCCTTATCCGGCCGCGGTTCGCGGGCGGCTCACCCTCTGGCGCGCGTGGAGGCCTGCCGGCCGACCGCACGCTCTCGAGCAGCCTGACCGCCGCCGCGCTCCTCCCTCCAGCCGACCAGCACGCCAACCAGCCTGATCAGCGCGGCACCTCCTCGCCGTGGCCGATCGGCACGCGCCCAGGCAGCTCAACCGCCGCAGCACCTCACCCGCCGGCCGACCAGCACGCTCTCCACCGGCTCGCCTGTCGCCGCACTCCGCCCGCCGGCCGGCCGAACGGCACGCGGGCGGGCCAGCGAGCCAGCGAGCCAGCGAGCCAGCGGGCCAGCGGGCCAGCGGGCCAGCGGGCCAGCGGGCCAGCGGGCCAGCGGGCCAGCGGGCCGAACGGCACACCCGCCAACCGGCCCGATCGCCACAGCCCCTTCCTCCCGGCCCGCCAGTGCCTTCCGACCAGCCCGATCACCGCGGCACGCCCTCACCGTGGCCGATCGACACGCGCCCAAGCAGCTCAACCGCCGCAGCACCTCACCCGCCAGCCGACCAGCACGCCCCATCCAGCCCGATCGCCACAGTCCCTTCCTCGCGGCTGGCCGGCGCCCTCCGACCAGCCCGATCACCGCCGCACCTCCTCACCGCGGCCGAACCGCGCGCCCGCCAACCAACCCAATCGCCACACCTCCTTCCTCCCAGCCGGCCGGCGCTCTCCGACCAGCCCGATCACCGCCGCACCTTCGCCCGCGTACCGGACAGCTCCTCCCAGACCGGCCCCGTGACCAGCCAGATCGCCGACACGGCGCCCAGCCGGGGGAACCAGTCCCACAGCGGTGCGACCTGCTCCGGCGTGCCGATCGCGAAGATCGCCGCCAGCAGGGCCGCCGCCGCGATCCCGCAGGCCAGCAGGCACTTCGCGAACTCCCTCCACTCGTGGTGCAGCCGCTCCTTCCCCTCCCGCTTCGGTGGTGCCGGGCCGCCGGCGAACCGGTGCGCGAACCGCACGTCGGCCCAGCGGACCAGGCTCGGCCCGAACACCACGCTGAATCCGAGGTACACCGCCGCGAGACCGTGCGTGAAGTTCGCCTTCGCGCCGCCGGCCAGGTCGGCGGTGGCCGCCACCAGCACCACGACGTCGATCAGCGGTACCAGCGCGAGCAGCACCGCCGACGTCCGCCGGGCACGCAGGCCGTACCGCACGGCGAGCCCCGCCGCGATGAGGACCCAGAACCCGGCCTCGCCCGCCGCGATGACGGCGGCCGTCGGGTTCTCCGCGATGAACTTCCCGATTTCGTCCACCTCTCCACGCTCTCCCCCGCGCCCGGCCGGCCGCGTCGGCGAAGAGGAGGACCGGGCATCATCACTTCGTAGGACGCACATCGGGCACCCGGTGTGCTGGGATGGTCACATGCAGTTCCCCCGCCTCCGCTCACTCCCGGTGTGGCAGCAGGACGCCTTGATCGCCCTCGCCACCTGGGTCGTCGGCTTCGGCATCTACGCCACCGGCAACCACCGGCTGCTGGGCGCCCACGACGACGCGCCGCTGTGGGTGCGGCTGATCGAACTCACCGTGCTCTGCGGCCTGGCGATGCTGCGCCGCTGGGTGCCGGGCGCACTGATCATCGCCACCGCGGTGCTCGCGGTGGACGTCTGGATCAGCACGTCGCTGCCGGCACTGATCGTCTACACCGACTTCCTGTACGCGGCGACGCTGTACGGCTCCCGGCGCACGAGCCGGGTGATGATCGGCCTCGCCGCGCTGTCGGTGGCCGGCGCGCTCGTCGCGGTACTGGTGCTCGCGCACGAGTGGCGCGTCGCGGTGCTGGCCGCGGTGACCGTGCTGCCCTTCGCCGTCATGCCGGTGTGGTGGGCGACGAACGTCCGGCAGCAACGCGACATCGCCGAAACCGAGCGGGCGAACGCCCGGCAGCTCGCGAAAATTGCGGAGCTGGATCGGCGGGCCGCGGTCGCCGCCGAGCGCGGGCGGATGGCGCGTGACCTGCACGACGTCATCGCCGGGCACCTTTCGGCCATCGCGATCCAGTCGGAGGCGGCGCTGTCGATGCCCGACCCGAAGCTGGCGAGGACGGTGCTGCGGTCGGTGCGGGAAAACAGCGTGAGCGCCCTGGAGGAGATGCGCGCGATGATCGGGCTGCTCAAAACGGACGGCGGAGCCGCGGAAACGACCGCACCGGCCCGGCTCACCGAACTGCTCAAACTGGTGGAGTCGGCGCGGGCGAGCGGGCTGGACGTCGCGGTCGGGTCCACTGTGGACGTGGTGCTGCCGGCGGCGGTCGATCTGACCGCCTACCGGATCGCGCAGGAGGCGCTGACGAACGCGGCCAAGCACGCGCCCGGCGGCCGGGTCGACGTCGACGTCTGCTTCTACGACCAGGTCCTGCAGGTCAAGATCCGCAACGACGTCTTCCACGCCGACACCGAGCCCGCCGACGGCGCCGGTCTGCTGAACATGCGCGAACGCGCGGACGCGGTCGGCGGCACGCTGACCGCGGGCCCGGCGGACGGCGGCTGGCTGGTTCGCGCGGACCTCCCGGTGAGCGACCAGCGATGACCGTCACCGTTCTCATCGCCGACGACCACGAAGCCATCCGCTTCGGTCTCACCACCATCCTCAACCACGCCGAGGGCATCGAAGTCGTGGGCGAAGCCGCCGACGGCGCCGCCGCCGTGCGAAAGGCACGCGCCCTCCGTCCGGACGTCACGCTGATGGACGTCCGGATGCCGGGCACCGACGGCATCGCCGCCACCCGGCAGCTGGTCGCCGAAGGGCTCACCCAGGTGCTCGTGCTGACCACGTTCGACCTCGACGAGTACGTGGACGGGACACTGCAGGCGGGCGCCGCCGGGTTCCTGCTCAAGTCGGTCGAAGCACCGCGGCTGATCGAGGCCGTGAAGCTCGTGGCGGCCGGAAAGGGCGTGCTCGCTCCGCAGATCACCCGGCGGGTGATCACCGCCTTCGCCGCGTCGGGCCGGGAACCGGCGCCGGCGCCCCAGGGCCTCGGCGACCTCACCGAGCGCGAGCGCGAGGTGCTCGGCTGCCTGGGCGAGGGCCTGTCCAACGCCCAGATCGGCACCCGGCTGTACATCGGCGAGACGACGGTGAAGACGCACGTCTCGCGCGTGCTCGCCAAACTCGACCTGCGCTCCCGCGTGCAGGCCGCGATCCTCGCCCAGGAGAACGGCCTGACCCGGGAAAACTCCGTCGCCGATCTGCGGGAGGGCCCATGACCTTCTAACTTCTCCTCATGGGTGAGCGGCGAACGCTGAACGTGGACGAGGTCCTGGAACGCCAGGACTCCGGGGAGCTCAAACGGCGGCTGCGCGGACGCGACCTGGTCGGGTTCGGCGTCGGGATCATCATCGGCACCGGCATCTTCACCTTGGCGGGTGTCGAGGCGAAGACGCACGCCGGGCCCGCCGTGACGCTGTCGTTCGTGCTCGGCGCGGTCGTCGCCGGGCTCGCGGCGCTGTGCTACGCCGAGCTCGCCTCCAGCGTCCCGACGGCGGGGAGTGCTTACACCTACGCGTTCGCCACCCTCGGCGAGGTCTTTGCCTGGATCATCGGCTGGGACCTGCTGCTGGAGTTCGCGCTCGGCGCCGCCGTGGTGTCACGGGGCTGGTCGGGGTACCTGGCGAACCTGCTCGGGCTGTCACCGGAGTGGTTCGGCGAAGACGCGAAGGTCAACATCGGCGCGGTGGTCATCATCGCCGTGCTGACCGTTGTCGCCGTGCTGGGCATCAAGGAGTCGGCCTGGCTGACCAACCTGCTGGTGTGCGTCAAGGTCGCGGTGTGCGTGCTGGTGCTCGCGGTCGGCTTGTTCTTCGTCAAGAGCGCGAACCTGACGCCGTTCATCCCGCCGGCGAAGGCGCCCGAAGCCGGCACGACGGCGCTGGAACAACCGTTGGTCCAGGCGGCGCTGGGGCTGGAGCAGTCGGTTTACGGCATCGCCGGGATGATCACCGCGGCGGCCGTGGTCTTCTTCGCCTACACCGGTTTCGAGGCGCTCGCGAACCTCGGCGAGGAGACGCTGAACCCGCGCAAGGACCTCCGGGTCGGCATTCTCGGGGCGCTGGGGGTGTGCGCGCTGCTCTACATCGGCGTCTCGATCGTGCTGACCGGCATGATCCCGTTCACCGACATCGACACGGGCGCGCCGCTGGCCGACGCGTTCGACCGGGTCGGCCAGCACTGGGTGGGCGCGCTGATCTCGCTCGGCGCGGTGACCGGGCTGACGTCGGTGATGATGGTCGAGCTGGTCACGATCGGGCGGATCGGGTTCGCCATGGGCCGCGACGGCCTGCTGCCCAAGGCGCTCGGCACCGCGCACCCGCGCTGGGGCACCCCGCACCGGATGACCATCGGCGGCGCCGCCCTGATCGCGGTGCTGGCCGCGTTCATCCCGATTTCGGAGCTGGCCGACATGGTCAGCATCGGCGCGCTGTCGGCGATGATCATCGTGGCCGTGGCGGTCCCGGTGCTGCGCCGCCGCCGTCCCGACCTCGATCGGCCGTTCAGGGTGCCGTTCTCCCCGGCGATCCCGGTCGTGGCCGCGCTGGCTTGCCTGTACCTGATGCTCAACCTGAACGTGCTGACGTGGCTGCGGTTCGCCGCGTGGCTGGTGATCGGCCTGGTGATCTACTTCGCCTACGGCCGCCGCCACTCCCGCTTCGCGCCCGGGGCGCCGGTCAGTCCCAAAAGGACGGACTGAGCCCGGCGGCGCGAGCCGCCGCGCGGACCACGTCGGCTTGGCCGACGTCGACGACCACGAGCACGCCGAGGCCGGCCAGCGCCGCCGTCACCCATTCGACCGGCTGGTCGTGGCGGCCGTTGTCGCCGAGGGACGGATAAGTGTCCACAACGGACAGCAGGGTGCCCTCGGCGCCGATGCGGATGCCCGCCAGGAGCACGAAGTGGCCGCCGGGCGGGCGCCAGCGGGACGTCCACAGTGGCGGGACGCCGGTGTCGAGGTAGTCGAGCAGCGCGCGTTCCGGGGTGTCGTGGGCGCCGAGCTCGGCGCCGTCGATCCGGGCGAGCACCGCCACGCGCGGGACGTCCCACAGCCCGACGAGCAGGTCGAACAGGGCCTCGGTAGTCCACTCCCCCGTCACCGGCACCGCCGCGAGCGCGCTCCGCGACAGCGACCCGATAGCCGCCGCCAGCCCGGAAACCCGGGTGCCGGCCGCGACCGGGTCGTCGACGACCGGCAGCGGCAGCCGGAAGTCGTGGCGGCCCGGCTCACCCGGCGGCCGCACGGCCGGGCCCCGGACCGTGCCCGCGGCCGCCGCGACGGCGTCCTGATCGGCCACGTCGAGCCCGGCCGCCCGCAGTGCGGCGAGCCCGCAGAACGCCGCGGCCAGGCCGTCCTTCTGGGGCAGTTCCGCCTGGGCCACCGCGGCCAGCCGGGCGCCGCCCGGCAGCCACCGCACCCCGGACAGGTCGAGCTGCCCGCCGTCGATCCCCGAAGACATCGGTCCCCTCAGTAGCGCCAAAGGTGGGCGGCGACGATCTCGTCGGCCGTGCGTTCGGCCGCCCACGCCGCGTCGGAGGCCCGGACGGCGCGGAAGGCGCCCAGCAGCTCGTCACCGAGCACGCCGGCGATCCGCGGCGACGCCACGAGCGCGGCGTCCTGTTCGGCGGGGTCCGCCGGCAGCCGGCACACCCCGCGGGCCTCCCGCTCTTCGTCCGTCCAGCCGCCCGGGTCCTCGCCGATCGGCTCGGGCAGCGCGGGCGCGTCCTCGATGCCGGCCATCCCAGCGGCGAGCACCGCGGCCAGCGCGAGGTACGGGTTGGCCGAGGCGTCGGACGTCTTGAGCTCGACGTTCGCGTGGCCCTCGCCGAGCAGGGCCGAGCCGGGGACGTACCGCAGCGGCGCTTCCCGGTTCTCGACGCCCCAGAACGCGTAGGCGCCCGCGAAGTAGCCGGGCCGCAGCCGCAGCGTCGAGGGAACGCTCGGCGCGGTGATCGCGGTCAGGGCCGGCAGGTCACGCAGCAGCCCGGCGAGGTAGCCGGCGCCTTCCCCGTCCGGCCGCCCGTCGCCGTCGAGCAGATTGCGTCCCTTGCGGCGGACCGAGGTGTGCAGGTGCCACCCGTTGCCGGCGGCACCGAGGCCGATCAGCGGCGCGAAGCTGACGGCGAGACCGTGCACCCGCGCGGCGGCGTGGATGGTCTGCCGGGCGAGCAGCTGGTCATCGGCGGCGGAGACGGGATCGGTGGCGGCCAGCGACACCTCGAGCTGCGCGACGCCGTACTCGGCGTGGAGCTGGCCGATCCGCAGGCCGTTGGCCGCGAAGTCGTGCAGGAGGGCGCCGACGAAGCCGTCGAGCCCGATGAGGGCGTGCGGGCTGTAGGCGGGCCCGGGGTGGCCGGGAGCGGCGAGGACGTCGGCACTGCCGGCGGGAGCGACGGCGAACTCCAGCTCGTAGCCGGCCCGGAACTCGAGCCCGCGCTTGCCGGCCTCGGCCACCTGCGCTTCGAGGACGGCGCGCTGGCAGTAGGGCCAGGGATCGCCGTCGCGGGTGAGCTGCCGCACGGGCGCCCAGGCGAGCGCGGGCTGCCCGGCGAGCCGCCGCAGCCGCTCGACGACGGGCACGAGCCGGATGTCGCCGGACGGCGTGCCGAGGTTTTCGTGCCGGTAGGTGATGGCGTCGTGGGTGTCGAAGACGGCGAAGAGCGAGGTCGCCCCGACCCCGCGAGTGGCGGCATCGGCCAGCCCGGCGACGGGCACGATCCGCGAGCGCGGAATGCCGTTGTTGTCCGCCCAGGCAAGGTGCACCCCACCCACTCCGGCAGCGGCGAAGTCCTTCGCCGCTGCCGACGCCGCCTTGGTCATGGCCACCCGCTTCCTGCCGCCCGCGCTCAGTATCCCGGGCGCGCGCGGCGGGGGCCATCACGATCCCGATCCTGGGGCGCGCCACGGCTTCACCGGCTGCCGATCCGGGCGGTGCGCCGGGGTGGTAGCCCGAGCGAGCCGGGGTCCGAGTGGCCGGGGCCCGAGTGGTGGCCGACTCCGGGCGGCATGGCGAGGTCGGGGAACATCGGGAGGTCGCTTGGGCCGGTCCGCCCGCCTCCAGGGGCCCGAACCGGCGCGGTCGGGAACATCGGGAGGTCGGCTGAGCCGGCGCGCCCACCGCCGCAGAGCCCACCGCCGCAGAGCCCACCGCCGCAGAGCCCACCGCCGCAGAGCCCACCGCCGCAGAGCCCACCCTCCCTGGGGGATCCGCCCCGCTTCAGCCTATCGGGGGCAGCCGACGGAAACTGGCGAAAAGCGCTCGCTGCGGAGAGGTTGTCCACAACGCCGGGGGCGTGTGGACAACTCGCCTCGACCACCTGAACCGGGTGCCCGGAGCGCCGCATTCACCTCACGCGGTGCCCAGGACACCCACTCACCCCACATGGCGCCCAGCGCTCAGGCGCCTCAAAGCCCCGCTCGGCACTCCCCCAGCCAAAGCCCCGCTCGCAGCCCCGCAGAGACCCCAACAAAGCCCACTAAAGCCCACTAAAGCCCACTAAAGCCCACCGAAGCCCACCGAAGCCCCCAGAGGGTCACCCCGGCGGCTCCACCGCCCGTGACTCCCGCCCCTCCCGGCTCCGCAACCCCACCCCCGCCACGACAGCCAGCGTCCCCGCCGCCTCCGGCACGCTCGGCACCTGCCCCAGGAGCGCGAACCCCATCACCCCCGCCGTCACCGGGAGCAGAGCCAAGAGGGTCGCGAACCGTGCCTGGCCCACGCGTCGCAGGACCAGCTGGTCCAGTGCGTACGGCACCACCGTCGACAGCACGCCCACCCCGATGCCCAGCCCCAGCAACCGTGGCGAGGACCACACCGGCCCCGTCCCCAGCGCCAGCGGGGACAGCACGACCGTCCCCGCCGCGAAGCCGATCGCCAGGCTGTCGATGCCGTCGCCGTCGGTGGCGACCCTCTTGCCCAGGAGGATGTAGCCCGCCCACGCCGCCGCCGCTCCCAAGGCGAACATCACTCCCGGGAAACTGCCGCCGAGGTGGACGTCCGTGATCGCCACGACCCCCGCCGCCACCAGGAGCAGCGCGAGGACGTCGCGCAGGGTTCGGGAGCCCAGGGCCGCCACCACCACCGGGCCGGCGAACTCCACCGCCACCGCCGTGCCCAGGGGCAGGCGGGCGATCGCCTCGTAGAACAGCACGTTCATGCCCGCCGTCACCACGCCGAACACGATCGCCAGCAGCAGCCGCCTGCCGCGCCATGCCGCGCGGCCCGGGCGGCGCCAGGCCAGCAGGACCACCGCCGCGCCCAGGCAGCGGAGCCAGGCCACCCCCGCCGGGGTGGCGTGGCCGAAAAGGTCGACCGCCACCGCCGCTCCGGCGTACATCGAAATTCCGCTGAGAACGAACAAGAGCGGAGCGGGCACCGCGGAAAGCCGTCGTGGGGAAGTCACCGTACTCACCAGCTCATGGTGCCTGACCACGGAAAATGTAACTCTCCGGGTAATCGTCTCCTGGAATGCGGGACAGCGCTACGGCATCCGGGGTAAATCGACGTGACTCAGGTCCCACCGGCGCGGGAACACTTGCGAGCCGCGAAACGTCTGGAACAGTGGAAGCACGAACACGCGGAGCCGGAGGCGATCGCCGTCACCGGTAGCAGTCCCGAAGTGGGCGTAGCTGGATCGATGGCACCGGGCGACCGGTGCCGGGACGGAGGGAGACCCCCATGACATCGCCGACGCTCACCCGCCCCGAACTGACCGCCACCGACCGCTGTGACCGGTGCGGAGCAGCAGCTCAGGTACGAGCCATCCTCAGTACGGGTGGCGAACTACTGTTCTGCGGGCACCACGCCCGCGAGCACGAGGCCAAGCTCAAGGAACTGTCCGCCGACATCCAGCGGTAACCCTGCAGACGCGAAAGGCGGCTGGTGCGCACAGGCACCGGCCGCCTTTCTGCATCTTGCAGATTGCGTGGTATAAATCACGGTTCGGCCGCGATAAGCGGTGATTCCGGACACGAAACCGGACAGGAAATCAGACAGAATCCAGCACGACTTCGAACGCCACCTCGGCGGCGCCGAGCAGCTTCCCGTCGGCTCCCAGCGCCGAGCTGATGATCCGCGTGCCGCCGACCGCCCGGCTCACCAGGCTGCGCCGGCGGACCTCGGTGCCGACGTGCCGCAGCACCGGCTCCGGCAGCACCGTCAGCAGGTCGCCGAGGATCACCAGCTGCGGCCCCAGCAGGTTGACGACGTTGATCAGCCCCAGCGTGAGCCACTCGGCGAACTCGGCGAGCCGCGTCATCGCCGTCTCCGGGTCGCGGCCCAGCTCGCGCAGCTCGAACAGGATCGCCCCGCGGGCGGTGTCCTCGGCCAGGCCGAGCGCGCGGCACAGCGCCGCCTCGCCGACCTCGGTCTCCCAGCAGCCGCTGCTGCCGCAGTAGCAGGGGCGCCCGTCGGGGCGGATCACCATGTGCCCGATCTCGCCGACGTACCCCGAGCCGCCGCGCAACGCCGAGCCTTCGGCGATGACGCCGCCGCCGACCCCGACGTCCGCCGAGATGTACACCACGTCGGACGCGCCGCGGGCGGCCCCGCGCAGGTGCTCGGCGACCGCGCCGAACTCGGCGTCGTTGCCGACCAGGATCGGGATCTGCAGCACCCCGCCGAGCCGCTCGCCGAGGGCGACGTCGGTCCAGCGCAGGTTCGGCGCCTCGTGCACGTGCCCGTCCGCGCGCCGGACGACGCCGGGCACCGACACCCCGGCCGCCACCGGGCTCACGTCGAGGTCGCCGGCCAGGATGGCCGTCGACTCGATGATGTGGGTGATGACCTCGTCCGGCTGACCCATCCGGCCGCGCAGGTTCCAGCTGTTGCGGCCCAGGATCTGCCCGCCGAGCCCGACGAGGGCGATCGCGACGTGCTCGACCTGCAGGTCGACCGCGAGCACGACCGCCGCGTGGGGCTGGGGCAGGACCAAGAGCGAGGGGCGGCCCGCCCCTCGTCCCGGCCTCGGCACCTTCTCCTCGACGACGCCGGCTTCGGCGAGCCCGTCGACGAGGGTCTTGATCGTGCTCCGGTTGAGCCCCAGCTCGGCGGCCAGGGTCGCCCGGGTGCTCGGCCCGCCGACGTGCAGCAGGCGGAGCAGGGTCGTGCGGTTGTGCCGGCGCACCTCGTCGGGTCGAGCAACGGGCGAGCTGGTCACGGGTTTGATCATCCCATGCTGGTTCAGCGCGCCGACGCAGCCGCGCGGCGCCGGGACAGCGCGTCGACCGTGGCGGCGAGCAGCAGGACCAGACCGGTGATGATGTTGACCACCGCGGCCGGCTGCTTGAGCAGGCCCAGGCCGTTGATCACGACGGCGATCACGAGCCCGCCGACCACGGCGTCGGACACGCGGCCCTTGCCGCCGAACAGCGACGTGCCGCCGATGACGGCCGAGCCGACCGCGAACAGCAGCGTGTTCAGGCCACCGGACTGCGGGCTGACCGAACCGACCTTCGACGCGGCGACGATGCCGCCGACCGCGGCCACCGCCGAGCCGATGACGAACACGCTCGCCCGGATCTTCGGCACGTCGATACCGGCGCGGCGGGCGGCTTCCTTGTTGCCGCCGACCGCGTAGACGTACCGGCCGTACTTGGTCCGGTTGAGCACGTAGGTCCCGGCCACGAGCAGCACCAGCATGATCGGGATGACGTACGGGACGCCCTCGATCGTGACGACCGCCTTGTTCGGCGAGCGGTTGATCGTCAGCAGCCAGGTGCCCAGCGCCGACAGCACGACCAGCACGGCGACCTTGACCATGACCAGCGCCGTCGGCTGGACGACCAGGCCGCGCTGGAGCCGCTTGAAGTGGCTGATCAGCGTGATCACCGCGAACCCGCCGGCGGCGATGAGGAAGAAGATCCAGCTGCCCAGGATGTTCAGGTTGCCGTTGGCGATCTTGTACAGGACGTCGGAGTTGCTGATGCCGATCGTGCCGCCCTCACCGATGAACTGCAGCAGGACGCCCTGCCACACGATGAACAGCGCCAGCGTCACGACGAAGGACGGCATGCCGATCTTCGACACGAGGAAGCCGGTGATGCAGCCGATCGCGGTGCCGACGCAGATGGCCAGCAGGATCTCGAGCCAGGCGTTGGCGGGCACGCCGATCGCGACGATCAGCAGGCCCAGCAGCGAAAGCCCGGCACCGGCCCAGAGCCGCTGGTAGGCCGACAGCAGCGTGGCGACGGCCAGGACGCCGATGAACGTGATGAACACGCCGGTTCCGAGGGTGCCCAGCAGGTTCCCGGCGTGCACGTAGTGCAGGGCCATCACGGAAGCGGCGACACCGGAGGCCACACCGGCGGCGAGGTCGATCTCGCCGAGCAGCAGCACGAACACGATGCCCATCGCGATGATGATGACGCCCGCGCCCTGCGGGAACACGTTGGCGATGTTGGCCAGCGTGAAGAAGTTGTCCGACAGCGCGCTGAACAGGATCACCAGCACGAGCAGGCCGAACAGCGACGGCAGCGCGCCGAGCTCGCCGGCCCGCAGGCGGGCGAAGTAGTCACGGACCGCTTCACCGGTTGACATCGATGTCGTGTCGATGCCGAAGTCGGTGATCGCCGCGGACGGGTTCTGGGTCTGCGCGAGCGCGTCGGCGGGGGTGCCGACCTCGTGCTTGGCAGGGGTTTCAGTCATTTCCGGTTCTTTCTTCCCGCTCACAGGACCACGGCTTCGGGCCGGGCCAGACCGAGGTCACCGGAGCGACCCGCGGTGATCAGCTCCACGACCTGGCCGTGGGAGACGTCCTTCGTGTGCACCTCGGCGACGAGCCGGCCGAGGTAGAGCACCGCGATGCGGTCGGCGACCTCGAACACGTCGGCCATGTTGTGGCTGATGAGCACGACCCCCAGGCCCTGCTCGGCCAGCCGGCGGACCAGGTCCAGCACCTGCCGGGTCTGCGCGACACCGAGGGCGGCGGTGGGCTCGTCGAGCACGACCACCTTGCTGTTCCACAGCACCGACTTCGCGATGGCGACGGTCTGCCGCTGACCACCGGACAGCGAGGAGACCGGCGTGCGGACCGACTTCACGGTCCGGACCGACAGGGAGGCCAGCGTCTCGCGGGCGGCCTTCTCCATGCTGGCTTCGTCGAGCTTCCACGAACTGCCGCGTTCGCGGCCGAGGAACATGTTCTGGACGATGTCGAGGTTGTCGGCGAGCGCGAGGTCCTGGTAGACGACCTCGATGCCGAGGTCGGCGGCGTCGCGCGGACCGCGGATGTGGGCGTCCTGCCCGTTGAACCGCACGGCCCCCGAGTCGTACGGGTGGATGCCGGCGATGCACTTGACGAGCGTCGACTTGCCGGCACCGTTGTCGCCGACCAGTGCGGTCACTTCGCCCGCGCGCACGTCGAAGTCCACGTCGTGGAGGACGTGGACCGGCCCGAAGCTCTTGTTCAGGCCCTTGATCTCGAGAATGGGCTCACTCATGGATGGCTTTCTCCTGGGTGGGGACCGGGCCGGGACGCGCCGTCGGGGTGCGCGTCCCGGCCCGGCTGTTCATGGGGTGTTGCGGGGGCTCAGGAGATGCCGAGCGAGGTGCACTTGGCGGCGAGGTCGCCACCGCAGATCTCGGTCGACTTGACGTAGCCCTGGGTCACGACGGTCTTGATGTCCTTGGCCAGGATCGTCGTCGGGGTCAGCAGCACGGACTTGATGTCGCGGTTGCCCTTCGGGTCGTGCAGCGTGCCCTTGGCGATGGCGTCGGCCGCGGCCTTGTCGCCCTTGGCCAGTGCGGCCGCCAGCTTCGCGCTCGCCTCGGCCTCTTCCTTGATCGGCTTGAAGACGGTCATGTACTGCTCGCCGCGCATGACCGCCATCAGGCCGTCGGCGGTGGCGTCCTGGCCGGTGACCGGGATCTTGCCGTTGAGGCCGTTCTTCTTGAGGATGGTGATGACCGCGCCGGCCAGGCCGTCGTTCGCCGCGACGACGCCGTCGACCTTGCCGCCGTTGGCCTGGAAGATCTGCTCGAACGTCGTGCCGCCGAGCTGGTTGTCCCAGTCGTTGATCGGCTGCCTCTGGATCCGCTTCAGCGTGCCCGCCGAGACCAGCGGTTCAAGCACGGAGTCCTGGCCCTTGGTGAACAGGGTCGCGTTGTTGTCGGTCGGAGCGCCCTCGATCTGGACGAAGCCGGCGCCCGGCTTGTCCTTGAGCGCGTCCGCCATCGCCTGGCCCTGGAGCTGGCCGACCTTCTCGTTGTCGAACGAGACGTAGTACTCGGCGCTGCCGCCGAGGCTCGGGCGGTCGTAGTTGATGACCGGGATGCCCGCGGTCTTCGCCTTGGCCTCGACCGCGGCACCGACGGCCGGGTCGGACGGGGCGATGATCAGGACCTTGACGCCGGAGCTGATGAAGCCGTCGGCCAGAGTCGAGAACTTCTGGGCGTCGCCCTGGGCGTTCTGGACGTCGGCGTCGAAGCCCTGCGCCGCGAGGGCGGCCTGCAGCATCGGCTTGTCGAAGGCTTCCCAGCGGGCCGAGCTGGCGGTCTCCGGCAGGATGACGCCGACCTTGCCGTTGGCACCGCCCCCGGCGGCCGGGGCCGAGGAGGAAGCGGAGTTGCTCCCCGTGCCCCCGCTGTTCGAGCTGTTGGTACCGCAGGCGGTCAGCACCAGGCCGACGCTCACCGTCGCGGCGAGGAGGGTAAGGGTTCTGCTGCGCATCCTCGTTCCTTCCGGATCCAAGCATTGGTGACGAGTGGCCGTCGGCGTTTGCGTCGGGCCTGCGCTGCGGTGATCCGGGGAGGCCCGGCGCACCGTCGCGCATATGTTGTGGGCGACAACATATGCCGCTGAGCGGCTGCGGGGAAGATAGCTGGATCGATTAAATGACACCAATTGGACACGGTTCGGCAACACAGGCTGCCCCTCGCCCGGAAAGAGTAGATCCGCTGACGATGTGATCGCCAGCACTCACGGTAAGTTACATCGAGGTTTCATGAGGGCGCGAGGTTGCTCCGGTCGTGTGCACCGAGCGCAACCCGTGGCCGATCCACGGCTCGCCGGCGCGATTGGTCGCCGACTTGCGAAATCGGGGCGATGAGATGCCCGGGAGACCATCCGCCGGGGGACGGAGGGGCAGCCCGCTCGTGACAACGGGACACGCAGCGTCACAAGCCTGGCGGTGGGGTGAACCCGCCGTCCCGGGGACGGACGGTGATCACCGGAACTTCAGCCTCCCGGGCGACAGCGCACCGGGACCGGCCACCCTCACCAGGATCGCAGCGTGACGATCCGTTCTTCCAGCTGCTCGACGGTCGCCATGGCTGTGACCGGGCCGCCACACACCCGCCGCAGCTCGTTGTGGATCGCGCCGTGCGGCTTCTTCGTCCGGTGGTGGTACATCCCCACCAGCGCGTTCAGCTCCTTGCGCAACGCACCCAGCCGCTCGCTCACCGACTGCGGGCGGGCCGTCGGCGGTGGGGCTTCCTCCTTGGCCGGCTTGCGACGCTTTTCGTCCGCGACCTGCTCTTCCTGCCGCTTCCGCAGCAGCGCCCGCACCTGGTCCGGCTCCAGCAGCCCCGGCAACCCCAGGTACTCCTGCTCCTCGTCCGACCCGGAGAACACCGCCGTGCCGAACGAGTTGCCGTCGTAGATGACCTGGTCGAGCTCGGCGGAGGCGCCCAGGGACGTGAACGCCTTCTCCTCCTCGCCCGGCTCGTCCTCGGTGCGGTTGGCCTGGGCGAGGAGCTCGTCCTCCCAGCCTTCCTTCTCCCGGTGCGGCTTGCCGAGCACGTGGTCGCGCTGGGCCTCCAGCTCGCTGGCCAGCTCCAGCAGCACCGGCACCGACGGCAGGAACACGCTCGCCGTCTCGCCCTTCTTGCGCGCCCGCACGTACCGGCCGATCGCCTGGGCGAAGAACAACGGCGTCGACGCGCTCGTCGCGTACACGCCCACCGCCAGGCGCGGGACGTCGACGCCTTCCGAGACCATCCGGACCGCCACGATCCAGCGCTCGTTCGTCTCGGAGAACTCCTTGATCCGCCCCGAGGCCTTCGGGTCGTCCGAGAGCACCAGCGTCGGCATCTCGCCGGAGAGGCGCTCCAGGATCTTCGCGTACGCCCGCGCCGACTCCTGGTCCGTCGCGATCACCAGGCCGCCCGCGTCCGGGACGCTCTGGCGGACCTGCGACAACCGTGTGTCGGCGGCCTGCAGCACCGCCGGGATCCACTCGCCCGCCGGGTCGAGGGCCGTGCGCCACGCGCGGGCGTTCTGCTCCGCTGTCAGCGGCTCGCCGAGCCGGGCGGTGAACTCCTCCCCCGCGCTGGTACGCCAGGAGGCCTCGCCCGAATACGCCAGGAAGACGACCGGCCGGACCACGCCGTCGGCCAGCGCGTCCGCGTAGCCGTACGAATGGTCGGCCTTGCTGCGCTGGAAGCCGCCCGCGTCCGGCTCGTACGTGACGAACGGGATGGCCGAGTCGTCGGACCGGAACGGCGTGCCGGTCAGCGACAGCCGCCGGACGGCCGGGGTGAAGGCCTCGCGGATCGCGTCGCCCCAGGACTTCGCGTCGCCGCCGTGGTGGATCTCGTCGAGGATGACCAGTGTCTTGCGGTTCTCCGTGCGCACCCGGTGCAGCGTCGGGTGCGCCGCGACCTGCGCGTACGTCAGCGCGACGCCGTTGTAGTCGGACGAGGTGACGCCGGTGGTGTTGCGGAAGTTCGAGTCGATGGCGATGCCGGCCGCCGCGGCCGAGGCCGCCCACTGGTGCTTGAGGTGCTCGGTCGGGGTGACGATGGTGACCGCCTCGATCGTGCGGTCGCTCAGCAGCTCCGCGGCGATCCGCAGGCCGAAGACGGTCTTGCCGGCGCCGGGCGTCGCCACCGCGAGGAAGTCCTTGGGCTTGCGCGTCAGGTACTTCGTGAGCGCCCGCCGCTGCCACGCCCGCAGCGGGCGCGCGGTCGAGTCCTTCTCCGCGGGAGGCGCCCCGAGCTGCGTCTCCGTCATCGCCGGTCCTCCCCCTCGCTCAACTGCCTCGACTGCCTCAAGTGCTGTGACGTGCGAAAACCCTCACTGTGGTACCGACTTCTGCGGTGTTGACCGGTCGGCGACTGCGGTGAGGGCACTGGAGCGAGTCTACCGGCCGGGTCCGACAGTTCCCGGCACCGGCACGGGTGACGTCCGCCGACACGCCCGGCCGCAGGGGGTGTGACGAGCCAAATCAGCGGCGATGGACCATGCTGGACACGTCATGGGTGAGGTGCAGCCGTCCGCAGCGACGAAGGTGGCCCGCAAGGGGCCGTGGCGGCTCGTCACGCGCACGTTCGCCAAGGCCTGGGAAGGCAACATCTTCTCCGAGGCCGCCGAGGCGGCCTTCTGGCAGACGCTGTCGCTGCCGCCGCTGCTGCTCGGCCTGCTGGGCAGCCTGGGCTTCGTCGGCGAGTGGTTCGGGCAGGACGTCGTCGCCGCGGTGCACGACCGGATCATCGGCTTCTGCCGGACGGTCTTCAGCCAGAACGCGGTCCACGACATCATCGAACCGACCGTGAACAGCATCCTCACCGTCGGCAAGGGCGAGATCGTCTCGGTCGGCTTCCTCATCTCGCTGTGGGCGGGTTCGTCGGCGATGTCGTCGTTCGTGGACGCCATCACCGTCGCGCACGACCAGTACGGCGTCCGCAACGACGTCTGGCAGCGGATCTTCGCGCTCCTGCTGTACCTGTGCGGCCTGGTGATCCTGGTGGTCGGGCTGCCGCTGCTGGCGATCGGCCCCGATCTGCTGCCGGAGTTCTTCCCGACCGCGTGGCGCCCGACCGTGACGTCGTGGGTGAGCGCGCTGTACTTCCCCGCGCTCGGCGCGATGATCACCCTCGCGCTGACCACGCTGTACAAGCTCGCGCTGCCGCGGAAGCTGCCGTGGCACCGCGGGCTGCCGGGCGCGGTGCTCGCCATGGTCGTGTTCCTGCTGTCCTCGGTCGGCCTGCGCGTCTACCTGAACTGGATCACCAAGACCGGCTACACCTACGGTGCGCTGGCCGCGCCGATCGCGTTCCTGCTGCTGATGTTCTTCATCGGGCTGGCCGTGGTCGGCGGCGCGTACTTCAACAGCGCGATCCAGGAACTGTGGCCGGCGAAGGCGACCCGGCGGCAGCGGCGCAAGTGGCGGCGGCTGGAGATGGAACGCGCCTCCGAGCGGCTGCGCTCGGAGGAGGGCCGCAAGCTGTGGGACCGCTCGACCACGCCGCTGCGGCGCCCGCGCGCCGAAGACGCCGCCGCGAACGGCGGCGAGCCCGAGCCGTCCGAAGAGGACACGTCGTCACCCAGCGCGCCGGAACCGGCACCGAGCGCAGCTCAGGGGCGCGGGTCCTCCGAAGGGACGACCCGGAATCCACCCTCAGACTGAGTCGCTCTCAGCAACGGCGTGAAAAGCTCAGCGGGCCATTGACGCCGGCGGGGGCCACTGTGCCTCTTACGGCATTCCCGAGGGGGTTTTCACGTCATGTCCGTGCTGGCCAGACTGAGCCTGCGCAACCGGAGCCTGATCGGCCTGCTCGCGCTGGTCGTCGTCGGCTTCGGCGCCTTCGCGCTGCCGCAGCTCAAACAACAGCTCTTCCCGTCCCTGCAGTTCCCGCAGGCGCAGATCGTCACCGCGTACCCGGGGGCGTCGCCGGACGCGGTCGACCGGCAGGTCTCCGAGCCGCTGGAGGGCGGGCTCCAGGGGCTGAAGGGCCTCGAGCAGGTCACTTCGACGTCGTCGGACGGTGTTTCGCGGGTCGTCGCGCAGTTCGAGTTCGGCACGGACATCGACGCCGCCGTCTCGCAGATCCAGCAGGTGGTGAACCAGGTCCGGGCGCGGCTGCCGCAGAACACCGAGCCCACCGTGTCCGCGGGCAGCACCGACGACCTGCCGGTGGCGCTGGTCGCCGCGGGCACCGCCGGGGACCCGCAGGCGCTCGCGCCCGCGCTGACCGACCAGGTCGCGCCGGAGCTGCGGAAGATCGAGGGCGTCCGCACGGTGACCGTCACCGGCGTGCGCCAGCCGCGCGTCACCATCACGCTCGACTACGCGAAGCTCGCCGCGGCGGGTGTCGACCCGGCGTCGATCGCGACCACGCTGCAGACCGCCGGCGCCTCGGTGCCGGCGGGGACGCTGAGCGAAAACGGCAAGACGCTGTCGGTGCAGGTCGGCGGCGGTCAGACCACTGTGGACAGTCTCCGCAACCTGTACCTGACGCCGGCCGCCCGGGCGGGCGCCCCGGCGCGCGGTCCGGTGAAGCTGGGTGACGTCGCCGACGTCCAGGCCGGGTTCGCGCCGCCGACGTCGATCACGCGCACCAACGGCAAGCCGAGCCTCGGTCTGTCGATCACCATGGTGGACAACGGGAACGCCGTCGCCATTTCCGGCGCGGTCCGCGACAAGCTGCCGGACCTGGCGAAGAAGACCGGCGCCGAGATGAGCGTCGTGTTCGACCAGGGCACCCCGGTGAAGGACGCGATCAGCGGCCTGACCACCGAAGGCCTGCTGGGGCTGGCGTTCGCGGTCATCGTCATCCTGCTGTTCCTGCTGTCGGTGCGCTCGACGCTGGTGACCGCGGTGTCGATCCCGCTGTCGGTCGTCGTCGCGCTGCTGGCGCTGTGGACCGGCGACCTGTCGCTCAACCTGCTCACCCTCGGCGCGCTCACCATCGCGATCGGCCGGGTGGTCGACGACTCGATCGTCGTGCTGGAGAACATCAAACGCCACCTCGCGTACGGCGAGGAGAAGGAACGCGCGGTGCTCGACGGCGTCCGCGAGGTGGCCGGCGCGGTCACCTCGTCCACGCTGACGACCGTCGCGGTGTTCCTGCCGATCGCGTTCGTCGGCGGGTTCGTCGGCGAGCTGTTCTCGCCCTTCGCGATCACCGTAACGGTGGCGCTGCTGGCCTCGCTGCTCGTGTCGCTGACCGTGGTTCCCGTGCTGGCGTACTGGTTCCTGAAGCGGCCCGCGGTCCCGGCGGACGCCGTCGAGGCCGAGCGGGCGCGCGAGGCGGCCGTCGAGAAGGAACGCCGCAGCATCCTGCAGCGCGCCTACCTGCCGGTGATCCGGTTCGCGACGCGGCGGCGGCTCACCGTCGTGCTGCTGGCCCTGCTGATCTTCGCCGGCACGGTCGGGCTCGCGACGCGGCTGAACACGAACTTCCTCGACCAGTCCGGCGGCACCACGCTGAACATGACGCAGAAGCTGCCGGCCGGCACCAGCGTCGAGGCGAAGGAGAAGGCGGCCACGGCCGTCGAGCAGGCCCTCGCGGCGGAGCCCGCGGTGCAGACCTACCAGGTCAGCATCGGCGGCGGCGGGGCGTTCGGCTTCGGCGGCGGGACCAACACGAGCATCTCGGTCACCGTCGCCAAGGACACCGACCTCGACGCGCTGTCGGACCGGCTGCGGTCGAAGCTGACGTCGCGCCCGGACCTGGGCGAGATCAAGATCGGCGCGGACGCGTCCGGGTTCAACTCCGACCAGGTGTCGGTGTCGGTGACCGCGCCGTCGGAGGCCGCGCTGAAGCCGGCGTCCGACCAGGTGGCGCAGGCGCTGCGCGGGGTGTCCGGGCTGACCGAGGTTTCGAGTGACCTGGCCGTCGGCTCGCCGCGGGTGCAGGTCGAGGTGGACGACGCCGCGGCCGCGGCGCGCGGGCTCTCGGCGAGCACCATCGGGCAGATCGCCAACCAGGCGATCGCCGGGCGCACGGTGACGCAGCTGCCGGTCGACGGGCAGCGCACGGACATCGTGCTGCGCGCCGGCACGGCTCCGGTCACGGTCGACCAGGTGAAGGGCCTGCAGATTCCCGGCCCCGGCGGCGTCGTCCGGCTCGACGAGGTGGCCAAGGTGTCCACTGTGGACGGACCGGCGTCGGTGCACCGCACCGGCGGCGACCTGAGCACCACGGTGACCGCGAAGAACACCGGTGACGACCTGACCAAGACCACCGCGGACATCAAGTCCAAACTGGACGGACTGACGTTCACCGGCGGGGCGGCGTACTCGCTCGGCGGTGTCAGCCAGGATCAGCAGGAGGCGTTCTCCAACCTGTTCCTGGCACTGCTCGCGGCCATCGCGATCGTGTTCCTGATCATGGTGGCGACGTTCCGGAGCCTGATCCAGCCGCTGATCCTGCTCGTGTCGATCCCGTTCGCGGCGACCGGCGCGATCGGGCTGCTGCTGGCCACCGGCACCGCGCTCGGCCTGCCGTCCCTGATCGGCATGCTGATGCTGGTGGGCATCGTCGTGACCAACGCGATCGTGCTGATCGACCTGATCAACCAGTACCGCGCCGAGGGGATGAGCGTCGCCGACGCCGTCACCGAAGGCGGCCGGCGCCGGCTGCGGCCGATCCTGATGACCGCGGCGGCGACGATCTTCGCGCTGGTCCCGATGGCGCTGGGCATCACCGGCCAGGGCGGGTTCATCGGCCAGCCCCTGGCGATCGTGGTGATCGGCGGCCTGGTCAGCTCGACGCTGCTGACCCTGGTCCTGGTCCCGACCCTCTACACGATGGTCGAGACCCGCAAGGAACGCCGGCGCGCCCGCCGCCAGGCCCGCCGCACCCCGGCCCAGGCCCCGGAGTCGGAGTCCCTGAACCCGGAACTCGCGTGATCAGAACGCCGACACCCGTGATTTGAGGGTCGACACGCGTGATCAGGAGGACGACACGCCGGAGCCACGGCAGGCCCGGCGTGTCGTCGCTTCAATCACGGGTGCCGGCTCCGCAATCACGCGTGTCGACCCTTCCGTCACCGGGTCCGCTCACTGGCGGAAGCGGTAGGTCTTGCTGTCGAAGAGGATGCAGATGCTCGGGGACATCACGACCACGCGGAGGGTGTTGTCGCGCTCGTCGAAGTCGATGCCCTCGACCTCGAACGAGCCCGAGCAGCCGCTGCGGAGCGGGAGCTGGCCCAGGGACGTCACGTGGCCGGTGACGTCCGAGCCGGACAGCGGGCCGGCCAGGTCGACCTGCAGCAGCGGCTTCGTCGTGCCGAAGAGGCTGCCGTCCGGGTCGTCCGACGAGCAGAGCAGGCGGGTCGCGGTCTGGAAGTCGCAGCCCTGGACGTCGCGGACCGGGTGGTCCAGGCGGATGGTGCCGGCCAGCGGCAGGTTCTGGGCCGGGTTCGTGGCGACCACGCCGGGCATTGGGTGCACCAGCAGCCGGTCCATGGTGCCCCACTCCCCCGCGACCAGCCAGCGCGCGTCCGGCGACACCGCGGCGAAGGAGTTGTTGTTCGCTTCCCACGACTCGAGGGTGTGCTGGTAGTTGGCCCACGAGCCGTCCGGGGCCTGGACGCGGAAGAGCTTCGCGCCGCGGTCGTCACGCTGGTAGGGCTCGACGTACCAGCCCTGGGCCGAGCCCGGGTCGCCGACGTGGTTCCAGCCCTGCGAGTTCAGGTCGGCCGGGATCGTGCCGATCCCGGTGTAGCGGATCGTCGTGCCCGACGGGCGCACGATCGTCGCGAGCCCCTGGCTCTCGTCGAGGGCCCTGGCGTTGTCGGAGCCGACCTCCGTCCAGCCGGTGACGGCCTGGGCCAGCGCGGGTGCGGCCACGGCGAGCAAGGTGACGAGGGTGAGCACGATCCCGGTTCTGCGCATGTGCGACTCCGGTGGGTGAGGGAACCTGGTCCGCTGGATCTACCAGGACTCCCGCACCCGGCACACCCGCCGAATGAAGGTTTTTCACGTTTGTTCGGCTATCTGTCCGTTTCCGGACAGCCGAAAGACCCGGCGGGCTCACCCGCCGGGATTCAGGCCCCGATCACTTACCGGGGCGGAGGCTGTCGTAGATCTCCTTGCAGGCCGGGCAGACCGGCGACCCGGGCTTCGGCGACTTCGTCACCGGGAAGACCTCGCCGCAGAGCGCCACCACGTGAGTGCCCATGACCGCGCTCTCGGCGATCTTGTTCTTCTTCACGTAGTGGAACATCTTCGGGGTGTCGTCGTCGGTGGTGTCCGTGCCCTCGGGCGTGGTTTCCGGCTTCGTCAGCGTCTCGGTGCTCACCCGCCCATTGTGCCCGAGTCCCGCCGAACCTCCCGCGATCGGCCCCTCGGCCTGGCAGGATCGGCCGCATGTTCCAGAAGGTGCTCGCGACGTTCGGCTCGGGCGGGGCGCGGATCGACGCCCGCCTGCTGGAGTCCACCGCCGCCCCCGGCCACCCGCTGCACGGCGAGGTGCTGCTGCTCGGCGGCGAGGTCGACCAGGAGATCAAGGGGCTCGCCGTGACGCTGCTGGCCCGCGTCCAGGTGCCCGGCGACCGGACCGAAGACCTCCCGTTCGAGACCCGGCAGCTGGTCGGCAGCGAGGTCATCCGGGCCGGGCAGCGGATCCGGGTGCCGTTCGAGGTGCCGCTGCCCTGGGAGACGCCGGTGACCAGCGTCTACACCAAGCCGCTCACCGGCATGGCGGTCGGTGTCCGGACCGAGCTCGACCTGGCCGCCGCGGTCAGCGACCCGTTCGACGCCGACGCCGTCGCGATCGAGCCGCTCCCGGCGCAGAAGCGGATCCTCGACGCGCTGAGCCGGCTCGGCTTCACCTTCCGCGAGGCCGTCCTCGAGCAGGGCCGGGTCGACGGCGCCCGCCAGCAGCTGCCGTTCTTCCAGGAGATCCGCTTCACGCCTTCGCCGCGCTTCGCCGGTGTCTTCGCCCAGGTCGCCGTCACCTTCCTGACGTCGGCCGAGCGCACCGACGTCGTGCTGGAGGTCACCAAGCGGGTCCGCGTGAGCAAGAGCGGCGGGTTCGGCGGCCGCGGCCAGGACTTCCTCGGGATGTTCACCGTGCGGCCGGACGTGCAGTGGGAGAAGCAGCTCGAGGACTGGCTCGACCAGGTGGCGCGGCCCCGCGGGATCTTCGACTGATGCGGTGGCACGACGCGGTGGCCGCGCTCGGCGGCGAACCCGGGGCCTGGCCGCGGCTCGAAGCCCGGTACGCCGAGCCCCACCGTCGCTACCACACGCTCACCCACGCGGCCGCCGTCGCGCGCGACTCCGCCTGGCTGGCGGCGGGCCTCGGGGAGACCGGCCGCGCGATCCTCGCCGTAGCGGCCTGGACGCACGACGTCGTCTACGACGCGAAGCCCGGTCAAGACGAACGCGCCAGCGCCGCTTGGGCTCGCGAAGCCCTGGCGGGGGTGGCCGCGGCGCACGTCGAGCGCGTCGAAGGCCTGATCCTCACCACGATCGGGCACGACGCACCGCCGGACGACCTCCTGGCCACCGCCCTCCTCGACGCCGACCTCGCCATCCTCGGAGCGCCCGAAGAGCAGTACGCGGAGTACGCCCGCGGCGTGCGCGAGGAGTACGCGAAGTACCCCGACGACGTCTGGCGCGAGGGGCGCATCGCCGTCCTCGAGCGCATGCTGTCCCGGCCGCTTTACCGCAGTGAAACCGCGCGAACACGCTGGGCGAGCGCCGCCGAAAAGAACCTGACCGCCGAGCTGACCCACTGGCGCCGCGCGCGGGGCGATCACCGATGATGGTCTCTCGTGACTACCGCACTCTCCCTGCACGAAGAGGTCGCCTCGGCGCTGCGTGACGGGCACCCCGTCGTCGCGCTGGAGAGCACCATCCTGTCCCACGGCCTGCCGCCGGGCCGCAACCTCGACGTCGCCCGCCGCCTCGAAGGCGTGGTCCGCGACGGCGGGGCCGTCCCGGCCACGATCGCGGTGCTCGACGGCCGGGTCGTCGTCGGCCTCTCCCCCGCCGAGCTCGAGCGCGTCTGCGCCCCGGACGCCGGGCTCGACAAGCTCTCGCTGCGCGACCTCGGCCCGGCCGTCGGGCTCGGCCGCTCCGGCGCGACGACCGTGGCGAGCACGTCGGCGCTGGCCGCCGCGGCCGGGATCGGGATGTTCGCCACCGGCGGGCTCGGCGGCGTGCACGTCGGCGCCGCGCAGAGCTGGGACATCTCGGCGGACCTCGGCGTGCTGGCGAAGGTGCCGACCGTGGTCGTCTGCTCCGGCGTGAAGTCGGTGCTCGACATCCCGGCCACCCTCGAAGTCCTCGAGACGAACTCGGTGCCGGTGCTGGGCTACCGCACCGGCGACTTCCCGGCGTTCTACCTGCGCTCGTCGGGGCACCAGGTCGGCTGGCGGGTCGACGACCCGAAACAGGCCGCCGCGGTCATCGACGCGCACCGCGCGTACGCGAATTCCGGCGTCCTGCTCGCGAACCCGATCCCGGAAGCGTCCGAAATGGACAAAGAACTGCACGACCGGCTGCTCGCCGAGGGCCTCGCGCTGGTCGAAGAGCGGAACGTGCACGGCGCCGAAGTCACCCCGGTGCTGCTGGAGCACTTCCACACCGCGAGCGGCGGGGTCAGCATCGACGCGAACGAAGCGCTGGTGCTGAACAACGCCAAGCTGGCCACCGAGGTCGCGGTGGCGCTGGCATGAGGGGGATCGTGGTGGTCGGCGACGCCGCCCTGGACGTGATCGCCCGGCACGACAAGCCGTTGCCGCACGGCGGCGATGCCCGCGCGAAGATCCGCTTCACCGGCGGCGGCGCGGGCGCCAACACGGCGCTGTGGCTGCGGCACCTCGGCGCGGAGACGACGTTGCTCGCGCGGATCGGCGACGACCCGGGCGGCCGGCTGATCAAGGCCGAGCTGGAAGCGGCGGGCGTGCGGTGCGCGTTCTCCGTCGACCCCGAGGCGCCCACCTGCTGCGTCGTCGTCATGGTCGACGGGTCCGGGCAGCGCAGCATGCTGGCCGACCGCGGCGCGAACCAGCGCTTCGCGCCCGAGGACGTCACCCCGGAGGCGCTCGCCGGGGCGAGCCACCTGCACCTTTCGGGGTACGTGCTGCTCGACCCGCCGTCGCGCGCCGCCGGTCTCGCCGCACTGGCCGCGGCGAAGGAAGCCGGACTGACCACGTCGGTCGACCCGCAGGCCGCCGCGCACATCACCGACCCGGCCGCCTTCCTGGCCGACGTCCGCGGGGTCGACCTGCTGATGCCGAACACCGAAGAGCTGGTCGCGCTGACCGGTTCGGCCGACCCGGTGTCGGCGAAGGAACTGCTCGGCACGGTCGGCGCGGTGGTCGTCACCGCCGGGCTCGACGGGGCCAGCTGGGTCGACGCGGGCGGCGTCACGAGCGTGCCCGCGGTCGAGGCGGAGTGCGTCGATTCGACCGGCGCGGGCGACGCCTTCGACGCGGGCGTGCTCACCGGCTGGCTGGCCGGGGAGTCCACTGTGGACGTCCTGCGGCACGGGACGCGGCTGGGCGCGCTGGCCGTCGGGAAGGTGGGCCCCCAGCCGGTCTGAGCCTCAGCCGTCGATGACGCGGTGGGTGGTGCCCTCGATCGCCGTCGCCTCGCGCCGGTAGGTGTTGACCTGCTCGGTCTTGCGGGGCGGGCGGTCGTTGGCGATCAGCACCGCGATCCACGGCAGCGGCACCGAGATCGCCAGGAAGCCCAGCGCCAGCCACCACACGTGGTAGGTCAGCCCGGCCGCGATCAGGCACGGGATGCGGCAGCCCATCATGATCACGTACTTGCGTTTGCGCGTGGCGAGCTGCTGTTCGTACGACGGGGCTGCCGCGGTGATCAGCACCGGGTCCGAGTCGTTGGCGGGCATGGTCACTGCACCACCTCCGCTGTCCATCGTCCCACTTGCGGGGTTCATCCGACACCGGGGTGACGCATCTTGCTCAACGCGGCCACCACGAGGGTTTCGATGCCCGTGCGCAGGGTCGGGTGCAGCACCGGGGCGAACCGCGGCGAGTGGTTGGACGGGACGTCGCGCTCGAACCGGCCCTCGGTCATCGCGGTGATCACCGTCTGCGGGTCGAAGCCGCCGACCAGCCAGAACACCGACGGCACGCCGGCCGCGCGGCCGAACTCGCTGAAGTCCTCACTGCCGGTGATCAGCGGCGCCGGCAGCACCACGTCGGTGCCGAAGTGGCCGCGGAAGACCTCGGTGAGGGCCTCGTTGGCGGCCTCGTCGTTTTCGGTGATCGGGTACGAGCCGGACCGGACGATTTCCGGCGGCTTCGGCGCGCCGGCCGTCGCCGCCTCGCCGTGCACGATCCGCTCGACCGCGGCCAGCACGCGCTCGCGGACGGCCTGGTCGAACGACCGGACGTTGACTTCCAGCACGGCGTCGTCGGCGATCACGTTGCTCGCGGTGCCCACGTGCAGCGAACCGACCGTGACCACGGCCGAGTCGGTGGCGGCGATCTCGCGCGACACGATCGTCTGCAGCTTGAGCACCACGGACGCGGCCAGCACGGCCGGGTCGACGGTGGTCTCCGGGCGCGAGCCGTGGCCGCCGCGGCCGTGCAGGGTGACGCGCAGCGTGTCGGTGGCGGCCATGATCACCCCGGGCCGGGTGAGCACCCAGCCGGCCGGGCCGGGGACCAGGTGCTGCCCGAACACGACGTCGGGCTTCCCCGCGACGTCGAACAGGCCGTCGCGGACCATCGCCACGGCGCCGCCCGCGCCCTCCTCCCCCGGCTGGAACACCACCAGCAGCGTGCCGGCCCAGGTGTCACGGCCCTTCGCGAGCAGCGCGGCGGCGCCGGACAGCCAGGTGGCGTGCATGTCGTGCCCGCAGGCGTGCATGACGGGGACCTCGTTGCCGTGCTCGTCGGTGCCGCGGACCGTGCTGGCGTAGGACAGCCCGGTCTTCTCCTCGACCGGCAGCGCGTCGATGTCGGCCCGCAGCAGCACGGTGGGTCCCTCGCCGTTGCGCAGCACGCCCAGCACGCCGGTGCCGGCGATGCCGGTGTGCACCTCGTAGCCGTCGCCCTCCAGCCGCCGGGCCAGCTCGGCGGCCGTCCGGGTCTCGGCGAACGACAGCTCCGGGTGCCGGTGGAGGTCGATGTACAGCGCTTCGAGCTCGGGCAGCGCCGCGTCGAGCGGGGCGAGGACGCGTTCAAGGGTCACGGGGGCCATCGTGGCAGCATTACCCACCGTGAGCACGCGAAGCGTACTGCCCGACCTGTCCGACGACGTCTGCGCGCGGCTGCGCGAGGCCTTCCGGCGCACTTCCTACGACGCCGACGGCGTGGTGGCGGCCCTCGGCGGGGCCGCGCACGCGGCGCTGGGCCGGGGCGAGCCGGTGCCGGCCGAACGCGCGAGCCGGGACGCGGGTGACCTCGGCACGCTGATCCGGCTGTTCCTGCTGGGCGGCACCGAGCCGGAGACCGCGGTCAAGGCCGCCTTCGCGCCGCTCGCGCCCGAGGACGCCGTCTCCGCCGGGGTCCTGTCGGCGGCCGACGGCGGCTACCGGGCCGCGCTGGACATCCGGCCGCACGGCGACGAGGAGGGCTCCTGGTGGGTCGTGTCCGACCTCGACGCCGACGTGCTCGGCACCACCGTGCCCGAGGACCACGTGCTCGGCGTCGGCCACGCGTCGCTGTCGCTGATCCGCGCGACCAGCCGCCGCCCGGTCGGCACCCTGCTCGACCTGGGCACCGGCAACGGCGTGCAGGCGCTGCACGCAACCCGGCACGCCCAGCGCGTGACCGCGACCGACGTCTCCGCGCGGGCCCTCGCCCTGGCCGCGGCGACCTTCCGGCTGAACGAGCTGGACGTCGAGCTCGTCCGCGGGGAGTGGTTCGCGCCGGTCGCGCGGCGGAAGTTCGACCAGGTCGTGTGCAATCCGCCGTTCGTGGTCGGCCCGGCCCGCGTCGACTACACCTACCGCGACTCCGGGCTGGCCGGCGACGACGCGAGCGCGCTGGTCGTGCGGCAGCTGCCGGGGTTCCTCAACGACGGCGGCACCGGGCACCTGCTCGCTTCGTGGCTGCACACCTCCCGCGAGGACTGGGCCGACCGGGTGAGCCGCTGGCTGCCCGCCGAGACCGACGCCTGGTTCGTCCAGCGCGACGTCGCCGACCCGGCCCTCTACGTCGGCACGTGGCTGCGGGACGCGGGCCTCGACCCGCGCTCGCCGGAGGGCCGGGCGAAGGCGGCGGCGTGGCTCGACTGGTTCGCCGCCAACGACGTGCGGGGCATCGGCTTCGGCTTCGTCACGCTGCGGCGCGCGTCCGGGCGGACACCGACCGTCGTGTGCGAGGACCTGCGGCAGGCTTACGACGACCCGCTGGGCCCGGAAGCGGCGGGCTGGCTGGACCGCGTGGAATGGCTGCGCGAATCGGGTGATTCGCTGCTTGATGTCCGATTTGTGGTGCCCGACACGGTTTTGCTCGAAAGCGTCGAGGAACCCGGTGACGAAGGCTGGGCGACGACCATCCGGCGGCTGCACCGCACCGACGGGCCGGGCTGGCAGCACGAGGTCGACGAACTGGCCACGCGGCTGCTGGCCGGGTGCCGCGGCGCGTTGCCGCTGGAGGACCTGATCGAGCTGCTCGCGGCGGCGCAGGGCCTGTCGTCCGAGGAGCTGGCGGCCGCCGCGCTGCCCGTCGTCCGGGAGCTCGTCCGGCACGGCATGCTCGTCCCGGCGGACCAGTGAGGGCGGTCGCGGCCCGCGTCACGCGGGCGGACGTCACCGTCGGCGGCGAGGTCGTCGGCGCGATCGACGAGCCGGGATTGCTTGTGCTGCTGGGAATTCACGTCGATGACGACGTCGCGAAGGCCGGCACGATGGCGCGCAAACTGCACGAACTGCGGGTGTTGCGCGACGAGGAATCATGCGCCACCGCGAATGCACCGCTGCTCGTGGTGAGCCAGTTCACGCTCTACGGCGACACGAAGAAAGGACGGCGGCCGTCGTGGACGCAGGCCGCCCGGCCGGAGGTCGCGGAGCCGTTGGTGGACGCCGTCGTGGCCGAGCTGCGCGGGCGCGGCGCCACGGTGGCGACGGGCCGTTTCGGGGCCATGATGGCGGTCTCGAGCGTGAACGACGGTCCGTTCACGGTTTTGGTTGAGGTCTAGACCATTGCGATCTGGTTCAGTTTCTGACCGGATTCATATGGAATTCTCAGGTTCCCCGGTCACGGAACGTTCTCAGCAAAAGCTCAGCATTGGTTGAGCAACCGGATCGCTCCGGCAGCCGTCTTCTCCTATGACGAGCCGGGAACGTTTTGGGAACCCGGAGCGTTGTGCCAGATGTCCAGCCAAGCCGGCCGGACCGGCGTACCGGGATCCACAGGCCTCGGTGCGCGGGTGCGCACACCGGTGGACGACCGCAGCAGCACGTTCAGCCCGTGACCGGGGAGGCAGAATGTCAGTCCAGACTCTCGAACGCGAGTCGCGCGGGATTCGCGAGCGTATCCCGGCTCAGGCGACCGAGGAGTCGGTGATGAGCGTGGGGACGCTCACCGACGCCGACCTCGACGCCCAGAGCCCCGCCGCCGACCTCGTCCGCGTCTACCTCAACGGCATCGGCAAGACGGCCCTGCTGTCCGCGGCCGACGAGGTCGAGCTGGCGAAGCGCATCGAAGCCGGCGTGTTCGCCCAGCACATGCTGGACACCGCCGAGGAGCTCACGGCCAAGCGCCGCACCGAGCTGGCCGCGCTGGTCCGCGACGGCCACGTGGCGAAGAACCACCTGCTGGAGGCCAACCTCCGCCTGGTGGTCTCGCTCGCCAAGCGCTACACCGGCCGGGGGATGCCGCTGCTCGACCTGATCCAGGAGGGGAACCTGGGTCTCATCCGCGCGGTGGAGAAGTTCGACTACTCCAAGGGGTTCAAGTTCTCGACCTACGCCACCTGGTGGATCCGGCAGGCCATCACCCGGGGCATGGCCGACCAGGGCCGCACCATCCGGCTGCCCGTCCACCTGGTGGAACAGGTGAACAAGCTGGCCCGCATCAAGCGCGACCTGCACCAGCAGCTCGGCCGCGACGCGACGCACGAGGAGCTGGCGGCCGAGTCGGGCATCCCGGCGCACAAGATCTCGGACCTGCTCGACCACTCGCGTGACCCGGTAAGCCTGGACATGCCGGTCGGCGCGGAGGAGGACGCCCCGCTGGGCGACTTCATCGAGGACTCCGAGGCCACCGACGCGGAGAGCGCCGTGATCTCGGGCCTGCTGCAGGACGACCTGCGCCGGGTGCTGGCGACGCTGGACGACCGCGAGCAGCACGTGATCCGCCTGCGCTACGGCCTCGACGACGGCCAGCCGCGCACGCTCGACCAGATCGGCAAGCACTTCGGGCTGTCCCGCGAGCGCGTCCGCCAGATCGAGCGCGAGGTCATGTCGAAGCTGCGCCAGGGCGAGCGCGCGGACCGGCTCCGCGCCTACGCCAGCTGATCGCTTCTCGGCCGAGGGCGGGTGCACGATGTGCACCCGCCCTCGGCCATTTCCGCACCTCGCTGACCAGGCGTTCGGCCAAGCGCGAAAATCTCCCACGAAAACCGGGTTTCACCCTTCACGGGCCTGGGTAGCAACCCTCCGCCAGCACCCGTTCGGCGGCGTTGACTTATGACCTGCGTCACGCCAGCCTCGAAGTGCCGGCGCAGGCCTCGCGACCGGGTGTGCACGCATCCGGGAGCTTTCCCCGGGAGGTCGGGTCCGTCGGGGTGGACCCGGCCTCCCGACCAGCTTCCCGCAGCAGCGCACCCGGCCGGCCAAGGCTCGTACCCAGACGGTCGGCTCGCGTACCCAGACAGTCGGCTCGCGTACCCGGACGGTCGGCTCGCGTACCCAGGCGGTCGGCTCGCGTACCCGGACGGTCGGCTCGCGTACCCGGACGGTCGGCTCGCGTACCCGGACGGTCGGCTCGCGTACCCGGACGGTCGGCTCGCGTACCCAGGCGGTCGGCTCGCGTACCTGTATGCCGAACGGTCGCGGGCGGCATCACCGGCACCCCACCCAGCCCTCCCCGCCACCCCGATCCGAAGCCAGAACACGGACGGTGGTGCCGGGTCAAGGCATCTTTCCCGCCTTGACGCGGTACCCCCGTCCGTCGTCACAATCGGGCTTCGGGGTGGTGGGCCCGAACCGGCTTCGGGGTGGCGGGTCCCGGAAGCCGCGTGGGGTGGCCCACAGTGACCGCATACCTCTTCGGCGTGGCCGCCGCACCTGCGTAGGGTGGACCGATCCCGGAGCTGGCAAAGGAGCCTGGCAAGTGCCGTCCACCCCGTTTCAGCACACCGAAGTCCTGCCGCTGGGCAAGGACACCACCACCGAATACCGGTTGGTCACCGACGAAGGCGTCGAGACCGTCGAAGCCGCCGGGCGCACCTTCCTGAAGATCGCCCCGGAAGCGCTCACCACGCTCGCGCGCACCGCCATCACCGACATCCAGCACCTGTTGCGCACGTCACACCTGCGGCAGCTGCGCGCCATCGTCGATGACCCCGAAGCGAGTGGCAACGACCGGTTCGTCGCCATGGACCTGCTGCGCAACGCCGCCATCTCCGCCGGCGGGGTGCTGCCCATGTGCCAGGACACCGGGACCGCCATCGTCATCGGCAAGCGCGGCGAAGGCGTGCTCACCGGCGGTAACGACGAGCGCGCCCTCTCGCAGGGCATCTTCGACGCCTACCAGCAGCTGAACCTGCGGTACTCGCAGATGGCGCCGGTCAACTTCTGGGACGAGCGCAACACCGGCACCAACCTGCCCGCGCAGATCGAGCTGTACCACAAAGACGGGCAACAGAACCCGGCCTACGAGTTCCTCTTCATGGCCAAGGGCGGCGGCAGCGCCAACAAGACGTTCCTCTACCAGGAGACCAAGGCCGTCCTGAACCCGAAGCGGCTCGCGCGGTTCCTCGACGAGAAGCTGCGCAGCCTCGGCACCGCCGCCTGCCCGCCCTACCACCTCGCGATCGTCGTCGGCGGGATGTCGGCCGAGTTCAACCTCAAGGTCGCGAAGCTCGCCTCCGCCCGCTACCTCGACACGCTGCCGCAGGAGGGCTCCGAGCTCGGCCACGCCTTCCGCGACCCGGACCTCGAGCAGCAGGTGCTGGAGATGACCCGGCAGTTCGGCATCGGCGCGCAGTTCGGCGGCAAGTACTTCTGCCACGACGTCCGGGTCATCCGGCTCCCCCGGCACGGCGCGAGCTGCCCGGTCGGCATCGCCGTCTCCTGCTCCGCCGACCGGCAGGCCAAGGCCAAGATCACCGCCGACGGGGTGTTCATCGAGCAGCTCGAGCGCGACCCGGCCCGCTTCCTGCCCGACGTCACCGAGGAAGACCTCTCCGACGACGTCGTCGCCGTCGACCTCAACCGGCCGATGGCCGAGATCCGCGCGCAGCTCTCGCAGCTGCCGGTCAAGACGCGGCTTTCGCTCACCGGGCCGCTGGTCGTCGCGCGGGACATCGCGCACGCCAAGATCGCCGAGCGCCTCGACGCCGGCGAGGAGATGCCGGATTACCTGAAGGACCACCCGGTCTACTACGCGGGCCCGGCGAAGACGCCCGAGGGCTACGCGTCCGGTTCGTTCGGCCCGACCACGGCCGGGCGGATGGACTCCTACGTCGAGCAGTTCCAGGCCGCCGGCGGCTCACTCGTCATGCTGGCCAAGGGAAACCGTTCGAAGCAGGTGACCGCCGCGTGCGAGGCGCACGGCGGGTTCTACCTCGGTTCGATCGGCGGCCCGGCGGCGCGGCTCGCGCAGGACTGCATCAAGAAGGTCGACGTGCTCGAGTACGCCGAGCTGGGTATGGAAGCCGTCTGGAAGATCGAGGTCGAGGACTTCCCGGCGTTCATCGTCATCGACGACAAGGGCAACGACTTCTTCGCCAGCACCGGCGACCCGGTGCTGCAGATCAGTTTCCGTTAGAGAGCAAGGGAAGGGGACACCGGCCCGCCGCCGGTGTCCCCTCCTCGCTCAGCCGACGCGCTCGATCCGCGCGCGCCGGATGAGGAACTTGCCGGGCTCCCGGACCTGTTCGAAGGCCGCGTTGTTGAGCAGCGTGCAGCTGCCCGACACCGACGTCACCGACACCGTGGTGGACTTCGAGTTGTCCAGGTTGGTCACCTTGAGCTTCGTCCCGGCCGGGAACTGGTTGCTCGACGCGGCCGGCGCGCCGCCCTCGCCCGACAGCGTCACGGTCGAGCCGGGGCACACCACCTGGCCCACCGCCGCGCCCGCGCTGGCGGCCGGCTGCTCCTGCTTCTTCTGCTGCCCGGGCGCCTGCGCCTTGCCCGGCGCGTTGCCGGAGTTCCCCGGGGCCGCGGCGGCCTGACCGTTGTTCGCCGCGACGTTCGCCGTGCAGCCCGCCACTTGCCGCCGCTGCTGGATCAGGTCCACCACGGCCTGCCGGTTGGTGATCCGCGCGGCCGACTGCGCGTCCGGGTTCGCCTGCTGGCCCGCGATGAAGTTCAGGTTGTTCTGCAACGCGGTGTCGAGGCCACCGCAGTTCTCCTTGGGCGCTTCGGCCGCGTTGCCCGCGGGACTGCTCAGCGCGATGGCGGTCGCGGTGATGCCGGCGACGCCCAGCAACGCGGCCATTCCGACGGTCGCCTGCTTGCGGTGCCGGCCACTGCTCAACCGGGGCATGGGGCCCCTCCTCTCTGATCGCCACCTCACTCCGGGACACGGCCCGGTCACGGCGGCGGTTCAGCGGGAGCCCTGACAATTTTCGACAACTTCGACGAACCGGACCACGGGTGTCACGTGGTCCGGACCACCGCCGGGCGATCGTCCACTGCGGACAGCACGCGGCCCCCGGGGAGGTCTCCCCCGGGGGCCGCGGCACGGCGATTTACTTCGGCGGCGTGGTCTTCAGCACCACGGTGCGCTGATCCAGCGGCGCGGCCAGGGCGACCGAGATCACCGGGTAGCGGATGTCCATCGTGCACATCTGATTGGTCTGGGCCTTCGTCTCGCTCAGGTTGACGACGACGTGGTCGCCCGCCTGTTCGGCCGCTTCGCCGAGCGCGTGCCCGCAGCCGCCTTCCTGGGCGCGGATGTTGAGGACCGTGCCGCCGTTGGCCGTCCACACCTCGCGCGGGAACCCGGCGGGCAGCGCGGTCGCGTCGAGCTGGCCCGCCGGCACCTGGGTGCTGCCCTCGGGCACGGTCAGCCGGGGCTTGCCCGGCGGGTTGGGCTCGGGCGGGGCGGGCAGCACCGATCCACTCGGCGACGGCGACGGCGACGCCGGTGCGGGCACCGACACGCTGCCGGTCGATCCCCCGGGCCGGTTGGTGGGCATGTCCTGGCCGGCGCAGGCCGTCACCATCAGCAGGAGTGCGCCTGTCCCGACCACCTTCGCTGAGTACCTCATGCCCCCAAGACGGAACGAGGGCGGCACGGGGTTGCACCGGAATGGTCTGGGAGGGCGTCCCGGGCATCCCGGGGCCGCCCTCCCAGCGTCCGGGGGTCAGCCCTGGCGGAGCACGACCGTGCGCGTGCCGAGCGGCGCCACGAGGGCGAGCGGCACCTTGATCTCCTTGATGTAGTCCGGGCACATCTGGCCCTTGGGCGCCGACGCCACGGCGACCAGCACGACCACCTGCTGCGCGGTCTGCTCGCTGACGCGCGCCGAGACGCGGCGGCAGCCGCCCTCCTCGGCCTGCAGGATCAGGGTCCGGCCGTCGAGGCTGCGGGTGAGGCTGCGCGGGTAGCCCTCGGGCAGCCCGCGGGCGTCGACCTGGGTCTCGGCGACGACGTCGTCGCCCGGCGCGATGCCCTGCGTCGGCCGGCCGACCGTCTGGGACGGCGGCGGGCCGGGCGCCGGGGACGATGACGGGCCGAGGGTGGGCGTCACGGTCCCGGGCACGCTCGTGGACGTCGTGGGCGCCGAGCCGGTGCCCGCCGGGGCGCCGGCGCCGGAATTCGCGGCGCAGGCCGTTGCCGTGAGCAGCAGCAGGCCCGCGCCCAGCAGTTTCACCGTGGTACGCATACCTGCCAGACGGAGTGGACCCGCCCGGGGTTGCATCCCGCCCGCAACGCCACCCTCAGAGCCGGCCGGCGGCGACGAAGACGCACACCGCCAGCAGCACGACGTTGATCCCGGCGTTGCGCCACTCGGCCGGCTCGTGCCGCACGATCGCCAGCCTGCCGTGCATCGCCATGGCGCCCAGCATCACCACGGCCAGCCCGACGGCCGCCCAGCCGGTCAGGACCGGCGCGATGCCCAGCAGCCGCGGCAGGACCAGGCCCACCGCGGCGAGGAGTTCGCAGATCGCGGTGAACCGGACCACGGGCAGCGGGTACGCCGCGGCACCGGTTTGGCCGGTTTCGAGCATCCGCTGCCGCGACATCGTCGACTTGAGCGCGCCCGACACGGCGAAGAGCACGGCCAGCAGCACCTGACCTGTCCACAATGCGGCGTTCATCTCGTCCTCCCGGTTCGGTGGCTTGCGGGAGGGACGAGGGCACCGCGCGAAACGTGACAGCTCCTCAGCCGGCGGACCGGCCCAGGCGGGTCGTGAAGCTGAGCCGGTCCCCGCGGTAGAGCGACCGGACCCGCTCGAACGGCACCCCGTCCGGCCCCCACGAGACGCGGTGGGTCAGCAGCATCGGCAGCGCCGGGTTCGTCCCGATCAGCAAGGCCTCACGCGGGGTGGCCAGCACCGTCTCGACCCGCTCCTCCGCCCCGTCGAACACCACACCGAGCTTCCCGGTCAGGCACGCGTGCAAGGACTGCCGGGGGTCGAAGACGTCGAGGAGGTCCGGGAACCGCGAAGCGAGGAGATATGTCGACTCGAGCCCGACGCGCTCCTCGTCGGCCAGCAGGACCCGCTCGAGGTGGAAGACCTCGGCGTCCGACGTCACCTGCAGGTCGGCGGCCAGCGCGCGGCCGGCCGGGCGCCGCTCCCGGGTGATCACCGTGCGGCCGGGCCGGATGCCCTGGCGCCGCAGCCCCTCCGTGTAGCTCACCAGGGCCAGCGGCTGGACGAGCTTCGGGCCGGCGATGTACGTGCCGCTCCCCTGGCGGCGGCTGAGGCGGCCCTCGAGCACCAGCTCCGCGACCGCCTGCCGTACCGTCGCCCTCGACACTTCGAACCGTTCGCACAATTCCCGTTCCGTGGGCAGCACCGCTCCTTCGCCGAGTTCCGCGATCACCGCCAGCAGTTCGACCTTGACCGCGTAGTAACGCGGGACGCGGCCGTGTTCGGGAATCCCGTCGAGGACGGGACCGTCGGCGGACAGGCGGGAATGGTGCGAAGGGGCAGGCACGGAATCGACCCTATTCGGTTCTTCGCCCGCCGTGGTTCGCTGTGGCGCGCAACACGGCCGACAGCTGGAGGATCACCCGGATGCCCCCGACTTCCCTCACCCGCCGGCTCGGCCTCGCCGACGCCGTTTTCCTCGGCCTGGGTTCGATGATCGGGGCCGGCGTGTTCGCCGCGTTCGCGCCGGCGGCGCGCGCCGCGGGGGCCGGATTGCTCATCGCATTGGTGCTCGCGGCCGTCATCGCTTACTGCAATGCGACGTCGTCGGCGCGGCTCGCCGCGATTTACCCGGAATCCGGCGGCACCTACGTTTACGGGCGGGAAAGGCTCGGTGAATTCTGGGGCTACCTCGCCGGCTGGGGATTCGTCACCGGGAAGACCGCCAGCTGCGCCGCGATGACGCTGACCGTCGTCGCCTACGCCGCGCCCGGGCTCGGGCAGCCGTGGCGGAGCCTCCTCGCCGTCGCGGTGGTCGCCGCGCTCACCGCCGTCAACTACTTCGGGGTGCACCGGTCGGCGCTCGCCACCCGGGTGATCGTGTCGTGCACCCTGCTCGTGCTCACGGTCTCGGGAGTGGCGATGGCCGCCGGGCCGTCCGGCGGCGGCCCGCTCGTCGCCTGGCCGGGTGGCGGCGGCGTGCTCGAAGCGGCCGGGCTGCTCTTCTTCGCCTTCGCCGGGTACGCGCGGCTCGCCACCCTCGGCGAGGAGGTCCGCGACCCGGCCCGCACCATCCCCCGGGCCATCCCGCTGGCCCTCGGCATCACCCTCGTGGTCTACGCCGCGCTGGCCGTGCTGCTGCTCGTCCGGCTCGGCCCCGCCGCGCTCGCCGCGAGCCCGGACCCGATCGCCGCGGCCGTGCCGGGGTGGCTCGCCCCGGTCGTCCGGGTGGGCGCGGCCGTCGCCGCGCTCGGTTCGCTGCTCGCGCTCATCCTCGGCGTCTCGCGCACGACGCTGGCGATGAGCCGCGACGGCCACCTCCCCCGCTTCCTCGCCGCCGTGCACCCGCGCTACCAGGTGCCGCACCGGGCGGAGCTCGCCGTCGGGCTCGTCGTCGCCGTGCTCGCCGCGACGATCGACCTGCGCGCCGCCATCGGCTTCTCGTCCTTCGCCGTCCTGACGTACTACGCGATCGCCAACGCCGCCGCCCTCACCCTGCGCGGGAAGGCGCTGCCGGTCGCCGTCCTCGGCCTCGCCGGGTGCGTGGTGCTCGCCTTCAGCCTGCCGCTGCCGTCGGTGCTCGCCGGCTGCGTCGCGTTGTTGCTCGGCGTTTCGGCCTACGGCGTTCGCCGGATCCGCCGGTGAGAAATCACCCAACCGCCCGAAAGATCCGAAGAAAGTCGGTTGTCCCGGTCTTGACCACCTGGTGTAGTCATGGGGCCGCCGACGGCAATGGCTTCCACTGTGGACACTGGAAGGACTGATCCCCTTGGTTCCCAAGCGCTGGTTCACCCTGCTCAGAAACGCCACCACCACGCTGGCCGCGGTCGCCGCGGCCGCGGCGTTCGCCACCCCGGCGATCGCCACCGCCGCCCAGCCGCCGTCCACCGACGTCGTCGGCGGCACCCGGGCCGCCCAGGGCGAATTCCCGTTCATGGTCCGGCTTTCCATGGGCTGCGGCGGGGCGCTCTACACCAAGCAGATCGTCCTGACCGCGGCGCACTGCGTCAGCCGGACGGGTTCGAACACCTCGATCACCGCCACCGTGGGCGTGGTCGACCTGCAGAGCTCCAGCGCGCAGAAGATCCGCTCGACCTACGTCTACCAGTCCCCCACCTACGGCTCCTCGACCGGCGGCGACTGGGCGCTGATCAAGCTGGCCAGCCCGGTGAGCGGGCTGGCGACGATGCCGATCGCGACGACCAGCGCGTACAACACCGGCACGTTCACCGTGGCCGGCTGGGGCGCGGCCCGCGAAGGCGGCGCGCAGCAGCGGTACCTGCTCAAGGCGACGGTCCCGTTCGTCGACGACGCCACCTGCGCCGCCCAGGGCGGCAGCTACCCCGACCTCATCCCGAGCGCCGAGATCTGCGCGGGCAACCTCGCCTCCGGCGGCGTCGACACCTGCCAGGGCGACTCCGGCGGCCCGATGTTCCGCCGGGACAACAACAACGCCTGGATCCAGGTCGGCATCGTCAGCTGGGGTGACGGCTGCGCCCGGGCGCACGCCCCCGGCGTCTACACCGAGGTGAGCACGTTCGCGTCGAAGATCGCCGCGGCCGCCGCCACGCTGTAGCCGTTCACGCACGAGAAAGGGGCCCCGCCGCGGCGGGGCCCCTTTCCTGCGGTTCAGCGGGTCTTGTCCAGGCGGGAAAGCGCTTCTTCGTAGCCGGCGACGAGCTCGGCGACGACGTCGGCCACCGGACGGACCTGGTTCATCCGGCCGACGATCTGCCCGACCGGCATCGACACCACGCTCGGGTCGTTCGCCGCGTGGATCCGGTTGTGGGCGGGGGAAACCAGCAGGTTCTGGAGGGGCATCGGCAACGGCTCGGGCGCGTCCGCCGCGGCCCACGCCTCGGTCCAGCGGGTCTTCAGCAGCCGGGCCGGCTTGCCGGTGTAGATCCGCGTCCGCACGGTGTCCGACGACGTCGCCGCGACGAGCGCCTGCTGCATCGCCACCGATTCACCCATCGTCTGCAGGTACTCCTCGGTGGCCAGCCACATCGACCCCATCCAGACGCCGGACGCGCCGAGGGCGAGCGCCGCGGCCATCTGGCGGCCGGAACCGATTCCGCCCGCGGCGAGCACCGGCACGTCGACCGCGTCGACGATCTCCGGCACCAGCACCATGGACGCGATCTCGCCGGTGTGCCCGCCGGCTTCGTAGCCCTGCGCCACCACGAAGTCGACGCCGTTCTCGACGTGCCGCACCGCGTGCTCGGCCTTCCCGGCGAGCGCCGCGACCGGGACACCCTTGTCGTGGCACTGGCCGATGACGTCCGCCGGCGGCGAGCCGAGCGCGTTGGCGATCAGCTTGATCGGGTGGTTCAGCGCCACCTCGACGTGCGAGCGGGCGACCGAATGCAGCCAGCCGAGCACCCCCGCGCGCTCGTCGGTGTCGTCCGGCAGGGGCGGGACCGAGAGCTCCTTCAGGACGCGGTCGACGAACGCGCGGTGCCCGTCCGGGATGAGCTTCGCCAGGTCGACCTGCGTGCCCTCGGCGGGCACCTTGGCCGGCATGACGATGTCGACGCCGTACGGTTTCCCGCCGGTGTTCTCGTCCATCCAGGTGAGCACCCGGTCGAGCTCGGCGGCGTCGTTGAACCGCACGCAGCCGAGCACGCCGAGCCCGCCGGCGCGGCTCAGTGCCGCGGCGACGTGCTCCGACGGGGTGAACCCGACGATCGGCAGGTCGATGCCGAGCCGGTCGCACAGGGGTGTCCGCACGGTGTAGTCCTCCTCAGACGGGCTGGGCCGCGGCCGGTTCGTGCTCGGCGGCGTAGCGCTGGGCCCACGGGTAGTCCGGCTTGCCGCTGGGCGAACGGCCGATCTCGCCGGCCAGCCAGACCGTCCGCGGCACCTTGTAGCCGGCGATCTCGCCGCGGACGTGCTCTTCGATCGCCGTCAGGTCTCCTTCGGCGCCCTCGCGGAGCTGGACGACGGCGGCGACGCGCTGGCCGAGCCGCTCGTCCGGGACGCCGATGACGAGCGCGTCGAAGACGTCGGGATGGGACTTGAGCGCCCCTTCGACCTCTTCCGGGTAGACCTTCTCGCCGCCGGTGTTGACGCACTGGGAGCCACGCCCGAGCAGCGTGACGGTGCCGTCCTCCTCGTAGCGGGCGTAGTCGCCCGGGACGACATAACGGACGCCGTCGACCTCGACGAAGATCTTCTTGCTCTTCTCGGGATCGCCGTAGTAGCCGAGCGGGACGTGCCCGCGGCGGCCGATCAGCCCGACCGCGCCGGGCTTCTTTTCGACGAGGTTGCCGTCGTCGTCGAGCAGGATGGCGTCCTTGCCGAAGCTGACCCGCGGGCCGGCGCTGTGGTCGGAGCCCTTGGCCACCATGCCGATGCCGGTGAAGCCGCTCTCCGACGAGCCGATGGCGTCGGTGATCACGGCGTGCGGCACGAGCTCGACGAACTCCTGCTTCACCGACTGCGAGAACAGGGCGGCGTGGCTCGAGACGGCGACGATCGACGACGCGTCGTAGTCGCCCTCGCGGAAGGCCTCGATGAGCGGCCGCGCCATCGCGTCGCCGACGATCGTGAGGACCTGGACCTTGTGCTCCTGCACGGCCTTCCAGATCTCGTGGGCGTCGAAGCGGGGCACGAAGACGACGGGGCTGCCGGTGAACAGCGCCCCGAACGCGGCCCACTGCGCGGCGCCGTGGATCAGCGGCGCGGCGGGCAGCCGGGTCAGGCTCCCGGCCTTGCCCTGCTCGGCGAGCGTCCACTCGTCCGGGATGTACTCGCCGGTGACGAAGTTGATCCCGCCGCCGAGCGCGCGCCAGACGTCCTCCTGCCGCCAGAGCACGCCCTTCGGGTAGCCCGTGGTGCCGCCGGTGTAGAGGATGTAGAGGTCGTCGTTGCTGCGCTCCTCGAAATCGCGCTCGGGGCTCTGGGCCGCGAGCGCGGATTCGTAGTCGACGCCGCCGTAGCTCTCGTAGTCGCCGTCGCTGCCGTCGTCGATCACGACAACGTGTTTCAGTTTCGGCGCCTCCGGCAGCACCGCGGCGACCTTGCCGGCGTAGCTGCGTTCGTGGACGAGCGCGACGATCTCGGCGTCGTTGAAGAGGTAGACGAGTTCGCCGTGCACGTACCGGTAGTTGACGTTGACGGCGATCGCGCGCAGCTTGTACGCCGCGATCATCGCCTCCAAGGCCTCGATCGAATTGCGGGAATAGACCCCGATGTGGGACCCGCGTCCCACGCCGTGCGCGGCGAGGTGGTGGGCGAGCCGGTTGGCCCGCGCCTCCAGTTCGGCGAAGGTGACCCGCCGGTCGCCGCACACGACCGCGACGCGCTCCGGCACGGCGTCGACGGCGTGCTCCAGAAGATCCGCGATGTTGAGTGCCACGCCCTCAAAGTAGAACATGTTATCGTTCCGGGCAATGGCACTGCTCCTTCAGGAGGTCTTCCGTGGGTGAACCGCACGCGCTGGTGACACAGGAGGGGCAGACCCTCGTCGTCACGATGAACCGGCCCGAGGCGCGCAACGCGATCACCGGCGAGATGATGTCGATCATGGTCGAGGCCTGGGACCGGGTCGATTCCGACGACTCGATCCGCAGCTGCATCCTGACCGGCGCGGGCGGCGCGTTCTGCGCGGGCGCGGACCTGAAGTCGATGTCGCGCAACTCGCCGTCGGAGTCGTTCGCGTCGGGCAAGTTCGACCCTTCGCGCATCCCGGGGCTCTTGAAGGGCCGCCGCCTGACGAAGCCCCTGATCGCGGCGGTCGAGGGCCCGGCCATCGCGGGCGGCACCGAGATCCTCCAGGGGACCGACATCCGGGTGGCGGGCGCGTCGGCTCGCTTCGGCGTGTCGGAGGCCCGCTGGGGCCTGTTCCCGATGGGCGGATCGGCGGTGCGGCTGCCGCGCCAGATCCCGTACACGCTGGCCGCGGACATCCTGCTGACCGGCCGTCACCTGACCGCGGCGGAGGCGCTGGCCATCGGCTTGATCGGGCACGTGGTGCCGGACGGTACCGCGCTCTCGCGCGCCTTGGAGCTGGCTGCGCTGGTGAACGCGAACGGGCCTCTGGCGGTGCGGGCGATCCTGCGGACCATGCGGGACACCGAGGGGTTGCACGAGGAAGAGGCGTTCAAGCTGGACTCGCAGTACGGGATCGAGGTGTTCGCTTCGGAGGACGCCAAGGAGGGGCCGCGGGCGTTCTCGGAGAAGCGGAAGCCGGATTTCAAGGGTCGCTGACGGCGCCGAGGCGTAACAAGCCCCGCGCCTGCCGCGAGTTCATCGGCAACAGGTCGTCGATCTGCGACAGGAGGCCGAGTGGACTCGCCTGAGGAACAGGGACGCGAAGGATCGACCGACTTGTCGGCGATCACCGGCGAAGCGAAGTTCGCCGCAGAAATCCTTCTCGCCGAGTACAGAACCCTGCGCGACGAGATCCTCAAGAAAATGGACCACCGAACGTCGATGGTGGTCTGCTCCGTCACCGTGAGTTCCGCGGTGCTGGGCTTCGGCGTCGAACGGGCGAACAGCCCTCTGCTCCTGCTCTCCCCGCTCGTCTCCCTTCTCCTGGGCACGCTCATCGCCTTCCAGAACGCCCAGATCGGGGAGGCTTCCGAGCACATCCGGAACCAGATCGAAGCTCCTCTTCTCGCGACCTACGCCGGTTATCACGGCTGGCACGCCGTCAAGCGAGATCCCAAGTACCGCCTCAAGCAGCGACTGCTTCCCTACCACCTCCCCTTGATCCTGATCGCGGTCGCCCCCGCCTTCGTGGCCATCCCCCTCGCCCTGGCGCACGCGAAACCGCTCGTTTTGACCCTTCCCATCCTGTTCGTCGACCTTTGCCTCCTGGCGGTCTACATCGCGCAGATCGTCAAGCTGCGGGACTTGCTGTGACCCGCCCGGCAACCACACGCGGCCCACTGCCATCGCACTTAGAACACGTTCCTCCGGCCGATGATTGCCTGTCGCGGTATCTTGCCGCCAGAACGAGAACGTGTTTCACTCAACGATGTGACCGAGACACCACTAGCGGCACCGCTGAACGTCGGCTTCGACTACACCCGCTCGACCGGGCCCGTCCTCGGCCGGTTCGTCACCGCGCTGCGTGATCGCCGGATCGAGGGCATCCGTGGCAGCGATGGCCGGGTGCACGTTCCGCCGGTCGAGTACGACCCAGTCACCGCCGAACAGCTCAGCGAGTTCGTGCCGGTCGCCGAAGAGGGGACCGTCGTCTCGTGGTCGTGGTGCCCGGAGCCCCTCGACGGGCAGCCGCTGAGCCGACCCTTCGCCTGGGCGCTCGTGAAGCTCGACGGCGCGGACACCGCCATGCTCCACGCGGTCGACGCCGGCGAGCCCGGCAACATCCACAGTGGACAGCGGGTGCGCGTGCGCTGGGCCGACGAGGTCGTCGGGCACATCCGCGACATCGCCTACTTCCTGCCCCTGGACGCCGAGGACACCACGCCCACCGAGCCCGCTCCCCCGGTCGCCGACCGGGAAGAGGGCGCGCCGGTCAGCGTCGTCATCACTCCGGTGCACCTCAAGTACACGCACTCCGCCTCCCCCGAGGAGAGCACCTACCTGCGCGGGCTCGCCGAGGGGAAACTCATCGGCCAGCGGTGCCCCGCCTGCGAAAAGGTCTACATCCCGCCGCGCGGGGCCTGCCCGACAGATGGCGTGCCGACCACCGAAGAGGTCGAGCTGCCCGACACCGGCATCGTCACCACGTTCTGCATCGTCAACGTCCCGTTCCTCGGCCAGCGGATCAAGCCGCCGTACGTCGCCGCTTACATCCTGCTCGACGGCGCCGACATCGCCTTCCTCCACCTCGTCCTGGGCTGCGCCGCCGAAGACGTCAAGATGGGGATGCGGGTGCGCGCCGCGTGGAAGCCGCGCGATCAGTGGTGGACGTCGCTGGAGAACATCAGCCACTTCGAGCCGACCGGCGAGCCGGACGCGGCTTACGAAACCTTCGCCCACCACCTGTGAGGTCCTGATGCCAGACGTCGCGATCGCGGGCTTCGCGAAGGCCCCCAACGTCCGCGAAACCGCGGGTACCACCAACGGCGTGGAGATGCTCGTCCCGATCTTCGCCGAGGTCTTCGCCCAGACCGGACTGTCCAAAAAAGACATCGGGTTCTGGTGCTCCGGCTCGTCGGACTACCTGGCCGGCCGCGCGTTCTCCTTCATCGCCGCCGTCGACGCGATCGGCGCGTTCCCGCCGATCCACGAGTCGCACGTCGAGATGGACGCCGCCTGGGCGCTGTACGAGGCGTGGCTGAAGATCAAGATGGGCGAGGTCGAGACCGCGCTCGTCTACGGCTTCGGCAAGTCCAGCGCCGGGCAGCTGCGCCGGGTGCTCGCCCTGCAGCTCGACCCGTACGTCGTCACGCCCCTGTGGCCGGACTCGGTTTCGATCGCCGGGATCCAGGCGCGGCTGGGCCTGGAGGCCGGGCTCTGGTCCGAAAAGGACCTCGCCGAGGTGGCCGCGCGCGGGACCGGCAAAGACGTCGCGGAACTCCTCGACACGCCGTACTACGCCGATCCGTTGCGCAAGCACGACATCGCGCCGATCACCGATGGGGCCGCCGTCATCGTCCTGTCCACTGTGGAACGCGCGCGGGAGATCGTCGATCATCCGGCGGTGATCACCGGCATCGAGCACCGCGTCGACTCCCCCGTGCTCGGCGCCCGCGACTTGACGCGAAGCCCGTCCACCGAAGCCGCGGCAAAGGCCCTGGACCTCGACGGCGCCGACCTCGCCGAGCTGCACGCCCCCTTCACCCACCAAGAGCTCATCCTGCGCACCGCGCTCGGGCTCGGCGACGGCGTGAAGATCAACCCCTCCGGCGGGGCGCTGGCCGCGAACCCGATGTTCTCCGCCGGGCTCGCCCGGATCGGCGAAGCCGCGATCCGGATCCACCGCGGCGAATCCCGCAAGGCCGTGGCGCACGCGACGAGCGGCCCGGCCCTGCAACAGAACCTGGTGACCGTGCTGGAGGCCCGATGACCAAGCAGCTCACCGCCGTGCTCGGCACCGGCCAGACGCACCACCGCGCCAAGCGGCAGGACGTCTCGATGCCGGGCCTGCTGCGCGAGGCGATCGACCGCGCGATGACCGACGCCCAGGTGGAGTGGGCCGACATCGACGCCGTCGTGCTCGGCAAGGCCCCGGACCTGTTCGAGGGCGTGATGATGCCCGAGCTGTTCCTCGCCGACTCGCTCGGCGCCAACGGGAAACCGCTGCTGCGCGTGCACACCGCCGGGTCGGTGGGCGGTTCGACGGCGCTGGTGGCGGCGTCGCTCATCCAGTCGGGCGTGCACCGGCGCGTGCTCACCGTGGCCTACGAGAAGCAGTCCGAGTCGAACGCGATGTGGGGGCTGTCGATCCTCCCGCCGTTCCAGATGCCGGTCGGGGCCGGCGCGGGCGGCTACTTCGCACCGCACGTCCGGTCCTACATCCGCCGTTCCGGGGCGCCCGAGCACGTGGGGGCCATCGTCGCGGCGAAGGACCGGCGAAACGGCGCCTTGAACCCCTTCGCGCACCTGCGGCAGCCGGACATCACCGTCGAGTCGGTGCGGGCGTCGCAGATGCTGTGGGACCCGATCCGCTACGACGAGACGTGCCCGTCGTCCGACGGCGCGTGCGCGATGGTGCTCGGCGACGAGGCCGCCGGGGACGCCGTCGAAGGCGGCGCGGCGTGGATCCACGCGACGGCGATGCGCACCGAGCCGACCACGTTCGCCGGCCGCGACCAGGTGAACCCGCGGGCGGGACGCGAGGCCGCGGCCGCGCTGTGGGCCGAGGCGGGCATCACCGACCCGATGTCCGAAGTGGACGTCGCCGAAATCTACGTGCCGTTCTCGTGGTTCGAGCCGATGTGGCTGGAGAACCTCGGTTTCGCCCCCGAAGGCGAGGGCTGGAAGGTCACCGAGAAGGGCGAGACGGCGATCGGCGGACGGCTCCCGTGCAACCCGTCCGGCGGAGTGCTGTCTTCCAACCCGATCGGCGCGTCCGGCATGCTGCGGTTCTCCGAAGCCGCGAAGCAGGTCATGGGCCGGGCCGGGGACTACCAGGTGGACGGCGCGCGCCGCGCGCTCGGGCACGCCTACGGCGGCGGGTCGCAGTACTTCTCGATGTGGCTGGTGGGGTCGGAGAAGCCGAGCTGATCACCGGCGGGAGCGGCGCCAGCGCAGCGCGAGCAGGGTGCCGAGCACCCCGGTGACCACGCCGACCGTGGCGGGCACGGCGATCGGCGGGTCCACCACGACCACCGGCTCCAGCACCACCGGCGCCGGTGGCTGGACCGGCTTCGGGGGTGCGTCCGAGCCCGTCGCGGTCCACGCCGTGACGAACACGAGCAGCCGCGCCACCAGCGAGATGAAGAAGATCAGACCGATGACCGAGCCGAACGCGATCCCGGTCGGCGAGTCGCCGATCAGCCGGAGGTAGAACCCGCCGAGCAGCTTCAGCACCTCGAACCCGACGGCGAGGGCCACCGCGCCGCGGACCGCGCTGCGCACGCCGACCTTCTGCCGCGGCAGCCGGGTGAGCACCCAGAGGAACACCAGCCAGTCCGCGACCAGCGACAACGGCACCGACGACGCCGAGACGAGCTGGTGCCCCCAGCTGGTGTCGTCGAGACCGACGAGGCGGAGCAGGTAGCCGCCGAGGGCGGTGCCGGAGATGGTGAGCGTGAACGACACGAGCAGCGCCGCAGTCAGGCCGAGCAGCGCGAGCAGGTCCCCGAGGATCAGCCGCGGCAGCGACTGGTCCGACCGGTTCTGCCCCCACAGCGCCGTCAGCGAGTCCCGCAGCGCGTTCATCCAGTTCCAGCCGGAGTAGAGGCCGATGGCCAGGCCGACCACCCCGACGCTGGTCCGCTGCTCGACGAAGCCGGTGAGCAGTTCGGTGGCCTTGTCGCCGAGCCCGCCGGGCAGCGTGCTGACGATCGCGTGCACCAGCGTGTCGAGCAGGCCCGGCTGGGTGGCCAGCACGAACCCGGCGACCGACGAGGCGACCATCAGCAGCGGCACCAGCGACAGCAGGCTGAAGTAGGTGATCGAGGCGACGTAGTGGTAGCCGCCGGAATCGATGTAGCGGTTGGTCGCGCGGGCGATGTGGTCCAGCCACCGGTACCGGGCGCGCGCCCGGGCCCAGGGGCTCGGCGCCTTGGGGGAACTCTTCACGAAGACTGTCTACCCAGCCGCGGCCGTCTTCGCGCAGGCAACACGCGGATCAGCCCAGAACGACCAATCCGGATCCGTCGTCGACGGGCAGCGCGGTGTCCGTCGTCGCGAAGATGGTGCTGCCCAGGAAGTCGAGCTCGCCGCCGAGCGTGGCGAGGAAGGCGGTGTCGGCGGCGTCGCGGCCGGTGGAGATCCGCAGCATGGTCTGCCGCGGCGCGAGCCGGGTGGCGTCGAAGACGTACCAGTGCCCGTCGACCGCGGCTTCGAAGACGGCGTGGAAGTCCATCGGCGCGAGCCCGGGCGCGTAGACGCCGACGTAGCGGGCGGGGATGTCGAGGAACCGGCACAGGGTGATGCAGACGTGCGCGAAGTCCCGGCAGACGCCTTCGCCGGCGAGCAGGGTGTCGATCGCATCGTCGGCGGGCCGGCTCGAACCGACCACATAGGACAGTCGCTCGTGGACGTGCCGGACGAGGGCTTCGACCTGTTTCCCGGGGTTTTCGATCCCGAGCAGCTCCGGCGGCACGAGCCCGGCGACGCGATCGGACGGGCAGTACCGGCTCGGCCGGGTGAACACGACGAGGTCGGCGAGTGTGACGGGCTCGGGTTCGGCGTCGGTGAGCACGCGCTCGGCGTGGTAGGTGACCTGGTGCTCGCCGGTGGGCAGGTCGAAGACCTCGGCCCGGGTGCCGTGCGGGAACTCGACGGACCGGCTGTCCCCGTGCCAGGACACGCGGAGTTCCTCGGTGTCGGCGTGCGCCGCGGAGACCGAGATCGCCGCGGGCCCGGGCTGGGTGACACGGATGGCGAACTCGACGTCCACGGTCGCTCGCGAAGGCATCGTCCCATCATGGCATCCCCTGGCAGAATCGCCGCGTGAGCGACATCGTGGTGTTCCACTCAGTGCTGGGGCTACGGCCCGTCGAACTCGGTTTCGCCGACCGGCTGCGGGCCGCCGGACACCGCGTCACCACCCCGGACCTCTACGCCGGCCGCATGGCGGCGACCCTCGAGGAGGGCTTCGCCGTGAAGGATGCCGTCGGCTGGGAGGCCATCACCCGGCGAGCCCGTGATGCGGTGCACGACCTGCCCGGGGAAACCGTGCTCGTGGGTGTGTCGATGGGGGCGGGGGTCGTCGAGACCGTGCTGCCGCACCGGCCCGGCACCGCCGGTGTCGTGCTGCTGCACGCGGTGGGAGCGCTGCCCGCCGGGCACCGCGCGGGCCTGCCGGTGCAGGTCCACGTCGCCGATCCCGACCCGATCGCACCGCCGGCGCAGGTCGCGGCCTGGCGTGAAGCCGCGGCGCGGTCGGGCGCCGAGACCCGGGTGTACACCTACCCCGGCCTCGGCCACTTCTACACCGACGCGGACGGCCCCGACCACGATGTGGCCGGGGCCGAACTCACCTGGGAACGCGTCGCCGCGTTCCTCAGCCGTAGTGCACGGGGTAGTGCTTGATGCCGTTCAGCCAGCTCGACCGCAGCCGGACCGGGGGTGCCGCCTCGGTGATGTTCGGCATCACGTCGGCGATCGCGTTGAAGATCAGGTCGATCTGCAGCCGCGCCAGGTTCGCGCCGATGCAGTAGTGCGATCCGGTGCCGCCGAACCCGACGTGCGGGTTGTCCTCGCGGAGGACGTCGAACTTCTCCGGCTCGTCGAAGACCTCGTGGTCGAAGTTGGCGGAGCTGTAGAACATGCCGACGCGGTCGCCCTGGCGGATGTGCGCGCCGCCGAGCTCGGTGTCCCGGGTGGCGGTGCGCTGGAAGGCGATCACCGGGGTGGCCCAGCGGACGATCTCGTCGGGCGCGGTCTTCGGCCGCTGGTCCTTGAAGATCTCCCACTGGTCCGGGTGGTCCAGGAGGGCCTTCATGCCGTGGGTGATGGAGTTGCGCGTCGTCTCGTTGCCGGCGACGGCGAGCAGGATCACGAAGAAGCCGAACTCGTCGGAGCCGAGCTCTTCGCCGTCGACGTCGGCCTGGATCAGCTTCGTGACGATGTCGTCCATCGGGCACTTGCGACGGTCCTCGGCCATGTTCCAGGCGTAGCCGATGAGCTGGGTGGACGCCTCCAGGGGCGCGACCTCGTACTCGGGGTCGTCGTAGGCGACCATCTGGTTGGACCAGTCGAAGATCTTCAGCCGGTCCTCCTGCGGGATGCCGATCAGCTCGGCGATCGCCTGCAGCGGCAGCTCGCAGGCGACGTCGGTGACGAAGTCGCCCGTCCCCTTCTTCTTCGCCTCGGAAACGATCCGTTCGGCGCGATCCCGCAGCGTGTCCTCGAGCTTCGAGATGGAGCGCGGGGTGAAGCCCTTCGACACGATCCGCCGCAGCTTGGTGTGCTGCGGGGCGTCCATGTTGAGCAGCACCAGGCGGTTCGCTTCGAGGTTGTCCTCGGTCATGTTCTCGTCGAAGCGGATGATGGCGGTCTTCTCCCGCGACGAGTAGAGCGTGCTGTCGCGCGAGACCTCCTTGACGTCCGCATGCCGCGAGACGACCCAGTAACCGTCGTCGCGGAAGCCCGCGGTGTTGTGCTTCTGGGGGTTCCACCACACCGGGGCGGTTCGCCGGAGTTCGGCGAACTCGGCGACGGGTAGTCGCTCCGCCAAGAGATCGGGATCGGTGAAGTCGAACCCGGCGGGGATGAGCGGAGCGGCCACGTTGCCTCCCACGGTTCGTCTTGGAACACGTTCTAAGTTGGATTGAAGCATACGGCGTTAACCAACGGAAGACCGTAAGTGAAACCCGTTTACTTAACCGATGATGCCAGGTGAGCGTGCGCTCACCTGGTGAAGATCAAGAAGGGGTCGCGCCTGCGCGGACTTGCACAAAACGATAACTCGTTCTAGTTTTGGCGGTAGTGAACAGTGTTTCCCGACGGAAGGGACGACATGGGCGTGCCGGTCATCGTCGAAGCCGTGCGAACCCCGATCGGCAAGCGGAACGGGCTGCTGGCCGGCCTGCACGCGGCCGAGCTGCTGGGCGCCGCGCAGCTCGCCCTGCTGGACCGCGCCGGGATCGACCCGGCCCTCGTCGAACAGCTCATCGGCGGCTGCGTCACGCAGGCCGGCGAGCAGTCGAACAACGTCACGCGCACGGCCTGGCTGCACGCGGGCCTGCCCGAGACGGCGGGCGCGACGACGATCGATGCCCAGTGCGGCTCGGCGCAGCAGGCCACCCACCTCGTCGCCGGCCTGATCGCGGCGGGTGCCATCGAGGCCGGTGTCGCGTGCGGGGTCGAGGCGATGAGCCGGGTGCCGCTGGGCACGAACCGGGCCGGCGCTTCACCGCGGCCGTCGTCGTGGTCGATCGACCTGCCCAACCAGTACGGCGCGGCGGAGCGGATCGCGGTCCGCCGCGGGCTGACACGCGAGGACGTCGACGCGTTCGGCGCGGCGTCCCAGCAGAAGGCGGCGGCCGCCTGGGCGGCGGGCCACTTCGACCGCGAGGTGGTGCCGGTGAAGGCCCCGGTCCTCTCCGCCGACGGGGCACTGACCGGGGAAACGCGCTTGGTCGCCCGCGACCAGGGCCTGCGCGAGACGACGGTGGACGGCCTCGCCCGGCTCAAGCCGGTGGTCGAGGACGGCATCCACACCGCGGGCACGTCGTCCCAGATCTCCGACGGCGCGGCCGCCCTGCTCCTGCTGGACGCCGGCCGCGCCGCGGAGCTGGGGCTGCGTCCGCGGGCCCGGATCGTCGCGCAGGCGCTGGTCGGCGCCGAGCCGTACTACCACCTGGACGGCCCGATCCGCGCCACGGAACGGGTGCTGTCCCGCGCCGGGATGACCGTGGGTGACGTGGACCTGTTCGAGGTGAACGAGGCCTTCGCGTCGGTCGCGTTGTCCTGGCAGCAGGTGGTTTCGCCGGATCCGTCCCGGGTCAACGTCAACGGCGGCGCCATCGCCCTCGGCCACCCGGTGGGCAGCACCGGAGCCCGGCTGCTGACGACGGCGTTGCACGAGCTGGAGCGCCGGGACGCGTCGACGGCGCTGGTGACGATGTGCGCGGGCGGCGCGCTGGCCACCGCGTCGATCATCGAACGGCTCTAGCCCGGCAGGTGGGCGTCCACCTCGATCTCGATCTTCATGCGCGGGTCCGCCAGGCCGCACTCCAGCATCGTCGCGGCCGGGCGGACGTCCGCGAACGCCTTGCGCAGCACCGGCCAGCACGGCTCGAAGTCCGCGCGGGAAGGCAGCAGGTACCGGACGCGGACCACGTCCGCGAACGTGCAGCCCGCCTCGGCCAGCGCCGCTTCGATGTTCCGCAGGCACTGGGCGGCCTGCTCGACGACGTCGTCGGAGATGGTCATGACCGCGTAGTCGAAGCCGGTCGTGCCCGAGACATACACGCGGTCGCCGTGCACCACGGCGCGGGCGTAACCGATCTGTTCCTCGAAAGCGGACCCGCTGAGGATCGCTCGCCGTTCCGTCATACCGCGCACATTAGCTTGCGGCCCTTGTGCTTCACTTCGATGCATGATCTCGGAAAGCCGTTGCCCGGTGGAGGACGGTGAGCTCCTCGTCCGCCGCGGCGGCGAGGGCCCGGCACTGCTGCTGATCGCGGGCGGCACCGGATCGGGCGAGGCCTACCGCGCGCTGGCGAAGCAGCTGTACGCGGCGTACACCGTGATCACCTACGACCGCCGCGGCCACTTCGGCAGCACGGACACGACGACCGGCCCGGTCCCGGTTTCCCTGCAGGCGGACGACGCCCTCGCCGTCCTGGACCACGCAGCCGACGGCCCGGCCCGGGTGTTCGGCTCCAGCGCGGGCGCCCTGATCGGCCTCGACCTCGTCGCCCGCCACCCGGACCGCGTGGCGACGCTGGTCGCGCACGAACCCCCGGCGGTCCACCTGATGCCGGACGCGGGCGGCTGGCTCGAAGCGGCGGCGGAACAGGTCCGGCTGGCCCGTTCGGGTGAGCTGATGGCCGCGGTGACGCGCTTCGCGGACGCGATCGCGGGCGCGGCCCTGCCGAACCTGCCGAACCTGCGCCTCCCCCACGAAGCCGAGTGGATCCGGCTGTTCGACCGCGAGCTGACGGAGTTCTTCGACTACCTGCCGGATCTGCGGGCGCTGCGGAAGGCGACCACGGAGATCCTCCCGGTGGCGGGCGAGGGCAGCCGGGGCCGGTACCACTACCAGCCGGCGAAGATCCTGGCTTTGGAGCTGGGCTTGCCGTTTACCGAGCTGCCGGGGTCACACCTGGCGCCGCAGCGGAACCCGGCGAAGTTCGCCGCGGCGCTGAAGGACCTGCTGAGCCCGGAGTCCTGACGGACGACACGCGTGTCCGGGCGGTCGACACGCGTGTCCGGGAGGACGACACGGGGTCAGACGACCCGGATGCCGTCCTTCCAGACCTCCCGGATGTTCGACGCCAGCGCCGGGAAGTCGTACGGGTTCCCGGCCACCACCACGACGTCCGCCCGCAGGCCCGGCGCCAGCCGGCCCAGCTCGCCGTCCAGGCCCATCAAGCGGGCCGACGATGACGTCGTCGCCTCCAGGACGTCGGCCGGGGTCATCCCGCACGCCGCCATCAGGGCCAGCTCCTCGAGGTTCGTGCCGTGCGGTCCTACGCCGCTGTCGGTGCCCATCGCGATCCGGACGCCCGCCGCGTACGCGCGGCGGACCGAGTCCCGGTGCGCCTCCACCACTTCACGCGCCTTCGCCACCACCGCCGCCGGGAGGTCGACGCCCGCGTCGGCCGCGCGGACCACGTTGACCGGGGCGATCAGCGTCGGCACCAGCCAGGTTCCGTGGCCGAGCATCAGCTCGATCGCTTCGTCGTCGAGGTAGATCCCGTGCTCGATCGACCGCGCGCCCGCGCGGACGGCGTTCTTGATGCCCGCCGCGCCCTGGGCGTGCGCCATCACCGGGCGGCCCTGCATCGCCGCCTCCGTCACCAGGACGTCCAGCTCCTCCGGCGTGAACTGCGAATGCCGCGGGTCGTCGCGCGGGGAGAGCACGCCGCCGGTCGTGCACACCTTGAGCACGTCGGCGCCCGCGCGCAGCAGCGTCCGGGCCACCCGGCGCATCTCGTCGGGCCCGTCGACCGTGGTCTCCGGCCGGCCCGGGTGCGGGACCATCAGCGGGACGCACAGCCCCGAGGGGTTCCACGCGTCGCCGTGGCCGCCGGTCGGGCTGATCAGGCCGATCGAGATCTGCAGCCGCGGGCCGGGGATCAGGCCGTCGTCCACCGCCTCCTTGATGCCGAGGTCCGCGCCCGCCGCGTCGCGGACCGTCGTGATCCCCAGCCCGAGGGTCGCCCACAGGTTCCGCGCGGCTTCGTAGAACTGGTAGGAGAACGGCTTCTGCACCCGGGACAGCAGCCCGATGTCCGAGATCGTCACGTGCACGTGGCAGTCGAACAGCCCGGGCAGCAGCACCGTGCCGGTGCAGTCGACGCCCTCGTCGCCGTCCAGGTCCGTGCCGACGTCGACGATCCGGCCGTGCTCGACGACGACGTCGGCCGGTGCCGGGTCCGCGCCGGTGCCGTCGAACACCGAGCCGCCGGTGAACACCGTGCGCGTCACGCCGCCTCCACGAGAGAAGTCCGTCGCGGCACCACCACCGCGGCCAGCGCGAGCACGACGACGTTCGCGCCGAGCCCGACCAAGCCGACGTTGACCGTGCCGACGAGATGGGTGTCCACAAAGGTCAGCCAGAGGACCACGAGCTCGCCGGCGACCAGGCCGGTCAGCACCGGGACCTTGCCGACCGGCACGCGCCGCAGGAACCCCAGCAGGTTGGCCGGCGCCAGCTGGACCGACCCCGAATAGGTCAGCAGCAGCAGGTTGGCCAGCAGGTCCGGCCGGAAGATCCCGAGCACGAGGGCAAGAGTACTCGCGACCACAACCGTGCCGTGGTTGATCCAGAACTGCCGGCGGCCACTGCGGACGCGGACGATGTTGCGCGCCACCAGCGACGAGATGCCGATCAGGATCCCGGCCGCCGGGACCATCGCGGTGGCCGTCGCGGCGACCACGACGATCCCCGTCACCCAGCCGGGCAAGGCGTCCTTCGAGAGCGTCAGCAATACTCCGTTCGGGTCACTCCCTTTGGGTACCACGATGATCGCCGCGAACCCGATCACCATCGGCAGCAGCAGGCACAGCTCGTACACCGGCATCCAGGCGTAGTTGCGCCGCAGCACCTTCGGGTCGCGCGCGGACATCAGCGCCGGCCACGAGTGCGGCAGCGTCATCAGCCCGACGCCGATCGCGCTGACCAGCATGCTCGTCACGAACCAGACGTGATCGTTCGATCCACTATGGACGATCAGCTTCTCCGGGTGCAGCTGCTCGATCTTGTGGAACACCGCGGGAATCCCGCCCGCGAAGTGCGTCGGCACCGCGATGATCAGCACCACCAGCGCGACGAGCATGATCCCGTCCTTGAAGTAGGACGTCGCCGCGACGCCGCGCAAGCCGGCCCACAGCACGAACGCGACCACCAGCACGCTGCCGGCGACCATGCTCAGCGTCCCGGATGCGGTGTCGCCGGTGACCAGCCGGACGATCAGCCCGAGCCCGGTGATCTGCAGCTGCAGGTAGGGCAGCACGAACACGACGCCGAGCACCGCGGACAGCGTCCCGAGCGTCCGGCTGCGGTAGCGGTCCTCGAGGAAGTCGCCCTGGGTGAGGTACCCGCGCTCCTTCCCCAGCGTCCACAGGCGTTTCGCGAGGAAGAACAGCACGACGTAGGCGATCGGGACGTACGGCAGCGCGTACATCGCGGCGACGCCGCCGGAGAAGGCGAGGCCGGCCATGCCGAGGAAGGTGAAGGTGGTGAACACCTCCCCGGCCTGGAGGAACCACATCGTCATGGCGCCGAAGCGGCGGCCGCCGACGGTCCATTCGGCCAGGTCGGCGACGGGTTTGCGCCGCCCGACGAAACCGAGCACGCCGATCAGCACGATGCCCACGAGGGTGAAGGCGAGGATCATTCGCCGTCCTCCCCCGCGCGCATCAGGCGTTCCGAGAGCAGCAGCGCCGGGGTGAACATCAGGCACCAGAACGCGCCCCACACGATCATCCGCGGCAGCCCGAGCCAGAGCCCGGTGGTGTTGACGAACGGCAGGAACGGCATCAGGACCAGGGCGACGACCGGCAGCAGCGGCGGCCAGTGGTAGCTGCGCACCGGCGTCACCCGGCCAGGAGCGCGAGCCGGCGGACGGCGAGTTCGGCCAGCAGCGCGGCGCCGTCGCCGAGCACGCTGTCGTCGAAGCGGGCCCGCGGAGAGTGGTTGTCCGGCGCGCTCGCCGGGTCGCCCGGGCACGCGCCGAGGAAGAGGTACGCACCCGGAACCCGTTCCAGGACCCGGGAAAAGTCCTCCGAACCGGTGATCGGATCGGCCATCTCGGTGAAGCGCTCCTCGCCGAAGACGTCACGGATCGTGCCGGCCACGAAGGCGTAGGCGTCGGCGTCGTTGACCGTCGCGGGGTACTCCGGTTCGAAGGTGACTTCGATGTCGAGACCGTGCGCTTGGGCGATGCCGCGGCAGACCTGCTCCGCGCGCTCGCCCACGCGGGCCGCAACTTCCGGCGAGAACGACCGCAGCGTCGCTTCGAACACCGCGTCGTCCGGGATGATGTTGCGCCGGGTGCCGGCGTGGAACGAGCCGACGGTGATGACGACCGGGTCGAAGACGTCGAAGGTGCGCGTGACCATCGTCTGCAGGGCGGTCACCATCTCGCAGGCCGCCGGGATGGGGTCGCGGGCGTCGTGCGGGGACGAGCCGTGGCCGCCGTCGCCCTTCACCCGGACCTCGAGGGCGCCGGAGGCCGCCATCAGCGTGCCCGGGCGGGCGGTGAACTGGCCCTTCGCGTAGCTCGCGGCCGAAACGTGCAGGCCGTAGGCGGCGTCGACGGGCCTGCCGGACGCCGTCAGCACGCCTTCGTCGATCATGTGGCCGGCGCCGTCCCAGCCCTCTTCGCCGGGCTGGAACATGAAGACGACGTCACCGGGGAGGTCTTGCCGGCGGGCGGCGAGCAGGCGGGCCGCGCCGGCCAGGCCCGCGGTGTGGAGGTCGTGGCCGCAGGCGTGCATGGCGCCGTCGAGGGTCGAGGTGAACTCCTCGCCGCTGGCCTCGGTGACCGGGAGCGCGTCCATGTCGCCGCGCAGGAGCACGGTGCCGCCGGGTTTCGTCCCGCGGAGGACCGCGGTGATCGACGACAGGTTCTTGCCGAGGGTGATTTCGAGCGGCAGGCCGTCGAGGGCGGCGAGCACCCGGTCCTGGGTGCGCGGGAGGTGCAGACCGATCTCGGGGATGCGGTGCAGGTCGCGGCGCAGGGTCTGCAGGTCGGCGAGCATGGCGGCGGCGTCGGAGCGCAGGGTCATGCGCCGATCATGCGAGTGTCGAGCACAATAGCCGGGGAAAATCGCCGAAACCACCGTTTCGAGGGCTGATGAGCGAAGAATCCGCCATGCTGGCCGAGCAGGACCTCAAACTGGCCGACGCCCTCCAGGCGGCGCCGCGGGCCTCGTGGTCGACGCTCGGGGACGCGCTCGGCCTGGGCGCGGTGACCGTGTCCCGCCGATGGGACACCCTGGTGGAGCGCGGCGACGCCTGGCTCACCGCTTATGCCGGCGGCGAGCTGATCGAGCGGCTGGCGCTGGCCTTCGTCACGATCGACTGTGAGCCCGGGGCGGTTTTCCCGGTCGCCGCCGCGCTGGCCGCGGACGTCCACGTGGCCACGGTCGAGCACGTGGCCGGGCCGGGCGATCTGCTCGCCCACGTCGTCGCGCCGTCCCTGCGGGAGCTGGGCGCGCACGTGGCGAGCCGGGTGGCGGCGATCCCCGGCGTGGCGCGGGTGCGGACGACGCTGTCCCCGCGGATGTTCACCGAGGGCAGCCGGTGGCGGGTGCGGGCGATCTCGCCGGGCCAGCGCGAGGCGTTGTCGGCCAAGCCGGCTCGCCAGCGCGCACCGCTGCGGTTCGACGCGGCGGACCGGGCCCTGATCCTGGCCCTGGGCACGGACCCCCGCGCCTCGGCGGCGGCGCTGGCGGCCTCGCTCGGCGTCGGGGCGACGACGGTGCGCCGCCGGCTCGACGGGCTGCTCGGCCGCGGCGCGATCCGCATCCGCTGCGAGATCGCGCGGTCGGTGTCACCGGCGCCGGTCACGGTGACGCTGTGGCTGCGGGTGCCGCCGGACAAGCTGGAGACGACGGCCCGGTCGCTGGCGATGGTCCCGGAGGTCCGCATGTGCGCGGCGTTGACCGGGGCGGCGAACCTGATGCTGGTGCTGTGGCTGCCTTCGGCGCACGACGTGCTTTCCGTGGAGGCGCAGCTGGCGGCGAAGCTGCCGTGGCTGGAGATCACCGGCCGGGCGGTGACGCTGCGGAGCGTCAAGCTGATGGGCCGGTTGCTCGACGCCGAGGGCCGGGGAACGGGCCGGGTGCCGCTGGACTTCTGGGCCGCGGTCCCCGTGCCGGAGCACGGGGACCGCAGCGTTCACCGGTCCGGGGGATGAGGGGGGTGAGGTGGAGGGAAGCACCCCCCGGAGCCGGAGTTTCGTGGGCCCCGAAGCCGGGCCGGCCCGGTGACCGAGGGGCGGCCACCGGCCGGGGCTTCGCGGCGGGTTTCGCGATTCGGGGCGTCGTGTGCTCGGCCGCGGAAGTCGCGTGATGGGGACGGATCTCGCGTGATTCGGGGCGGATCTCGTGGGGTGGGCGGGGTGTTGCGTGGCTGGAGGGGCAACTCGCGTGATGAGGAAGGCATCTCGCGTGATTGGGCGGCCATCTCGTGGGCCTGGAGGGTCGGGGTGCGTACCGGAAGGGTCGGTTCGCGGGTCTGGACGGTCGGGGTGCGTGCCTGGAAGGTCGGATCACGTGATCAGCGGCGATTCTCGCGTGACTGGGTGGGCATCTCGCGTGTCTGGAGGGTCAACTCGCGTGATTGAAGGGTCAACTCGCGGGTCTGGAGGGTCGGGGGGCGTACCGGAAGGGTCGGTTCGCGGGTCTGGAGGGTCGGGGTGCGTACCTGGAAGGTCGGGGAGGGGGAAGGGTTCCGGCGCGGTGGACGGGGGGTGAGGTGGAGGGAAGCGTCCACCGGGCCGGAACTCGCGGGCGGGAGTGACTCCCGCTTTCTCCTCCTTCGCTGATCCGGCTGGGCCGGATCGGTGGGGTGAAGAATCCCGGCCCGGTGGACTGGGGGGTGAGGTGGAGGGAAGCGTCCACCGGACCGGGGCTCGGGCGCGGAACCGAAGTCCCGCGATTTCCTGCGGTGAAACAACCGGCCCGGCGGACAAGGGGGTGAGGTGGAGGGAAGCGTCCACCGGGCCGGGGCTCGGATGCGGGAGGGAGTCCCGCGGGGTTGGTGCGGGAGGGAGTCCCGCGATTGCGTGCGGGAGGGGGCCCGCGGTTTTCGGGTGGTGCAACCGGCCCGGCGAACAGGGGGGTGAGGTGGAGGGAAGTGTCCGCCGGGCCGGGGATCGTGGGGGCGGGTCAGTACCCGCCTGGGGAGGTCGCCAGTGCCTGCTGGACCGCCGGCCGGCGAGCCGGGTCCGCCTTGCAGCCGTTGGGTTCCAGTGCGTACCAGGTGCCGCCCGCGCCGTGGCCGGTGGCCAGTCCCGGCTCGTCGTCGGATGCGTACCGGTACACCGGCCAGCCGCCGACCGTCACCTGGCTCGTGCCGTCCGGGCGGCGGATGCGGCCGACCAGTCCGGCGTCGATGCCGTCGGCGACGGTGGTGCGGCCGCCGGCCTCCAGTGGTGGCCACTTCCGCGCGCAAGCCGCGTCGCAAGTGGACTTTCCGGAGTCTCTGCCGTCCTTGGTGAAAAGATACAGCGTGTGGCCGTCGGTGTCCGTGAGGACGGGCCCGAGGCCGTCGATCTCCTTGGTGCCGAGGGTCGGCGGCTCGGTGCCCGCCTTCTCCCCCGTCGGCGCCATCGCCGCCCAGTCCGCGCCGGCCGCCCGGCCGAGCGCGATGCCCGGCCCGGTGTCCTTCGCGTACCGGTAGACCGGCCAGCCGGCGACCGTCACCTGCTTGCGGCCGTCGGGCCGGGTGACCAGGCCGACCAGCGCGCTGTCCACCCCGGCGGCGAGCACCGGGACGTCGGAGACCAGCGGCGGCCACGTCATCGCGCACGGGCCGGCGCAGGTGGCCTTCGACGGCTTGGCCGTGTCCTTCGCGTAGCGGTAGAGCGTGTGCCCTTCCGCGTCGGCCAGTACCGTACCCAGTCCGTCCACAGTGGAGGATATCAGCTGGGCCGCGGAGCCGGCCGGAACCGCGCTCGCCGGCTGCTGCTGCGCCCCGAGCACCAGCGGCTGGACGGCACCGGACGTGGCGTACGGGTTGGTCCCGCAGGCCGCGACCAGCGCGAGTCCGGCAACGGCGATCGGTGCGGCAACAGCCGGGCGAGCACGGTTCATCGGAAGTTCTCCTTCCCGCGGTACAGGTGGCCGGGTGCCGTTATTCGGCGCAGGCCTTGCCGGAGTTGACGCAGTTGACCAGGCGGCCCATGATCTGCTTGCTCATCACGTTCGCGAAGTCGTCGTGGTCGGACCGCGGGTTGTGCTTCTCCTGGGCGAAAGCGTCCACTTTGTACTCGCCGTTCTGCTGGACGTCCTGCGGGACGTCGTAGACCAGCGTGACCTGCAGCTGCGGCACGTTCTTGAACCCCTGGGGGCACTTGCCCTGCTGGTTGGCGAACACGATGTGGGTGCGGTGGTTCGCGCTGTCGGTGTTCTTGCCGTCCCAGCAGTTCGGGAAGGCGTGGATGCGCTCCACCTTGCTGCCCGCCGGGCAGATCGGGTAGAGGTCGGTGAGCCGGTCCTCGAACCCGGTGCAGGTCCAGCTGGGCCGGGCGTTGGCCGGGCCGTTGGTGCTCTGCTTGGCGTCACCGTAGAGGATCTTCAGGCCGAGCGGCATCGCGACGACGTTGTCCGCGCCGCCGCCGATGAACTTCAGCGTCGCGGACTCCGGCTCGATGATCGTGCCGTCGTTGTCGCCGACTTCCTTGTTCTCGCCCTGGATGCCGCCGAGCTCGTCCTGCTGGGCCTGCTGCTGGGCCTTGTCCTGATTGGCCTTGTCCTGGTTCTGGTTCTGGTTCTGCTGCTGGTTCTTGTTCTGGCCCTGCTTGTTCTGGTCCTGCTGCTGGTTCTGGTTCTGCTTGTTCTGGTCCTGCTGGTTCTGCTGCTGGCCCTGGTTGCGCTGACGCTGCTGCTGCTGACCGTCCTGGTTCTGGTTCTGGTCACCCTGCTGCTGCGCGCTCTTGCCGGAGCGGCCGCCACCACCCTGACCCTGGCTGTTGCGCTGCTCCTGCGCGTCCTGGGCGTCCTGGGCGCTCTTGTCCTGCTGGACGTCGCCCGTCTTGCCCTTCTGCTGCTGCTGGGCCTTCTGGTTCTTCTGCTGCGCCTGCGCCTTGTCTTCCCGGTCGACGCGGATGACGGGCCAGAAGTAGGCGGACTTGTCACCGTTCTTGCAGGTGGTGCCGCCGGCCAGCAGGCTCTTGAGGCTCGAGTCGGCGTCGGTGGTCAGGTTGCCGACGTAGTCGTGCAGGTGCTGGGCGCCGTTCTTGATCCCGGGCTGGGCGATGAAGTTGTCCGGGTTCTGGTGCGCACCGTCGGCGTTGGTTCCGCAGTTGACGGTGAAGGACCCTTGCGCACCCTTCTTCTTCAAAGCCGCGTTGACGTTGTTGCCGGCGGGGACCTTGTTGATGTCGATGAAGAACGACGGGTCCGCGGGGTCAGCGCTGGCTTCGCCCGTGCGGCCCGCGGTGACCGCGACGGCGAGTCCGCCGACGGCGATCGCCAGGCCGATCGCACCCATCGCGATCTTGGTTCGGCGGGCGACACGATGCTTGCCCGACACGGGGGGCCGAGAATTCCGGGGCATGGACTAGTTCACCTCGTTCGTTTTTCCGGGCGCGCGCTTCAACAGCGCGGCAGCCCGGGCAAGAACTACCGTCAATTGAGGTCGAGATCGCACGGAACCGATCGGGGGATGCTTTCGGTTCCGGCTGTCGGGATGCATCGGGGGATGCATTGGGGGATACGGACCTGAGCGGCCCGAGGTTCAAAAGCGACCAGCCCGTTATCTGTTCGTTATCTACGAGAACGCAACCGGGCAGCATTGACCCAGGTCACGGCGGTTCACCGAAAAGAAAGAGATTCAGCGCTGGACGACGACGAGGATGGTGCCGTCTTCGCCGCGGACCTCGAACCGGCTGATCTGGTCCATCGCCAGGGAGACCGAACCCTGCAACCGCAACGGTTCGGGCGAGCCGGGGATGCCGAACCCCTTGGGCGGCACCGACCAGCTGGAGACGACGCGCTCGGCACCGGTCGCCGGGACGGCGACCAGCTGGCACTTCACCGGCCCGACGATCCCGCGCAGCTCGAGCTCGACGCGGCTGCCCCACTCCACCGGCGAAACGGTGACCAGGGCGCTGACGGCGGACCCGCCGCTGCCGCGGCCGTAGGTCTGGCCACCACCGGGCTGGCCCTGAGCGCCCGCCGGCGGCGGCGTGGACGTCGCAGGGACGCTCGTGGCCGGCGGCGGCTGCTTGTTGCTCGGGGCGGCGAGCGAGGCGGGCGGAACGGCGTCGGCCGGCCGGACCGCGAGCGTCACCAGCGGGCCGGCGATCACGGCCGCCGCGGCCGCGGCCCCGGCGAGGATGCCGATCCGGCGACGGCGGCGGCGCTTGACGGCGGCCTCTTCCATGAGGCCGCGCAGCACCCGGGGGCCCGGCGAGAGGGTGCGCGGGCTGGGCGCGGGCATCGGGGGTTCCGGCCAGCTGCGCTTGACCAGGTCGAGGACGTCCGGCAGCTGGTAGAGCTCGATCAGGTCGAGCTGGCAGTGCGGGCAGTTCATCAGGTGGGCTTCGAACTGGGTGTTCTCGGCTTCGCTGAGGACGCCGAGCACGTAGGCGGCGACGTCGGTGTGTGCGGATCCGGCCACGCTCAGTTCACCCCCGCTCGCGCAAGGCCCGGCGCAGCGCGCGCACGGCGTGGTGGATGCGTGATTTGACGGTGCCCGGTGGTACGCCGAGGGTCGCCGCGACCTCGTTCACGGTCCGATCGCGCAGGTAGGTCTGCTGGATGGCCTCCCGCTGCTCGGGCGAAAGGCCCTGCAGCGCCTCGTAAACGATCATCGCGGCGAGCGTCCGGTCCGATTCGTCGGACACCGCGATCGCGTCGGATTCGATCTCCTCGAGCTCCTGGGGCCGGACGCTGCGGCTGCGCCAGCCGTCGATGACGGTACGCCGGGCCACCGTGAACAACCAGGCACGCAGCATCTCCGGCTGGCGGTCGAGCTTGTCGGCGTTCCGCCACGCCTTGATCAAGGTCTCCTGCACGACGTCTTCGGCCCACTGCCGGTCGTGGCCGGTCAGCCGCAGCGCGAACGCCATCAGGGACCCGCCGAACTCCTGGTAAAGCGCCTTCGCCAGATCGTCGTGGCCGTCGCCGGGCTCGACGACGGCATCCTGATCTCCGATGGATCTCAGCGCTCGGGTGTGCCGTCCCACGCGGGACATCCTGGTGGGCCGGACGGCCTACGTCCAGTACTTCCGGCCCGCAAACCGGGAGCAAAACTTTTTTGAACCGTTTCCGGACCGTGTCCGTATCCCCTACCGAAGACCCCGACCAGGCGTTGTCCCCCGCAACGCTCCGCATCCACTCCGGACCGAATGTCCACTGTGGATCTTTCGCGCCCTTTTCCGTTGCACTACCGGCAACAGCGCGTAGTCATGCCCACGGAGGAGCAGTGATTCGCATTCCCCGCCCGGTGGTCCCCGCCGCCGTGTGCCTCACCGCACTCGCCTTGCTCACTGCCTGTACCGCCAGCGCCGCCACCTCGAATGGCGGGTACGCCGGGATGCAGATGCCCGGCATGCAGCAGCAGGGGCAAGTTGTCCTGCCGATGCCGCAGGGCATCACCGCCGACCCGAACAACCCGGCGAAGAGCCAGCTCAGGGCGGCGAAGACCTTCGACCTCGGCCTCCTGCTCGTCGACGGGACCGGGTACACGATCTACCGGTACGACCGGGACACCCCCCGGCCTTCGCGGTCGAACTGCACGGGCGCGTGCGCAACCAAGTGGATCCCGGTCAAGCCCGGCAACCTGGGCCCGATCGACGTCGACCAGTCGCTGATCGGGCAGGTCACCCGTGACGACGGCAGCACGCAGCAGACCCTCGCCGGGTGGCCGCTGTACCACTTCACCGGCGACCAGGAACCGGCCGACACCTCCGGCCAGGGCCTGGACCAGGCCTGGTACCCGATCGCGCCGGACGGCAAGAAGATCACGATCACCCAGGACGAGTGGAGGCAAAATGCGTTCGGCGTCTGAGCTCGCCGGGTTCGACTTCGAGCCCCTGTCCGTCCTCGAGCGTTCCCGGCCGCTGGTCCGGATCCTCTTCGTCGCGGCCCTGGTGCTGGCGCTGCTCGCGCCGGGCTCGGCCTCCCTCGCCCAGACCAACGCGATTTCCGACACCGACGCATTGCTCCTGACCAAGGTCCGCCAGGCCGGCCTGTGGGAGATGCCGTCGGGCATGATGGCGATGGAGAAGGGCAGCCCGATCGTCCAGAAGGTCGGCTTCGCGATCATGATGGACCACGGCCGCCTCGACGTGGCGACCCGCGCGCTCTCCCAGAAGCTGAACTCGCCGGTCCCCGACCAGCCCTCCGAGGAACAGCGCGGCTGGCTCGGCGAAGAGATGGCCGCCTCCCCCGGCCCGGAATTCGACCGCGTCTTCGCCAACCGGCTGCGGGCGGCGCACGGCGCGGTGTTCAACGTCCTGGCGCAGTTGCGGGCCGGTACCCGCAACGACGACGTGCGAGCCTTCGCGACGGTCGGCAACCAGGCCGTGATGCGGCACATGACGATGCTCGAGAGCACCGGGATGGTCGACTACACCGCGCTGCCGGCCCCGTCCGTCTCCACGACCGCGGCGCCCACCGGGATCCAGCTCGGACTCGACCCGTCCCAGATCGCCGTGGTGGCGGCCTTGTTCCTGTTGCTCGGCGGCGGCCTCTTCTACGTGCTCCGCCAGGTCAAGAGCAATCGCAGCCGGGCCAGGGCGACGGCCCGGCCGGCCACCGCGAGAGCAGGGGGCGGCCGTGGTTGAGACCTGGCACGACGCGACGATCTTCCTCACCCAGCAGTTCCAGCCCAAGACCGACCCGGCCGCGCGCGGCCTCGCCGCCTTCGCCGCCCGGACGTCCTACGGGGCGACGATGCTGACGCTCACCTGGGGCGTGCTCACCGCGACCGGCTGGATCCGCTCGGTCACCGGCCGGAAGGGCCTGCGCAGCACCCACATGGTGCTGGCCACCGCGACGATCATCTTCGGCGCCGTCCACGCGCTGGGCTTCACCTACCTGACGGTCCAGCCGTACAGCTTCGCCTACATGTTCATCCCATTCGGCTCCGGGCAGGAGGGACGCCACATCGCGGGCATCGTCGGCTTCGAGGTCATGTTCGCCATCTTCCTCACCGCCGGCCTGCAGCGCTTCACGTCCTACCGGCGCTGGCTGTGGCTGCACCGCTGCGCGTACCCGGCGGTGGCGCTCATCGCGATCCACTCCTGGTTCGGCGCCATCGCGAACGGTCACCTCTCGGTCACCTGGCTGGGCGGCATCACGCTGCTCGTCCCGGCCGTGACGGTGTCGATGCTGCGGTTCATGCCGGCCCGCACCCTGGAACGCATCGGTCTCGTGGAAGAGCAGGTGGCCTGACATGCCCTTCCGGTTACCCGGTGGCGGCCCCCGGATCAGCGTCGACAACGACCGGTGCGAGCTCTACGGCATCTGCGCCATGGAGGCACCGGACGTGTTCGACCTCGGCCAGGACGGCCGCTTGCGCTTCCACACCAGGCTGCTCGACGAAACCACCATTGAACAGGCGAAGATGGCCGCCCGCTGCTGCCCGATGCAGGCGGTCGTGATGAGAGGGGACCTCGATGGCTGACGGCGACCGGATCGTCATCGTCGGTGCGGGCGTCGCCGGGCTGCGCGCCGCGGAACGCTTGCGGGAACAGAAGTTCGACGGGGAGATCGTCCTGATCGGCGACGAGGCCCGGCGGCCCTACCACCGCCCGATGGTCTCCAAGGCGCTGGTGATGGGGACCGAACGGCCCAGCGACGTGGGCCTTTCGCACTACCTGCCGGACCTCGACGTGCACTGGCGCCTCGGCGCGCGGGTCACGCATTTGGACACCACCGAGCGGGTCGTGCACCTGCCCGGCGGCGAGTCCCTCTGGTACGACGGCCTGATCGCCGCGACCGGCGTCTACCCGCGGCACCTGCCCGGGGCACCGCGGCACGACCCGCGGGTGCGGATCCTGCGCACGGTCGAGGACTCGATGGCGGTGCGGCGCTGCCTCAACGCCAGCAAGAAGCCGGCCGTCGTGATCGGCGCCGGCCTGATCGGCAACGAGTTCGCCGCGAGCATGCGCCACATCGGCCGGGACGTGACCCTGATCGGGCACGCGAAGGCGCCGCTGCACCGCTTCGGCGACCGCGTTTCCAGCGGCATCGTCGAGGCGCACCACGAGCACCGGGCGAACCTGGCGATGCGCAGCGAAGTCCGGCACTGGATCAGCACGAAGGACACCGTCGGGCTGCACCTGACGAACAACCAGCTGCTGGTCGCCAGCGTCGTCGTGCTCGCCATCGGCAGTGTCCCGTCGGTCGACTGGATGCGCGGCTCCGGCCTCGACATCAGCGACGGCGTGCTCTGCGACTCGAAGCTGTTCGCCGAGGGTGCCTCCGACGTCGTCATCGCCGGGGACATCGCGCGCTGGCCGAACCTGCGCTTCGACGAGACCCCGCGGCGGGTCGAGCACTGGATCAACGCCGTCGAGTCGGCCCGGCACGCGGCGGACAACCTGCTGATGGGCCAGTCCAGCGCCGTGCCGTTCACCCCGCTCCCCCGGGCCTGGTCGACGCTGTACGACACGCGCCTGCAGATGTGCGGGATGCCGTCGCTGGCCGAGGACACCGTGTCCCTGGCCGACGGCATCACCGGCTTCGTCCGCGACGGCAGGCTCGTCGGCATCTCCTGCTGGGACAAGCCGCGGGCGATGCTCGACTGGATGGCCGAGCTCGACCGGCGGCTGCCCGCCCCCGACTACGTGCCCGAGCCGGAGCCCGCGCCCGTCGCGGAGGTCCCGCAGGTCCCGGTGGTCGAGCCGGCGCTCGCCGCACTGGCGGCCGAGGTGCCGCCGGAGTTCGACAGCGGGTTCGACGCGCAGGCCTTCGAGCGCGAGTTCGAGAGCGAGTTCGCGAACGACATCCCGACGACGGCGTTCCCCGCGCAGTCCCCGCCCACGACGGCGCTGCAGGCGCAGTCGCTGCCCGCGGCGGCGCTGCCGACGATGGCCATCCCGATGGGGAGGTAACGAAAGCCGGGACGGGGCTGCGCGCGGCGGCCCCCGTCCCTTGCCGGTCACCACACCCCCTCCGCGGCTGGGTGGTGTGGTGACCGGCCCCCCACGTCCCCCTGCCCGCCTCGGCTCTGGAAAGAACGAGCGCCCGGCGGGCCAGGAGAGGGCCATCCCGAGGGAACCCGACGCCCCCGGGGTGGCCTTCTTCCGGCGCACCGGGCGGGGCCCGGGGTCGAGCGCCGCGGCGGGTCACTCCGCCGGGGCGCACGAGTCGTGGAGATCGTTCCGGTGGACGGGTATGCCGCCGGAAGGGACGCCACGCCTCTTGCAGCACCGGTGCGGGGCCGTCCCGGGGGCACGGGAACCTCCGGGACGGTCTTCACCTCCCGCGCCGCGACCACCACGACTCCGCCACGACCAGGCCGCCGAGGACGAGCACCGCCACCCCGGCGACGCGCAGCCCGGCATCGGTACCGGAGACGAACGCCGTGACGACGTCGGACGCGCGGGGAGCCCGGGCCAGGGCCTCGGCCACGGTGTGCGCGCCACGCAGGTCCGGCGGCAGGGCGGCGGCGAACCGGGCGGTGGACACCGTGCTGACCACGGCGACGCCGAGGGCGCTGCCGAACTCCCGGGTCGTGGCCTGCAGCCCGGTGCCGACCCCCGCCCGGGCGGGCGGCAGGGCACCCGCGATCACGCCCGACAGCGTCGGCAACGCCAGCGTCACCCCGATCCCGGTCACGACGAGCCAGGCCGCGTAGGCGGCGTACGGGGTGCCCGCGTCGCTCGTGGACAGTCCGAGCAGGCCGACCCCGACGAACCCGAACGCGCACGCCACGGTGGCGTCGAGGCCGATCCGCCCGGCCAAGCGAGCCACGTGCCGGCCACCGAGGACGATCGGCACCGTCAGCGGGACGATCCCGAGCCCGGTCGCCAGGACACCGAACCCCTTGGCGTACTGGAGGAACGACGCGTTGACGTAGAACAGCGCGAACATGCCGAAGAAGATCGCGGTCAGCCCGAGGCAGGCGCTGCGCAGGCCCGCGATCCGGAACAGCCGGGGGTCCAGCAGCGGGTGCGCGGACCGCAGCTCGGTGACCACCCACGCCGCGAACAGCACGGTGGCGCCGGCGAAGCCGGTGACGACGACCGCGCTGCCCCAGCCCGCCTCCGGACCCTGGACGATCCCGACCAGCAGCGCGACCGACGCCCCGGTCAGCAGCACCGCGGCCAGCGGGCCGAGCGGGCGGTCGTGGCGTGACGACACCGGCGTGCCCCGGGCGACCAGGGCGGCGAGGCCCAGCGAGAGGGCCGCGGCGGCGGCGAACAGCCAGCGCCACGAGCCGGCCGTCAGGACCAGGCCGCCGCCGACGTTGCCGGCCACCCCGCCGATCCCGGTCATCGACGCCCAGGTGGCGATCGTCGCCGGTTTGCGCTCGGCGGGCACGGCGTGCAGCAGGACGGCGAGCGAGTTGGGCAGCACCGCGGCGGCACCGATCCCGGTGAGCGCCCGGCCGGCGAGCAGGACGGCGATGTCCGGTGCCGCCGCCGACAGCAGCGTGCCCGCGGCGAACAGCCCGAGGCCGGTCAGCAGGACGCCCTTGCGGCCGAACCGGTCGCCCGCGGCCCCGGCGGGGATCACCAGGCAGGCGAACACGATCACGTAGGTGTCGACGATCCAGACCAGGGCCGGCGCGGACGGGTGCAGCGCGCTCGCGGCGAACAGCGGGACGGCGAGGTTGATCGCCGCGACCATCCCGACGACGAGCACCACCGCGGCGCACATGAGGGTGAGCAGGCCGCGCTGTGCCGCCCGGGACGCCGGTTCGCGGCTCGGTTCGCGGATCGGAAGCTGAGTGGACATGAACCTGACGGTAGGAACGACTGACCACTGCGCGCGACGCAACTTCGGCAACAGACGTTTGCGTATGCTGCAACTGTGCCCGAGCAGCTCGACCTGAACCTCCTGCGCGTGTTCGACGCGCTCCTGCGGGACGGGAGCGTCACGGCCGCGGCCGAGCGCCTGCACCTGTCCATCCCGGCGACCAGCCGGGCGCTGGGCCGGCTGCGGCGGGCGATGGGCGACCCGATCCTGGTGCGCGCCGGGCGCGGGCTGGCCCCGACGCCGTTCGCGCTGCGCACGGCACCGCGGGTGCGGTCGCTGCTGGAGGAAGCGGCGGCCCTGGTCAGCACCGACTTCTCGCTCGCCGCCCTGGAGCGGACCTTCACGATCCGCATCAACGACGGCGTGGCCGCGACCCTGGCGACCGCGGCGGCCGAGGCCACGGCGGCGGCCGCTCCCGGCGTCACCCTGCGGTTCGTGGCCGAAGGCAGCGAAAGCACCGACGCCCTGCGCGACGGCTCGATCGACCTGGACATCGGCGTGGGCGGGCAGCCGGCCCCCGACATCCGGACCGCCGTGCTGTACCGCGAGCGCCTGGTGGCCGCGGTGCGCGCGGACAGCCCGCTGGGCCGGCACCGCCGTCCGACGCTGGCGCAGCTGTGCGGGCACCCGCACGTCTCGGCCTCCCGCCGCGGCCTGGCCCGCGGGCCGCTGGACGACGTGCTCGGCGCGGCGGGCCTGCGCCGGCACGTCGCCGCCGTCGTCCCCACCGCCGCCGTCGCCGCGCTCGTGGTCGCTTCGAGCCCCTACGTCGGGCTGCTGCCGCAGCGCCTCGCCGAGCAGTACGGCACCGCCCTCGGCCTCCGCTGGTTCCCGGTCCCGGCGGACCTCCCCGAAATCGAGGTGCGCCTGTCCTGGCACGCCCGCCTCGACGCCGACCCGGCCCAGCAGTGGCTCCGCGAAACGCTCCGCGACGCACTCCGCTGACCCGTGTCGACCCTCCAATCACGAGTGATGCCCTTCCAATCACACGTGCTGCCCCTCCAGTCACGAGTGATGCCCCTTCGAGCACGGGGACGCCGTGTGGGAACGGACGACACGCGTGACTGGAGGGACGACACGCGTGCTTGGCGGGACGACACGAAAGCCTCCGCGGCCGACGTCCGCTGTGGCACGATTCATCCGTGACCAGTTCCGCCACGGCGCAGTACCTGCGTGACCTCGCGCTGCTGCGCCGCGTCCGGGACCGGATCGACCGGGAGTACGCCCAGCCCCTCGACGTCGAGGCGCTGGCCCACGGCGTGAACATGTCGGCCGGGCACCTCAGCCGGCAGTTCCGGCGGGCGTACGGAGAGTCACCGTATTCGTACCTCATGACGCGGCGGATCGAACGGGCGATGGCGCTGCTGCGCACGGGCGAACTGAGCGTCACCGAGGTCTGCTTCACCGTCGGCTTCTCGTCGCTGGGCACCTTCAGCACGCGGTTCGCCGAGCTGGTCGGCATGCCCCCGAGCGTCTACCGCGAGCAGCAGGCCGCGGCCACCGTCGGGATGCCGCCGTGCGTCGCCAAGCAGGTCACCAGACCGATCAGGAATCGAGAAGCGCGGCCTTCGGCGGCCACCTAGGGTGACCGGCATGGACGTCACCATTCACTCCAGCTTCCTCCCCCACACGGACCCGGAAGCCTCACTCGCGTTCTACCGCGACCTGCTCGGTTTCGAGGTCCGCCAGAACGTCAAGTACGGCGGCATGCAGTGGATCACCGTCGGCCCGCCGAACCAGCCGGACACCGCGATCGTGCTGTCGCCGGTGGCCGCGACGCCCGGCCTGACCGACGACGAGCGCCGCATGATCGCCGAGATGATGGCCAAGGGCACCTACGCCTCGGCCAACCTGGCCACCGACGACCTCGACGCCCTCTTCGCCAAGCTCGAGGCGGGCAACGCCGAAGTCGTCCAGGAGCCGGTCGAGCAGCCCTACGGCATCCGCGACTGCTCGTTCCGCGACCCGGCCGGCAACCTCCTGCGCATCCAGGAACTGCGCTGACCACGATCGCCCCCGAAGCGCGCGGCTACCGCGAGGTGCTGCGCGACCGGCGGATCGCCGGGCTCCTGCTGGGGGACCTCCTGGCCAACGCCGGCACCGGCATGCTGCTGGTGGCCATGCCCGTGCAGACGCTCTCCCGCCACGGCGACGTCCCCAAGGCGATCGCCATCGGGCTCGTGGAGGCCGCGCCGTTCGTCCTCTCCACCGTGCTGGCCCTGGCCATCGGCCTCGGCCGGGTGCGGGTGCCGCCGCGCACGCTGCTCGTCGCCGACTGCGTGCTGCGGTCGCTGACCTTCGCCGTCCTCGGCGTCCTGGCCGTCACCGGCCTGCTCACGCTGCCGGTGCTGGTCGCCGGCCTCCTCTTCGGCGCGACGTTCCGGCTGGCCGGCTCGAGCAGCCGCCGCCTGCTGGCGACGTCGGCCGCGGGCGAGGCCGGGCGGTTCTCGGTCAACGGCCTGCTGGGCCTGAACACGACGTTCGCGCTCTACATCGCCGGTCCGGTGCTCGGCGGGGTCCTCGTGGCGACCGCCGGTGCCGGCTTCGCGCTCTTCGCCGACGCGGGCGGAGCGCTGGTCCTGCTGGCCGCCACGCTGGCGTGCGTGCCCCGCGGCGCCGAAGGCCGGGACGCGCTGCGTGACGAAGGCACCCATGAGTCGGGCTGGCGGATCCTGCGCCGCCGCCCGGTCGCCGCGCGGCTGCTGGTCGTCGAGTTCTTCTTCAACTTCCTGTACATGCCGGTCGAAGTGGCGCTCCCGCTGTACGTGAGCGGGACGCTGCACGCCGGCGCGTCCGGTCTGGGGGTGCTGTGGAGTGCGCTGGGGGTCGGCGCGTTCCTCGGCGCCGCGCTCGTCAGCCGGCTGCGGAACCTTCCGCAGCGGCCGCTGCTCGTCGCGATCATCGGCCTGTGGGCGCTGTGCCCGATCGCGCTCGCCGTCACCGGCGACCTCACCGTGGCGCTGCTGGTCTTCGGCCTGGGCGGCCTGGTGTACGCGCCGTTCACCCCGGTCGCGTACAGCTTCCTGCAGTCCGGGCTCGCCCCCGGGGAGCAGCAGCAGGTCGTCACGCTCTGGACGACCGGCTCCACGGTGGCCGCCCCGCTCGGGCTGGCCCTGGGCGGCCCCCTGATCGAACTGGCCGGCAGCACCGGCGGCCTCGTGCTGTCCGGCCTGCTGACCCTCCTGCTGCTCCCCGTCGCGGCCCGGTCGGTACTCGGCCGCAAAACGGAAGGGAATCCGACATGTGTCTCGGCCTGAAGATCGCCGCGCACCACCATTTCCGGGAATTGGTGCTGCTGCGCCGCGTCCGCGACCGGATCGATCGCGAATACCCGCTGCCACTCGAACTTGAAACGCTCGCGAGCACAGTGGACCTGCCGATCGCGGTGTTCGTCCGCCGTTTCCGCGACGCCTACGGCCTTTCACCGCACGATTACCGGCAGGCCGTCGCGGCGGTCAAGAACCGGGAAGCCCGGCCCGCACAGAAAATGGGAGCAGCCCGATGAGCAAGCCGCACGTCGCCGACAGCCACGACCTGATCCGCGTCCACGGCGCGCGCGTGAACAACCTCCGGGACGTCAGCGTCGAGCTGCCCAAGCGGCGGCTGACGGTGTTCACCGGGGTTTCCGGGTCCGGCAAGAGCTCCCTGGTCTTCAGCACCATCGCCGCCGAATCGCAGCGGCTGATCAACGAGACCTACAGCACCTTCGTGCAGGGGTTCATGCCGACGCTGGCCCGGCCCGACGTCGACGTCCTCGACGGGATCACCACCGCGATCATCGTCGACCAGGAGCGGATGGGCGCCAACCCGCACTCCACGGTCGGCACCGCGACCGACGCCAGCGCGATGCTGCGCATCCTGTTCAGCCGGCTCGGGCAGCCGCACATCGGTTCGCCGCAGGCGTTTTCCTTCAACGTCGCCTCGATCAGCGGGGCGGGTGCGGTCACCATCGAAAAGGGCGGCCGGCAGATCAAGGAGCGCCGCAGCTTCAGCATCACCGGCGGCATGTGCCCGCGCTGCGAGGGCCGCGGCAAGGTCAACGACATCGACCTGACCGCGCTGTTCGACGAGAACAAGTCGCTCAACGAAGGCGCGATCACCATCCCGGGCTACAGCATGGAAGGCTGGTACGGCCGCATCTTCCGCGGCTCCGGCTTCTTCGACCCGGACAAGCCGATCAAGAAGTACACCAAGAAGCAGTTCGCCGACCTGGTGTACAAGGAACCGACGAAGATCAAGGTCGAGGGCATCAACCTGACCTACTCGGGGCTGGTGCCGGCGATCCAGAAGTCCTTCCTGTCCAAGGACGTCGACGCGATGCAGCCGCACATCCGCGCGTTCGTCGAGCGCGCGGTGACGTTCCAGACCTGCCCGGACTGCGGCGGCACGCGGCTGTCGGCGGAGGCCCGGTCGTCGAAGATCGGCGGGATCAGCATCGCCGACGCGTGCGCGATGCAGATCAGCGACCTCGCCGCGTGGGTGGCGAAGCTGTCCGAGCCGTCGGTCGCGCCGCTGCTGGACGCGCTGAAGCACACCCTCGACTCGTTCGTCGAGATCGGCCTCGGCTACCTCTCGCTCGAGCGGCCGTCCGGGAGCCTTTCGGGCGGGGAAGCCCAGCGCACCAAGATGATCCGGCACCTCGGGTCGTCGCTGACCGACGTCACCTACGTCTTCGACGAGCCGACGATCGGCCTGCACCCGCACGACATCCGGCGCATGAACGACCTGCTGCTGCAGCTGCGCGACAAGGGCAACACGGTGCTGGTCGTCGAGCACAAGCCGGAGGCGATCGCGATCGCCGACCACGTCGTCGACCTCGGGCCGCGCGCCGGCACCGAAGGCGGCGAAATCGTCTTCGAGGGCACTGTGGACGGTCTGCGGTCCAGCGGCACGCTGACCGGGCGGCACCTCGACGACCGGGCGTCGCTGAAGCCGTCGGTGCGCTCGCCGTCGGGGGTACTGGAGGTGCGCGGGGCGGCCACGCACAACCTGCAGGACGTCGACGTCGACATCCCGCTCGGCGTGCTGGTGGTCGTGACCGGGGTGGCGGGCTCGGGCAAGAGCTCGCTGATCCACGGTTCGGTGTCCGGCGGCGAGGGTGTGGTGACGGTCGACCAGACCGGCATCCGCGGCTCGCGCCGCAGCAACCCGGCGACGTACACGGGCCTGCTGGAGCCGATCCGCAAGGCGTTCGCCAAGGCCAACGGCGTGAAGCCGGCCCTGTTCAGCGCCAACTCCGAAGGCGCGTGCCCGAACTGCAACGGCGCCGGCGTGGTCTACACGGACCTGGGGATCATGGCGGGCACCGCGACGCCGTGCGAGGTGTGCGAGGGCAAGCGGTTCAACGCCGAGGTGCTGGAGTACACCTTCGGCGGCCGCGACATCAGCGAGGTGCTCGCGATGCCGGTGGCCGAGGCGCTCGAGTTCTTCGCTTCCGGCGACGCCGCACTGCCGGCGGCGCACAAGATCCTGACGCACCTGTCCGACGTCGGCCTCGGCTACCTGACGCTGGGCCAGCCGTTGACGACCCTGTCCGGCGGCGAGCGGCAGCGGATCAAGCTGGCCACGCACATGGCGGAGCAGGGCGGGGTGTACGTCCTCGACGAGCCGACGGCGGGCCTGCACCTGGCGGACGTCGAGCAGCTGCTGGGCCTGCTGGACAGGCTGGTGGACGCGGGCAAGTCGGTGATCGTCATCGAGCACCACCAGGCGGTGATGGCCCACGCGGACTGGCTCATCGACCTCGGCCCCGGCGCCGGCCACGACGGCGGGCGGATCGTGTTCGAGGGCACCCCGGCGCAGCTGGTGAAGGCGCGGAAGAAGACGCTGACGGGCAAGCACCTCGCGGAGTACGTCGCCTCCTGACCCGAGGGGTCGTATACCAGCGCCGGCGGTAGGGCTGGCCCCCGCAAACCGGCTGGGGCCCGCAGGATTCCGGCGTGCGCTCCACCAGCGAAGACTCGGGTCGGTGACCACCACAGAGAACCGCGTCGGCAGCGACTTCGCCCGGCTGAGCCACCGCATCACCGCCGCCGGGCTGATGGCCCGCCGGCCCGGCTACTACACCGCCCGGATCGCCGTCGTGGCCGGGTTGTTCGGGGCCGGCTGGGTGACCTTCGCGCTGCTCGGGAACTCGTGGTGGCAGCTCGCCGTCGCGGTCTTCATGGCCGTGCTGTTCGGGCAGATCGCGTTGCTCTCCCACGATCTCGCGCACAAGCAGGTGTTCCGGCGACGGCGGCCCACCGAGATCGCCGGGCTGCTCGCCGGGAACCTCGGGATCGGGATGAGCTACGGCTGGTGGATGGACAAGCACACCCGCCACCACGCCAACCCGAACCACGAGGACCTCGATCCCGACGTCGACCCGGACATCCTCGTCTGGTCGAAGGACCAGGCCCGCGCCAGCCGCGGCGTGCCCCGGTTCATCGGGCGGTACCAGGCGTTCCTGTTCTTCCCGCTGCTCACCCTCGAGGGCCTGAACCTGCACTGGTCCGGGATCCGCGCGGTCCGCAAGCCGGGCCTGCGCCGCCGCGGCACCGAAGCCGCCCTGCTCGCCGCGCACTTCGTCCTCTACTTCGGCGCGCTGCTCACCGTGCTCAGCCCCGGGATGGCGTTGCTGTTCTTCGTCGTCCACCAGGGACTGTGGGGTGTCTACATGGGATCGATCTTCGCGCCCAACCACAAGGGCATGCCGACGCTGACCGGGCGCACCGAGCTCGACTTCCTCCGCAAGCAGGTGCTGACTTCGCGCAACGTCCGCGGCGGTGCCGTCACCGACGTCGCCCTCGGCGGCCTCAACTACCAGATCGAGCACCACCTGTTCCCGAGCATGCCGTCGCCGCACCTGCGGCGGGCGCAGCCGATCGTCCAGGCCTACTGCGCCGAGCTGGGCGTCCCGTACCTGCAGACGAGCCTGGTCGAGTCCTACCGGCAGGCCCTCACCCACCTGCATGAAGCTGGGGCGCCTCTCAGGAAGCGTTCGTAGACTCGGGGCATGAGGAAGACCGGATTATGAGGAAGACGGTCGCGGCCCTGCGAGACCTGCCGGCGGCGTTCGGCGCGAAGGCCACCGGCGCCCGGGCCGAGCGGGTCCGCTCGTCGCCGCAGTTCGACGGCAAGGTGTTCCGCAACGCGGCGCCGCGGCACCCGATGACCGCGGGTTCGATGCGGGCCATGTTCCGCGAGATGTTCTTCGGCGAGCACCGTGAGCTGCGCAAACCGGCCGGCGCGGTGCCGCTGGTCGCGGCGGCGCCGGTCGAGTCGGCCGACGGCCTGCACCTGACCTGGTACGGCCACGCGTCCACGCTGGTCGAGCTCGACGGCGCCCGCGTGCTGCTCGACCCGGTGTGGAGCGACCGGGTCTCCCCCGCGGCGTTCGCCGGCCCGCGGCGGCTGCACGAGCCGCCGGTGCCGCTGTCGGCCCTCGGCCGGATCGACGCGGTCGTGATCTCGCACGACCACTACGACCACCTGGACCTGGCGACGGTCCGCGCGCTGGTCGCGTCCTCCGAAGCGCCTTTCCTCGTGCCCCTCGGCGTCGGGGCGCACCTGGAGCGCTGGCACGTCCCGGCCGGCCGGATCATCGAGCTCGACTGGCACGAAGAGGCGACGGTGGCGGGCGTCCGGTTCGTGGCGACGCCGGCCCAGCACTTCTCGGGCCGCGGCATTACGAACGACGACACGCTGTGGACGTCGTGGGCGCTGCTGGGCCCGGAGCACCGGGTGTTCTACACCGGGGACACGGGGTACTTCGACGGGTTCGCGGCGATCGGCGCGGAACTCGGCCCGTTCGACGCGGCCTTGATCCAGATCGGCGCGTACGCCCCGCTCTGGCCGGACATCCACATGACCCCGGAGGAGGGCGTCGCGGCGGGCCTCGACGTCCGGGCGAAGCTGCTGGTCCCGGTGCACTGGGCGACGTTCCAGCTGGCGATGCACCCGTGGGGCGAGCCGGCCGACCGCGTGTGGAGCGAGGCCAAGGAGGCCGACCTCCCGCTGGCGATCCCCCGCCCGGGCGAGCGCATCGACGCCACCGAGCCCCCCGAGGTCGACGGCTGGTGGCAAGCGTTGTGACCCGGCAGCCGACACGCGTGATCGGGGCGTCGACACGCGTGATCAGGAGGTCGACACGCGTGATCGGGGCGCCGAGACGGGCCGCCGCCGTGTCGACCCGTCAATCACGCGTGTCGGCTCGTGGATCACGCGTGCCGGCTGTTTCCGCACGGCGTCGAGCCCGGGAGGGCGTGTGAAGCTGAAGCTGGATCTGCACGACGTCTACAACCGCGGCGGCGAGATCGACCGTGCCCTGCGCGCGATCATCGACGAGGCTGTCGCCAAGAAGGCGCCGCTCGTCGAGATCATCCCCGGCAAGGGGTCGGGGCAGCTGAAGAAGCACGTCCTGCGGTTCCTCGAGCGCAAGGACGTCAAGGCGCTCTACCACCGGGTCGAAAAGGACAAGGACAACTTCGGCCGGGTGTTCGTGCACTTCCGCTGGAAGTGACCTCAGAACCGGGTGTCGTGGCGGGCTTCGGACCAGGCCCGGTCCCAGGCCGCCGCGTGGAAGCGGGCCAGGACGAACCGGACGGTGCCGTACAACCCGGCCAGGGCGCCGGTGATCGCGGCCCACAGCAGGATCGCGGCGAACACCCCGTCGGCCGCCGAGGTCGACGCGGACAGGGGCTCGCCGGTCAGCTCGCCGTGCTGGTCCAGCCACACCGGGACGCGGGTGCCCGCCGGGCTGCCCGGGTCGGCGAGGACGTCGCCGGTGTGGCGGGTGCCGCGGGCGTCGAACCAGGCCGCCGGGACCGTCGTCTGGGCGGCCGGGGCGCCGGCGCCGTCCGTGCCGTAGGACTGGCCGGATGCCGCGGCGAGGGAGACGGCCGTGGCCGGGTGGCGGGTCGTGCGCTCCTGCGCCGCGCGGGCGGTCTGCGCCGCGTACGTGTCGGAACCCAGCGCCGCCGCGAACGGGATCGCGAGCAACGCACCGGCGACGGCGAGGAGCAGCAGCAGGGCCTCCACGCGGTCGCCCGCCCGGGCCAGGGGGTTGCGGCCCGGCAGCAACCGGCGCCGGAACCGGGCGATCCGTCCGCTGGGGCCACGCATGCGCGCCTCACTCCTCCCGGGAAGGTGTCTTCTCGGTAACAGTGTGCGCGCCGGTGCTGGACTTTCTCTCGTGAATGGGATGCGGCCCACCTGTGAATCCGTGCACAACCACCCGGTAGCGCTAACCCACGGCGATCGACGATCACAGCCAGTCGTCGGGGCGGGGCCAGGGCATCAGGGCCTCGAGCGCGTCCCGGGCCGGTTCGGTGACGGCGTAGCGGCCGCGGTGGAACAGCAGCGGACGGGCGTCCGAGGGGGCGCCCAGTGCGGTCACCCGGCCGATCACGACGTAGTGGTCGCCGGCCTCGTGCACGGCTTCCAACGTGCAGTCGATCCAGGTCAGCGCGCCGTGGAGCAGGGGTGCGCCGGACGGCGCGGGCGTCCAGCCGACGCGGGCGAACTTGTCCTCGCCACGCGCGCCGAACACCGCGCTGACCTCCTGCTGGTCCTCGGCCAGGACGTTGACCGCGAACCGGCCCGCCGCGGCCAGCACCGGCCACGTCCGTGACGTCCGGGCCGGGCAGAACAGCACCAGCGGCGGGTCGAGCGACAGCGCGGCGAACGACTGGCAGGCGAACCCGGCGAGGGTGTCGCCGTCGCGGCCGGTGACGACCGTGACGCCCGTGCAGAAGTGCCCGAGCACGCTGCGGAACTCGGTCTGGTCGACCGCCACGGACGTCATGCGCCCGGTGGCCGCGCGCCGACCGAGAAGTCGTGGCCCCACAGCGAAACCGCGGTGCTCTCGCGCGCGATCCAGTTGTCGTCGTCGACCTGCCGGCCTTCGCAGCCGAACTCGACGTCGAAGCCGCCCGGGGTCTTCATGTAGAACGACAGCATCAGGTCGTTGACGTGCCGGCCGAGCGTGGCCGACATCGGCACCTTCCGCCGGATCGCGCGGTCGAGGCACAGGCCGACGTCGTCGGTGTTTTCGACCTCGACCATCAGGTGCACGATCCCGGACGGCGTCGGCATCGGCAGGAACGCCAGGCTGTGGTGGCGCGGGTTGCAGCCGAAGAACCGCAGCCACGCGGGCGGCCCGTCCGCCGGGCGCCCGACCAGTTGCGGCGGCAGCCGCATCGAGTCGCGCAGCCGGAAGCCGAGGACGTCCCGGTAGAACCGCAGCGACGCCTCATCATCCTTTGTGGACAGGACGACGTGGCCGAGGCCCTGCTCGCCGGTGACGAACTTGTGACCGTACGGGCTGACCACGCGCCGGTGCTGCAGCGCGACGCCGTGGAACACCTCCTGGGTGTTGCCGGACGGGTCCTCGAAGCTGATCAGCTCGTCGACGCGGCGGTCGGCCAGCTCGTCCGGGGTGCCTTCCTTGTACGGCACCGACGCACTGTCCAACCGGGACCGCAGCTCGGCCAGCTCACCGGCGTGCGCGACCTCCCAGCCGGTGACGGCCAGCCGGTCCGCGTCACCGGGTGAGACGACCAGCCGCGCGGGGAAGTCGTCCATGCGTAGGTAGAGCGCGTCGGGGTTGGTGCCACTGCCTTCCACCATGCCGAGCACCTTGAGCCCGTACTCGCGCCAGGCCGCCATGTCGGTGGCTTCGATGCGGAGGTAGCCCAGTGACCGGATGCCCATCAGGAACTCCCGAGGAAGTCGAGGGCCAGCCGGTTGAACTCGTCGAACTTCTCCAGCTGGGCCCAGTGCCCGCAGCCGCCGAACACGTGCAGCTGCGCGCGCGGAATCGTCTTGAGCGCCACCAGCGCCCCGTCCAGGGGGTTGACGCGGTCTTCGCGTCCCCAGATCAAGAGCACGCGCTGGCGCAGGCGGTGGGCTTCGCGCCAGAGCAGGCCCTCTTCGTAGGTGTCCGGCTGCGCGAACGACATCCCCATCGCCCGCATCGCGGCGAGCGACTCCGGGGTGTTCGCGGCGGCGAACCGGTCGTCGATCAGCTCGTCGGTGATCAGCGCCTGGTCGTGGACCATGATCCGCAGGAAGGCTTCCATGCGTTCGCGCGACGGCTTGGCCCCGAACCGACCGAGGTTCTTGACGCCTTCGGTCGGATCGGGCGCGAACAGGTTGACGCTCAGCCCGCCCGGCCCCATCAGGACCAGCCGTCCGGCCCGCTTCCCGTGGTTCAGCGCGAACCGCACCGCCGCGCCGCCGCCCAGCGAATTGCCGACGAAGTGAGCGCGCTCTATGCCGAGCGCGTCCATCAGCCCGGCGACGGCGTCCGCGCTGTGCCGGAAGTACTGCGGGTGCTCGGTGGGCTTGTCCGACCGCCCGAAGCCGGGCTGGTCGACGGCGATCGTGCGGTAGTGCTTGGCGAACTCCGGCAGGTTGCGCCCGAAGTTGCTCCACGCCGACGCGCCGGGCCCGCCGCCGTGCAGCAGGATCACGGTCTCGGCGTGCTCGGCGCCGGCCTCGTGGTAGTGCAGGTTCAGCGAGCCCGCCTGGACGTACTTGCCCTCGGGAGCGGCCATCAGTACATCGCGTTCTCGACGGGGAGCCCGAAGACCCCGGTGCCGTACATGACGTACGCGCGCTCGGCGTCGTTGGCCGCGTGGACGCGGCCCGCGTGCGCGTCGCGCCAGAAGCGCTGGATCGGCGTCCCGCGCTGGATCGCGCGGCCGCCGGAGTTCTCGAAGAGCCGGTCGATCGCCGCGATCGCGCGTTCGGTGCCGCGCACCTGGTCGCGCCGGACGCGCAGCCGCAGGTCCGACGGCAGCCGTTCCTCGCGCTTGGCCAGCTCGTACAGGTCTTCGATGTTGCGGGTCAGCTGCAGCCAGGCGGCGTCGATCTCACTGGCCGCCTCGGCGATCCGCACCTTGGCGAACGGGTCCTCTTTGGACTGCTCGCCGGCGTACGCGGCCCGCACGCGCTTGCGCTGGTGCTCGACGTGCGCGTCGTAGGCACCTTGGGCCATGCCGATGATCGGCGCGGTGATCGTGGTCGGGTGCACCGAACCGTACGGGAGGCGGTACAGCGGCCCGGGGTTGACGGCCTGGCCCGGCACCTTGCACTTCGACGTCGCGATGAAGCTCAGCGCCCGGTGCCGCGGCACGAAGACGTCCTCGACGACGATGTCGTTCGAACCGGTGCCGCGCAGGCCGATCGTGTCCCAGACGTCCACAATGGAGTAGTCGGCGATCGGCAGCAGGTAGGTGCAGAAGTCGACCGGCTTGCCGTCCTTGAACGCCGGTCCCCCGAGCAGCACCCACGTGCAGTGGTCACAGCCGGAGGAGAAGCTCCACCGGCCCGAGAGCCGGTAGCCGCCTTCGACGACTTCGGCCTTGCCCATCGGCGCGTACGACGAGGAGATCCGCACGTCCTGGTCCTCGCCCCAGACCTCCTGCTGCGCCTGCGCGTCGAACAGGGCCACGTGCCACGGGTGGACGCCGAGGATGGAGGCGACCCAGCCGGTGGACCCGCACGCGCTCGCGATCAGCTTGACCGCGGTGTAGAAGCTCACCGGGTCGGCTTCGAAGCCCCCGTGGAGCGCCGGCTGCAGCAGCTTGAAGAACCCGGTCTCCTGCAGGGCCTTGACGGACTCCTCGGGGACGCGGCGCGCGTCCTCGGTGTCCTGGGCCCGTTCCCGCAGGACCGGCAGGAGGTCCCGGACCCCGGCGATCACCTGCTCGCTCATGCGCAAGTTCCTCTCTCTGGTTGCTCACTCCAGAGACTAGAACACGTTCTCGTTTTTGTCGAGAACGCCCTGCGCCAAGGCACTGTTGATCCCCGCTCTGCGGCCGGAAAACACGCAGTCGGCCAGCGAGAGACCGCTCACGTAGGACCTGGAACAGAGTCCCACGGCGGTGCGGCCGGCGGCGTACAGCCCCGGGATCGGCGGCCCGGTCGTGCTCCGCACCGCGCCGGTGTCCTCGTCGACGACGAGCCCGCCGAGGGTGAGCATCGGCGTGGGGTACCCGAGGTTCGGCCGCACCGAAATGTCGATGAGCGAGTACGGCGGGTTGTCCAGGCGCCGCACGAACTCGACGGGCTTGCCCACCGGATCCCGGTCGCCGTGGTAGGCCTCGACGCTCGCGCGCAGCCCCTGCGGGTCGACGCCGGCCTTGCGCGCCACCTCCTCGACCGTCTCCCCCACGACCCGGCCGCGCCGCAGCAGGTACCGCAGCTGGAGCCATTGGAACCACTGGCTCTGCTTGCGGCCGTCCCGGCGCGCCTCGGCCACGATCGGCGCGTCGACGAGCAGCCAGCCCTTGCTCTCGTGGTCCTCGATGAGCTTTTCCCCGACCGCCGCGCCATAGCGGGACTCGTCGATGACCCGCCGGCCCGCGGCGTCGACGATGATCCCGCCGAAGAACGCGCTGGGCGGGGTGACGAACCGCCAGGCGGAGATCCGGCCCAGTTCGCCGGTCGCTCCGCCGGCTTCGACGCCCATCCGGATGCCCGAGCCGTCGTCGGCGGACGTGCCGAGCGCCAGCCCGCCGCGGTACTTCGGCGCGTGCTCGCGCACCATCTCGCGGTCGGCGATGAAGCCACCGGCGGCGAGCACGACCCCGCGCCGGGCGGAAATCCGCAGCTCACGGCCATGGGACCGCTCGAACCGCTCGACCCGGCGGTGCAGCGACTTGCGCAGCGACGGCACGTAGATCCCGGGCTTCGCCGCGTACTGCGCCAAGCGCCGGTGCCGCGCCCGCACCGACGCGGGGGCGTCGCTCAGGGTGTCGGCGACGAGGCCGGTGACGCGGCCCGCGTCGTCGCGGATCAAGGTCCGGGCGGTCGTCTGCGTCAGCACCCGGATGCCACGGGCGCGCACGGCCGCCTTGAGCCGCGCCATCAGCATCTTCCCCGAGGTCCCGGGCCCCTTGACGCGGTGACCGCGCGGAGCCGGCTTCGCCGCGTCGCGGAACCCGCCGGCCGCCTCGCTGCCGGAGTAGTAGAGGTAGTGCGCGTCGCTCGGGTACGACGTCTTGTGGGGGCACAGGCTGCCTTCGAACGGCACGCCGTTGCCCTCCAGCCAGGTGATCATCTCGCGGCTGCCCTCACAGAACCGCCGCAGCGTCCGCTCCGAGACGACGTCCCCGGTTTCCAGCCGCAGGTAGGCGTACATCGCGTCGGCGGAATCGTCGACGCCCGCGTCGAGCTGCTGGCCGGTGCCGCCACCGGCGTAGACGACGCCGCCGCTGACCGCGCTGGCTCCTCCGCCGGCGAAGCGCTCGACGATGACGACGTCGGCGCCCGCGTCGGCCGCTTCGAGGGCGGCACAGGCGCCGGCCGCCCCGAACCCGACGATGACCACGTCCGCGACAAGTGCGTCCATGACCCCTACCCTAGAACTGAAACACGTTCTCGTCTATCGTGGCCGAAAGCGGCTCTCAACTGGAGACTCGTCCTGTGGAACACGTTACAAGTGTTCCCCGGAACGCCCGACAAGTGAGGTGGCATGACGGAGCAGTTCGACGTCGTCGTGGTCGGCAGTGGCGCCGCCGGGATGACCGCCGCGCTGGCTGCGGCCCACAACGGCTTGAGCGTCGTCGTCCTGGAAAAGGCGGCCTGCTTCGGCGGCTCGACCGCGCGCTCCGGCGGCGGCGTCTGGCTCCCCGGCAACCACGCGCTGCGCGCCGCCGGGATCGACGAACCACCCGAGCGGGCGCGCGAATACCTGGCCTCGATCGTCGGTGACGTCGTCCCGGCCGTCCGGCGCGACACGTTCCTCGCGCACGGCCCCGAGGTGCTGCGGTTCGTCTGCGACCACACGCCGCTGAAGTTCCGCTGGGTCCGCGACTACAGCGACTACCACCCCGAAGCCCCCGGCGGCCGCCCCGGCGGCCGGTCGGTGGAGCCGATGGCCTTCGACGGCAAGCTGCTCGGCGCCGAACTGGCCCACCTCGAACCGCCCTACAGCGCTCCTCCGCTCGGCGTGCCGATCACCCAGGCCGACTACCGCTGGCTGAGCCTCCTCGCGAGGCATCCGCGCGGAGCCGTCCGGCTGCTGTCGCTGGGCCGGCAGTGGCTCGTCGGAAAGCTCCGCGGGCGGCAGCTGCTGAGCATGGGGCAAGCGCTTGCGGCCGGCCTGCGGGTGGGCCTGGCCGAGGCCGGCGTCGAGGTCCGGCTCAACACGCCCTTGGTGGACCTGCAGGTCGAAGGCGACCGCGTCACCGGCGTCGTCACGTCGCAGGGGGTTGTCGAAGCCCGGCGCGGGGTGATCCTCGCCAGCGGCGGGTTCGAGCGGAACCTCGAGATGCGCGAGAAGTACCAGCGCGCACCGATCGGCGTCGACTGGACCGTCGGCGCGGCCGCCAACACCGGCGACGGCATCACCGCCGGCCTCAAGCTGGGCGCGGCACTCGACCTGATGGACGACGCCTGGTGGGGACCGACGCTGCCGCTCACCGGCGGGCCGTGGTTCGCGCTGGCCGAGCGGTCACGGCCGCGCAGCATCATGGTCGACGCGCGCGGCGAGCGGTTCGTCAACGAGTCGGCGCCGTACGTCGAGGCCGTGCACGCGATGTACGGCGAAGGCGACGGGCCGGGCGAGCACATCCCGACCTGGCTCGTGTTCGACCAGCGCTACAAGGACCGGTACATGTTCACCGGCATCGGGCCGCGCCAGCCGCTGCCCGGCCGCTGGTTCAAGGCCGGCATCGCGGCGAAGTCGTCGTCGCTGGCCGGGCTGGCGGCGAAAATCGACGTCCCGGCTCAATCATTGGAAGCGACGGTCGAGCGGTTCAACGGCTTCGCGCGCCAAGGCGTCGACGAGGACTTCCACCGCGGAGTCAGCAAGTACGACCACTACTACGGCGACCCGCGCAACAAACCCAACCCCAGCCTCGGCCCCCTGGACAAAGCGCCGTTCTACGCGGTGAAGATCGTCCCGGGCGACCTGGGCACCAAGGGCGGGCTGCGCACCGACGCACACGCGCAGGTGCTGCGCGAGGACGGCTCCGCCGTGCCGGGGCTGTTCGCCGCGGGGAACGCCGCCGCGGCCGTGATGGGCCGGACGTACGCCGGGCCGGGCGCGACCATCGGGCCCGCCATGGTGTTCGGCTACCTTGCGGCGACGCGGCTGGCGCACGAAGATCGAGGGACCACGGGAGGGCAGCGATGACGCAGGATTCGGTACGCACCATCTACGCCGGTGAGCCGCCGACCCGGTTCGCCCGCGGCTGGCACTGCCTGGGCCTGGCGCGGAACTTCCGCGACGGGAAGCCGCACGCCATCACCGCGTTCGGCACGAAGCTCGTGGTGTGGGCGGACTCGGCCGGGCAGCTGCACGTGCTCGACGGCTACTGCCGGCACATGGGGGGCGACCTCACCCAGGGCAGCGTCAAGGGCGACGAGGTGGCCTGCCCGTTCCACGACTGGCGCTGGAACGGCAAGGGCAAGTGCGTCTCGATCCCCTACGCCAAGCGGGTTCCGCTGCGCGCGCGGACGCGGTCGTGGACGACGGAGGAGCGCAACGGGCAGCTGCTCGTGTGGCACGACCCGGAGGGCAACCCGCCGGCCGACGAGCTGGCGATCCCGCGGATCGAGGCCGCCGACAGCGCCGAGTGGAGCAACTGGACCTGGGACGAGATCTTCATCGAGGGCTCCAACTGCCGGGAGATCATCGACAACGTCGTGGACATGGCGCACTTCTTCTACATCCACTACGCCTACCCGACGTACTTCAAGAACGTGTTCGAAGGCCACATCGCCACGCAGTACCTCAACACCAAGGGCCGCCCCGACATGGGCATGGCGTCGAACTACGGCGGCGAGGAAAACCTGCTGCGGTCGGAGGCTTCGTACTTCGGGCCGTCGTACATGATCAACAAGCTGGTGAATTCGTTCCAGGGTTACGAGATCGAGAGCGTGCTCATCAACTGCCACTACCCCGTCACGCCGACGTCGTTCGTGCTGCAGTACGGGATGAAGGTGCGGAAGCCGCCGGGCATCTCGGACGAGCACGCGGACAAGATCGCGGCCAAGCTGGCCCGCGGGATCGGCGCCGGGTTCCTGCAGGACGTCGAGATCTGGAAGCACAAGACGCAGATCGACAACCCGCTGCTGTGCGAAGAGGACGGTCCGGTCTACCAGCTTCGCCGGTGGTACCAGCAGTTCTACGTCGACGCCGCCGACGTCACCGAGGACATGACCGGGCGGTTCGAGTTCGAAGTGGACACCACGAAGGCGAATGAGGCGTGGTCGGCGGAGGTCGCGGAGAACCTGGCGCGGCAGAAGACCGAGGCGGAAGTGTGACGACCGCCGAGCAGACCGAGTTCCTGTCGGGCGGGCTGCGGCCGCACGAGTGCCGCAGCTGCGGCACGCGCGTGCTGGTGAAGAAGAACAGCATCCAGCACACGAGCATCCAGTGGACGTCCCGGCCCGCCGACACCTGCCCGGTGTTCGCGGGCACCGACGGCCCGTCGGCGCTGCTCGACACGTGCCCGAAGCTGGCCGGCAGCATCTCCGACGCGGTGCGCGAAGGCACGCTGGCGGTGGCCGATGGCTGAGCGGGTCTACACGCTGACCGTCGCCGACGTCGTCGTCGAAACGCCGGACGCGCGGTCGGTGGTCTTCGAGATCCCGCCCGAACACGCGTCGGCTTTCGCATACCGGGCCGGGCAGTTCCTGACGTTGAAGATCCCCAGCGACCGGACCGGTTCGGTGGCGCGGTGCTACTCGCTGTCGAGCGCGCCGCACGAGAACCGCGTGCAGGTGACGGTCAAGCGGACCGACGGCGGGTACGGCTCGAGCTGGGTCTGCTCGTCGTTGAAGCCGGGAATGCGGATCGACGTCCTGGCGCCGGCGGGCGTGTTCAGCCCCGCGTCGGTGGACGAGGACTTCCTGCTGTTCGCCGGCGGCAGCGGCATCACGCCGGTGATGGCGATTCTCAAGACGGCTTTGGAGACCGGGTCCGGCCGGGTGGTGCTGGTCTACGCGAACCGCGACGAGAATTCGGTGATCTTCGCGGGCGAGCTGGCGTCGCTGGCCAAGCGCTACGGCGACCGGCTGGTCGTCGTCCACTGGCTGGAGAGCGTGCAGGGGCTGCCGGACGTCTCGCAGTTGCGCGGGCTGGCGTCGGCGTACACCTCGCACGAAGCTTTCCTGTGCGGCCCGGCGCCGTTCATGGCCGCCGTGCGGGAGGCGCTCGGGCAGCTCGGGGTGCCGCGGGACCGGGTGCACGTCGAGAAGTTCACGTCGCTGACCGGGAACCCGTTCGAGGACGTCGCCGAGGAGCCCGAGCCGGAAGCGGAGCCGGAGTCGGACGAGGCGCCCGCGTCGCTGACGGTCGAACTGGACGGCGAGACCCGGTCCATGGCGTGGCCGCGGCGGCGGAAGCTCCTGGACCACCTGCTGGGCGCGGGCCTCGACGCGCCGTACTCGTGCCGCGAGGGACAATGCAGTGCGTGCGCGTGCCGGGTCGTGTCGGGCGAGGTGAAGATGCTGCACAACGAGGTCCTCGACGCCGAGGACATGGCGGACGGCATCGTGCTGGCCTGCCAGTCCCTGCCGGTCACCGACGAGGTCTCGATCAGCTACGAATAGGAGCTCCCGCGTGCCCATCGATCCCGCGATCGCGATCGGCGCCGAGATCGGCGAGGTGAACTTCGCCTGGACGTCGTCGGACGTGCTGCTCTACCACCTGGCGCTGGGCGCGGGCCCGGACGAGCTGCGGTACACCTACGAGCAGGACCTGGTGGTGCTGCCGACGTTCGCGACGGTCGCGGCCAACCTGCGCGTGTTCGACCCGCCGGCGGTGTCGTTCCCCGGGGTGGAGATCGACCTGGCGAAGGTGCTGCACGGCAAGCAGGAGATCACCCTGCACCGGCCGATCCCGGCGTCGGGAAAGGCGGTGGCCCGCTCGCGGATCGCGGACGTGTACGACAAGGGCAAGGCCGCGGTGGTGATCCAGGAGGTGGCGGTCACGTCGTCCTCGGGGGATCCACTGTGGACGGCCCGGTCGAGCATCTTCGCCCGCGGCGAGGGCGGGTTCGGCGGCTCGCGGGGGCCGTCGGATCGCCTCGAGTGGCCTACTCGTTCGCCGGATTTCGTTCTCGAGACGCCGACGTTGCCGCAGCAGGCGCTGCTGTACCGGCTGTGCGGCGATCGGAACCCCCTGCACGCGGACCCGGCGTTCGCCCGGGCGGCGGGGTTCGACCGGCCGATCCTGCACGGGCTGTGCACGTACGGGATCGTGGCGCGGGTGCTGGTGAACGAGTTCCTGGACGGCGACCCGGCGCGGGTGGCGTCGTTCGCGACGAAGTTCGCCGGGGTGGTGTTCCCGGGCGAGACCCTGCGGATCCGGGTGTGGCGCGCGGATGACGGACGGCTGCTGGTGACGACGTCGGCGGTGGAACGCGACGACGCGCCGGTGCTGGCGGACACGGTGCTGGTGTCCACTTCCTGAGCGGTGCTGCCGGGCCCGCTACCGTGGTGGGGTGACCTCGGGAGGACGAATGCCGGAATACTTCGTGGTGCGGGGAACGGTCGAATCGGGCGACAAGCGCGGCCGCGAGCTGGGCTTCCCCACGGCCAACATCGCCCTGCGCGACCAGGACGGCTCCCTGGGCGACGGCGTGTGGGCGGGCTGGATCGGCCGAGCGGACGGCACCCGCCTCCCGGCGGCGATCTCGGTCGGCCGCCGCCCGACGTACTACGGAGCGGACGGGTACCGCCTGCTCGAGGCCCACGTCCTGGAGTTTTCGGGCGACCTGTACGGCGAGACGCTGGTGGTGTGGCTGGGGTCCCACCTGCGAGAGCAGGAGAAGTACGCCTCGGCGGAGGACCTGATCACGGCGTTGAAGAACGACATCGCGGCGGCCACCCAGTGGACGGCCGAGCACCCGGCAGCTTCGCTCCCGGAGGCCGGCGAGAGCCCGCTCGGCGAGGTCCGGCGAGCCGAGCGTCGCGAATGACTCATTCGGGACCTCGGATGTCCCGAATGAGTCATTCGCGACGTCCCGGCTGTGCTTACAAAGCCGAGGCCAGCAGCATGTAGCCCATCCCGGCGCCCATGACCGTCCGGCACACCGTCCGCGACGCCTGGCCCGGATCCGCCCCCGCGAACGCCGATCCGCGGACCACCAGCACGCCGGACCACGCCGCGTCGGCCACGAAGTATCCCGCCGCCACCACCGCGATCAGCGGCACCGCCAGCCGGGCGTCCATTGTGGCCATGGTCAGCCAGGGCCCGTGGTCCCCGCCGCCGTGGGGCATCGCCGTCACCATGTACAGCATCGCCGCCGCCGACAGCGCGTGGTGGGCGCAGGTGCGGGTGCGCCACCAGGCCACCGCGAACCAGCCCGTCGTCAGGACCAGCACCGCCTGCCAGCCCGCCGCCGGGATCGGGCCGCCCACCGGGGAGAACATCGCCACCATCGCCACCAGCAGCAGCAGTTCCGCCAGGTCGCCGTGGCGGACGCGGTGGCCCAGGCGCGCGTAGTCGAGGCGGGCCAGCCGCAGCACGCAGGGCAGCGTCAGCGCCGCGAACACCGCCGTGAGCGCCCAGTCGACGGCCATCGCCAGTTCGGCCTCACTCTCCGTCGCAGGTGGTGTCTCCACCGTGACACCCACGCCGGTCGGGCACCAGCCGTCATTGAGGTGACCTCAGTCACCCGTCAGGATGAGTCCGCTGGTCGGCACGCCCGTCCCCGCCGTGACCAGCACGCGGGCCGCGCCTTCGACCTGGTTGGCCGCCGTGCCGCGGAGCTGGCGGACGCCCTCCGCGATGCCGTTCATGCCGTGGATGTACGCCTCGCCGAGCTGGCCGCCGTGCGGGTTGAGCGGCAACGCGCCGTCGAGCTCCAGCGCGCCGCCGGCGATGAAGTCCTTCGCCTCGCCCCGGCCGCAGAACCCCAGTTCCTCCAGCTGCATCAGCACATACGGCGTGAAGTGGTCGTACAGCACGGCAACGTCCACATCGGATGGTGCCAGCCCCGACTGGCCCCACAGCTGCCGCCCCACCACGCCCATCTCCGGCAGCGCGGCCAGGTCGTCGCGGTAGTAGCTGGTCATCACGTACTGGTCGGGCCCGCTCCCCTGCGCCGCCGCCGCGATCACCACGGGCGGCCGCGCGAGATCGCGAGCCCGCGAAACACTGGTGACGACCAGCGCGACCCCGCCGTCGCTCTCCTGGCAGCAGTCGAGCAGGTGCAGCGGCTCGGCCACCCAGCGTGACGCCTGATGCTCCTCGAGGGTGATGGGCCGGCCGTGGAACCACGCGTTCGGGTTGGTCGCCGCGTGCTTGCGGTCGATGACCGCCACGCGGCCGAAGTCCTCGCTCGTCGCGCCGTAGTCGTGCAGATAACGCCGGGCCACCATGGCCACCGTCGCCGCCGGGGTGGCGATGCCCATCGGGTAGTGGAACGCGTTGTCCACCCCCGAGGAGTTGACCTGGCCGGCCGCCGCGGACGACACCTGGCCGAAACGGTGCCCGGACCGCTCGTTGAACGCCCGGTAGGCGACGACGACGTCCGCGACGCCGGTCGCCACCGCCATCGCGGCCTGCTGCACGGTCGCCGCCGCGGCGCCGCCGCCGTAGTGGATCCGGCTGAAGAACTTCAGTTCGGGGATGCCCAGCTCGCGCGCGACGGCGATCTCCGCGTTGCCGTCCATGGTGAACGACACCAGACCATCCACATCGGACGGCTTCAGCCCCGCGTCGGCGAGGGCGTGGGAGATGCATTCGGCCGCCAGCCGCAGCTCGCTGCGCCCGGAGTCCTTGGAAAACTCCGTCGCGCCGATCCCGGCGATGGCCGCCTTCCCGGAGAGCGTCACGGCAACGTCACCTCCACCGTCCCGGCGACGTGTTCCCCGAGACTGTCCACACCGGACACCGACACGACGACGTCGTTGCCCGCACGGGAGACCACCCGGCCGGTGAACGTCAGCGTGTCGTAGGCGTAGCAGGGCACGCCGAGCCGGATCTTGATCGACCGGATCAGCGCCTCGGGCCCGGCCCATTCCGAGACGAACCGCTGGACCAGACCGGTGTCGGTGAGGATGTTGAGGAAGATGTCCTTCGAGCCGCGGGCCACGGCCGAGTCGCGGTCGTGGTGGACGTCCTGGAAGTCACGGGTGGCCAGCGCCGTGCTGACGACGAACGTCGGCGTCGCCTCGATCGTCAGCGGCGGGAGCTCGGTCCCTTCGGCGACGACGGTCATCGGGCCACCTTCCACGCGGGCAGGGTCAGGTCGTCGTCCACCTTGACGAACGCCGCGACGACCGGCAGTCCGATGTGGACCTCGTCCGGGGACGCGTCCAGGAGCTCGGCCATTACGCGGACTCCCTCTTCCAGTTCCACCAGGGCCACGACGAACGGGAGTTCCTTGCCCGGCACCGGCGGGTGGTGGTGCACGACGAAGGAGTACACGGTCCCCCGGCCACTCGCGACGACGTAGTCGGGCTTGGTGTCCAGCGAGCCGTCGGGCGGCATCGGCCCCGGCGGGTGCCGCAGCGTTTCGCCCCAGCGCTGGATCCGCAGCTCCCCCTCGCGAAGGCCGTCCCAGAAGAACTCCGTGTCCCGGCTGATCACCGGCCGCAGCACCGGCGCCGGCGCCGGCTTCGGGGCGGGCGGGCGGAACTTCAGGACCCGGAACACCATCTCGGCGACGGCTTCGGAGCCGACGGACCAGGTCGTCCGGGTGGTGACGAACCAGCCTTCGCCCAGCGCGGTCTTCTTCGGTCCGACGACGTTTTCGAGCCGGGTCGTCGCCGCCACGTGTTCACCCGGCCGCAGGTACCGGTGGTAGGTCTGCTCGGAGTTCGTGGCCACCACGGAGGTGAACCCGGCCTCGTCGAGCACGGCCATCATCGCGCCGAGCGGGTCGTCGCCGGCCCGGCTGCCGTGCAGGCCGTTCATCGTCCACACCTGGGCCATCGCGGGCGGCGCGACCAGTCCCTTGTGGACGCTCGCGGCAGCGTACTCCGGGTCGGTGTAGACCGGGTTGCGGTCGCCGATCGCCTCGACCCAGTTGTTCACCATGGCCTGGTTGACGGGGTCCCGGGCGAGCCGCGGCGAGGACTCCCCTTGCGCGGCGATCGCCGCGGCGGCTTCTTCGATGGTCATCGTGGCACCCTCGGCAGGCCCAGGCCGATCGAGGCGATCAGCTCCCGTTGGATTTCGCTGACGCCGCCACCGAAGGTCAGCACGATGTTGCGCTTGGCGGTGAGGTCGAGCCAGTCCGCCAGCTCGGCGGTGTCCGGATCGGCCAGGTCGCCGTGGCGCGCGACGACTTCCTCGAGGTTCCGGCCGATCCGCTGGATGGCCTCCGAGCTGAACACCTTGGTCGCCGACGCGTCGGCCACACTGACCGGCGCACTCGCCGCGGACACCGCGACCTGCCAGTTCAGCAGTTCGTTCACCCGGGTCACGGCCATGGCCTCGGCGAGCACGGCCCGCACGTCGGCGAGGTCCAGCAGGCCGTGCGCGCACGCCCACGCGTGCACGCGGTCGTACAGGCCGCCGATCCGCCCGGCCGGCCCGAGCATGACGCGCTCGTGGTTGAGCTGCGTCGTGATCAGCCGCCAGCCCGCGTTTTCCTGCCCGACCAAGCGGTTCACCGGCACGCGGACGTCCGAATAGTACGTCGCGTTGACGTGGTGGGCGCCGTCGCAGGTGATGATCGGCGTCCACGAGTAGCCGGGATCGCTCGTGTCGACGATGAGGATCGAGATGCCCTTGTGCTTCGGCGCGTCCGGCGCGGTCCGCACGGCGAGCCAGACGTAGTCGGCGTCGTGCCCGCCGGTGGTGAAGATCTTCTGGCCGTTGACGACGTATTCGTCGCCGTCGCGCACCGCCGTCGTGCGCAGCGACGCGAGGTCGGTGCCCGCTTCCGGTTCGCTGTAGCCGATCGCGAAGTGGATCTCCCCGGCCAGGATCTTCGGCAGGAAGAAGGACTTCTGCTCGTCCGTGCCGAACTCCTGCAGCGTCGGCCCGACCGTCTGGAGCGTGACCGAGGGCAGCTGGACGTCGGCGCGCGCGGCCTCGTCGACGAACAGGTGCTGTTCGATCCCGCCGAAGCCCTGGCCGCCGTATTCGACCGGCCAGCCGACGCCGAGCCGGCCGTCGCGGCCCATCCGGCGGACGATCTCGCGGAAGACCGGCCCGTGCCGCTCGCGCCGCATCGCCTGGCGTTCCTCGGCGCTGATCAACCCGGCGAAGTACTCGCGCAGTTCGGTGCGCAGCTGTCGTTGCGCCGTGGTCAGTTCGACGTGCATCCGCTCACCCCGCCACTCGTTCGCCGAGCCGGCCGAGCCGGTGCGCGGCCCCGCCCAGCGTCCGGCCGAGATCCTTGACCGCCGACGAATACCGGTGCAGCGGGTAGGTTTCGTCGACACCGACCCCGCCGTGCAGGTGGTGGCAGGTCGCCAGCGCTTCCGGGGCCCGCGAGGCGAACCAGTAGGCGGCGACGTCCAGGTCGGCGTCGGCGTCGAGGCCCGAAGCCAGCCGCCACACCGCGGACGTCACGGCGAGGTGCACGGTCCGGGCGGCCACGTAGACGTCGGCGATCTGGCCCGCCACGGCCTGGAAGGCGGAGAGGGGCCGGCCGAACTGGGTCCGCTCGCCGACGTGCTTGACGGTCAGCGCCAGCGCGCCGGCCAGGAGGCCGTCGCCGAGGGCCAGCGCGCCGGCCAGCGCGAACCGGTGCAGCGCCGCCACGGCACCGCGGTCGAACAGGAGGTCCGTTTCCTCGACCGCGACGTCGTCGAGCCGGACGGTGTACTCCGGTGTCCCGGACGAGGTGGGCGTCGGGACGAGCGTGACGCCCTCGGCGTGCGGGTCGACGAGGTAGACGGCGCTGCCGTGCGCGGTGGTCACCGGGGTGAGGATCCGGGTGGCTTCGGCGGCGTACGGGACAGCGGTCTTCACGCCGCTGAGCAGCCACCTCCCGTCGCCGGCCCGCACGGTCGCGGCGGGCTCCGCGACCAGCGGAGCGGAGGGCTCGTTCAGGGCGGCGGTGAGCAGTGCCTCCCCGGCCGCGACCGGCGGCAGCAACTCCGCGCGCTGGGCCGGGGTGCCGAGCGACTCGATCGGCAGGACACCCAGGGCGAGCGCGGCGTACGCGGGCACCGGCGCGGCGGCCCGGCCGACCTCGGCCAGGACCTGGGCGACCTCGGCAACGCCCAGGCCATCGCCTTCCAGTTCCGGTGGCAGGGCCAAGGCGAGCAGGCCCGCCGAAGCGAGGGCGCGCCAGGGGCCGCCCTCCACCGCCCGCTGCGGGGGATCGCCTCCCGCGCTCCGGAAATCACCGAGCACTTTCGCGGCGAGGGCGGCGATCTCGGTCTGCGTATCGTCAAGGGCGAAGTCCACGCCTGTCCTCCGGATCGGGCGCAATATTGAAACCTGTTCTAGTCTTAACCGGAAAGGGCGGGCACGGCAACCCCCGGGGGTGGGCGGAATGGCGGGGAGACGGCGGCGGATCACCGTGCCGCCGACCGCGGACGTGCCCGAGCCGGTCTCCCTGGAGCTGCCCGGCCGCGGCCGCACCGTGGTCACCGACGTCGGGCCGCGGGACGCGCCCCCGCTCTTCCTGCTGCATTCGGTGGCCTGCACGGGCCTGCTGACCTGGTATCCGGCGCTCACGCGGCTGGCGCGGCAGCACCGCGTCGTCGTGTTCGACCAGCGGTGGCACGGCCGGGGCATCCGCTCGCGGGAGTTCCGGCTCGCCGACTGCGCGGACGACGTCACCGCCGTCGCGGACGCGCTCGGCGTCGGCCGGTTCGCCCTCGCGGGGTACTCGATGGGCGGGCTGGTGGCGCAGCTCGTGGCCCGCGCCGAACCAGAACGTGTTACCGGGCTGGTGCTGTGCTCGACGGCGGGTCACTTCGGCCGCGGGCTGCGGCAGCGCGTCGCCCTCGAGGTCTTCGGCCGCACGCTGCGGCGGCTGCGCGAGCACGTGCCGCCGCCGGCCGTGCCCGCCGCGCTCCCCCGCGAGCGCCTCGCCGACCACCGGTGGGGGCTGCGGGAGTTCCGGTCGACAACGCCGTGGGCGATCGCGGTCGCCGTCGACGAGATCGGCCGGTTCGACTCGACGCCGTGGCTGCACACGCTGCGGCTGCCGGCCGCGGTCGTCGTGACCGCCCGCGACCGGTTCATCGCCCCCGCCCACCAGCGGTCCCTGGCCCGCCGGATCCCCGGCGCGGCCACCTACGAGGTCGCGGCCGGGCACGCGGCCTGCGTGCTCGCCGCCGACCGCTGGGTGCCCGCCCTGCTCGCCGCGGTCCACTCCCTCCGAGGAAGGAACTCCTGATGGGACGCTTCAGCCTGCCCGACCGGAAGCCCGGCGGCCTCGACTCGCCGGTGACGGCGAAGGTGATGAAGTACGCGGCGAAGGCGCAGGTGGCCGTCTTCCGGCTGACCGGCGGCCGGGTCGGCGGCACGTGGCGGATCGGGGCGGGGTTCCGCAAGCCCGTGCCGACGCTGCTGCTGGACCACCGCGGCCGCAAGTCCGGACGCCGGTTCACCACCCCGCTGCTCTACCTGCGCTCCGGCGACGACGTCGTCATCGTCGGCTCGCAGGGCGGGCTGCCGCGGCACCCGCAGTGGTACCGCAACCTGCTGGCCCACCCCGAAACCCGCATCGACCTCAAGGGCCGTCGCGGCGTCCCGGTCACGGCCCGGGTCGCCGGGCCTCCGGAACGCGCCGAGCTGTGGCCGCGGCTGGTCGAGCTGTACGCGGATTTCGCCAAGTACCAGGCCTGGACCGAGCGGGAGATCCCGGTCGTGGTGCTCAGCCCGCGGCTTTGAGCAGTTCGGCGAGCGCGTCCGGGAGCGCGTCGGCGAGCGGCCACAGGTCCTTGACCAGCTCCCGCGCGCCGAGCAGGCCGACGTGCAGCTTCCCGGCGTTGGACAGCACCGTGACGTTCAGCCCGGCGCCGTGGAAGACCGGGCCGAGCGGGTAGAAGCCGGTGATCCGCGCGCCCAGGAAGTACAGCGGCATCGGCGGCCCGGGCACGTTGGAGACGACCAGGTTGTGCACCACCGGGTGCTTTTCGGCCAGGCGCAGCGCCGAATAGGCGCGCACAGCGAGCCCGAACGCCGTCGCGGCCGAGAACTGCGCCCAGTCCTGCAGCATGTCGGCGTCGATGTCGTGGTGGTGGTCCTTCGAGCGCCGGTTGGCCTCGGCGAGGAAGAACACGCGCGCGGCCGGGTCGGGCAGGTGCGTCGGCAGGGAGGCGAAGAACGCCGAGACCTTGTTGCTGCCGTGCTCGCGTTCGGTCCGGTCGTGCACCGAAACCGGCACGGTCGCCACCAGCGGATCCTCCGGCAGCTCCCCGCGCGCGACGAGGAACTCCCGCAGCGCCCCGGCGACGAGCGCGAGCACGACGTCGTTCACCGTCACCCCGAAGGCGTTCTTGACGTCCTTGACGCCGGCGAGGTCGAGCTGGGCGAAGGCGACGCTGCGGTGCCCGGTGATCGTGCCGTTCAGCGACGTCCTCGGCGCGGTGAACGGGACCGGCATTCCCTTGCCGCGCAACGCCCGGCCGACCCACCGCGGCACCAGCCCGACGAGGTCGGGCAGCAGCCGCGCGACCTCGGCGGGCCGCTTCACGACGCTCTCGACCCCGGAGCGGAGCAGGTCCAGCGGCGAGGGCATCGCGGCGTTCCGGTGCTCTTCGATCTCCGGCATCGGGCCGTCCGGTTCGAGCCCGGCGAGGTAGGTGATCAGGCTGGCGCCGCTGACGCCGTCGACGCTCGCGTGGTGCATCTTGAGCAGCACGGCGAGCCGGCCGTCGGCCAGGCCTTCGATGACGTACAGCTGCCACAGCGGGTGCGCGCGGTCGAGCTGCTGCCCGGCGATGTGGGCACAGAGCGCGGCCAGCTCGGCGCGGTCGCCGGGGGCCGGGACGCCGATGCGGTGCACGTGGTGGTCGAGGTCGAAGTCCTCGTCTTCGACCCAGACCGGGTGACTGAGGTTCCAGAGTGGATTGTGCAGTTTGCGGCGGAACGCCGGGATCATCCGGACGCGCTCGTCGAGGCGTTCCTGGAGCTTCGCGAAGCTGTAGCCGCCGGGGACGGTCGAGCCGTCGAGGACGAGCAGCCCGCAGACGTGCAGGACCTGCGACGACGTCTCGAGGTAGAGGAAACTCGCGTCGAGGCCGCTCAGTCTCTGCATGGCGCCAGGGTAAGCCACGTCCGGTGAGCGGCGCGTCACCCTACTCGCCGTTACCATCGCGGTGGTGCAGCCGAATTTCCTGATCCGTCGCGCGGTCCAGCTCGGTCTCACCGCCAACGCCCTCCGCCCGCTGCGGGCCCGGTCCACGACGATCCCGGCGTTCTTCGCCGGGTGGCTGACCGGCGAGCTGGCGCCCCAGTTCCTGGCGCTGACGGCGGCGGATTCCCTGCTCCACGTGGCCCGCCACGGCACCGGCGACCGGTCGACGAAGGCGGGCCTGGCGATGGCGGCCGCGTCCGCCGCCGGGCTGGCCGCGCTGATCCGCACCGGGCACGGCGCCCGCGAGGAGATCGAGAACGCGCTGACGTCGGCGCTGGGCGAGGACTACGCGTCGGAGCTGGGCCGCTCGGACCTGGGCCTGCCGTGGGGTGAGCTGGCCATGCCGTTCCGGATGGGCGCCCCCGACGTCCGCATCGACCGCAACATCGCGTACGCCCCGGGCGGCAAACGGTTCCTGCTGGACGTGTACCGCCCTGCCACCCCGGTTTCGGGCGCGCCGGTGCTGCTGCAGGTCCACGGCGGCGCGTGGGTGATCGGCAACAAGGAGGAGCAGGGCCGGCCGCTGATGCGCTACCTGGCGCGCCGGGGCTGGGTGTGCGTCGCGATCAACTACCCGCTGTCACCGGCACACCGCTGGCCGGCGCACATCGTCGCGGCGAAGCAGGCGCTGGCGTGGATCCGCTCATCGATCACTTCGTACGGCGGCGACCCGAGCTTCGTGGCGGTGACGGGCGGCTCGGCGGGCGGCCACCTGTCGGCGCTGCTGGCGTTGTCGCAGAACGACCCGGCGCTGCAGCCGGGTTTCGAAGACGCGGACACGAGCATCCAGGCATGCGTCCCCCACTACGGGGTGTACGACTTCGCGGCGACGTCCGGCGCACCGGCGAGCAAGTACCGGCTGGAGAGCCTGATCGCCCGCCGCGTGTTCGCGCCGGACCGCGACCCGGTGGCGCACTTGGACGACTACATCGCGGCATCCCCGCTGGACCGGATCACCTCGGACGCACCGCCGTTCTTCGTGATCCACGGCCGGGACGATTCGCTGGTCCCGGTGCGGGAGGCACGCGAGTTCGTTTCGCGGCTGCGCGAGAAGTCGCGGCAGCCGGTGGCGTATGCGGAGCTGGCGGGGGCACAGCACGCGTTCGACGTGTTCACGTCGGTACGTTCGGCACACGTGGTCCGCGGCGTCGCGCGGTTCCTGGACCACACGTACAACGGCTGGAAGGCCGAGCACCGGTAAGCACCTGCGCTCGGTTCAAAGCCACGCTCAACGGGTGGACTCAAGATTCTGATGCGCATAAACATCAGTGTCGAAATATAACTCACCACCATACTGCTGGGTCATTTACTCGACGATGCGGGATGCAGACACCCCGGACAGCCCCTGTTCACGGTCCAGCGAAGTCGGGCAAGGTTGGATGCGACCACTCGCCACCGAAGAAACGATGGGAAGCATCGCACATCACAGGCAGAATTCCTAGATCAACCATCATCGACCGCAGAGGGTTCAACCATGGGAACCAACTCGCTTTTGATCTTGCATGCACCTGAGATCCAGGGACGGATGCGAGCCCTGATCGAGCGGGTGGATTCCGACGAGAGCCTGCGTCAACTCTACCTCAACGATCCGGCCACAGTCATCCAGAAAACGGTGTTTCCCGACCAAGAGAACATTCCCAAAGCGGAGATCAACCGAGCCAACCGACTGCTGTACGCACTGCTCAGCAACGAACGATTCGTTGAGTGGTCAAGATCCTACGAGGAAGATCTCGTCACGCGCGCCGTTCAGGCCACCAGTATCGAAGATCCAGAGAATGCGCTCCGCGCATACCTCGCGATATTAGATCGCACCGCACTGCATCAAGATCTTGCTTCTGCGGTGGCCCAATTTGCCGACCCCGAACTCATTGCGGCCATTACGTGGCGCCCGGAACTCCCACGCGTCGGCAATGCCCGCTTGCCCATCAGCGCCGACGTGGCAGTAGAGATCGAGACATTTGTTTACGCCGTTGCAGCTGTTGCAGTTTTTGCCGTCGCCGTGGCCGCTGTCTTCATCGGTGCCGTCGAGCCCGCAGGCGAGGTGGTCAGCAGAATCGACGTGATGGCCGTGGCGAATCAGCTCGGCGAATCGCTGACCCAGCGCGCCGGGGAGATTCGAGAGTCAGGCGTCCTAATGCAGTTCTCTCAGCGCAACGTCGGATACACACGCTGATGGCTATCGACCTGCCGATGCGGCGCCCGAGGACCTTGTCGCTGATGCCGACATACCGGTGCACGGCCGCCTGCAAGTCATGCGGCACACTCTCGAGCCCTCGCGCCAGGGATCGCCTCTCCTTGCAGCAAGTACTTTCCGCAATCACCGAGGCGCATCACGAAGGAATCGAGCTGGTTGTCTTCACCGGCGGCGAAGCCACCCTCGAACCCGAACTGCTCTTCGGCGGGCTCTCCCGCGCGGTCGAACTGCGAATGGCCACACGCCTGGTCACGAATGCCCACTGGGCATCGTCCGAACGCGATGCCGAAGAATACATCGGCAAACTCACAACAGCAGGCCTCGGAGAGATCAACTTCAGCACCGGCGATCAGCACGCGCGATTCGTGCCAGTGTCAAACGTCCTGCGCGCCGTTCGATGGTCACTGAATGCCGGCCTTACACCCGCGGTGATGATCGAGACCACAGCTTCCCGAACCGTGACACGAGAAAAACTTGAGCATGATGCGTATCAAGCCGAAACAAGAAAGAGGTATCCAGGTCGGATCATCCGATTCAACGAGAGTCCCTGGATGCCTCTCAACCCGAGAAAGCAGGAGCACTACCCCGACGGCCTGGCAGTCGATAGTTCAAATATTTCCCGAGTGCGCGGCTGCGACTCCGTACTACAGACTGTGACCGTGCAGGCAGACGGGAACATCGGCGCATGTTGCGGGTTGGGCATGCGACTCGTGCCCGAGCTCAATATAGGACAGCTCGATGAGACTCCTCTGGCCAAGGCAATCGATAGCGCCGAACAAGATCTCTTGAAACGATGGATCAAGCTGGAAGGGCCCGAGCGGGTTTTGGCATGGGCTGCCACCAAGGATTCCAACATCGAATGGGAGGGAAGATACGCCCATCGCTGCCAGGCATGCTTGCGCCTGTACAAGGACCCGGCCGTGCGAGAAGTCATTCGAGAGCATTACACTGAGAAAATTCCCGATATCCTATTCGGCGAGTATCTTCTCTACGACTACCGCCTGCATGAACCGCCGGCAGATGGAAGTATCAAGCAGACTCCTGACCAGGCTTCCTGAGCCCGCAGGTTTGCCGGTCAATAGGCGAGGTCCACCGGGCTTGCCGAGGGTGGGCCGTCGAGGCGCCACTCCGCTCCTTCGCGGACGAAGCGGTACCAGCGTGCGTCGCGGCCGTAGCGCAGTTGCAGCTCTCCGTGGGTCACTCGGTTGCGCCAGATCTTCGGCTTGCCCTGCAGGCCCGCGTCGGCCAGGAGCGACTCGGCTTCCGTGAGGGGGCCTGGACCGGGTTGCCAGGTCTCGCGCAAGGCCGCCAAGCCGCCGCGGCCTGCTTCGCGCCAAGCCTCCGCCCAACGGACCAGGTCTCGGGGAGACACCCCCGCCGTCGTGGCCAGGGCGGCGATCTCCGCGCCGGACCGTCCCGCCGCGCGGCGGGCGAGGTCTTCGTCGAACGTCAGCTCCGCCGCCGTCGGGCCGCCGGTCAGGAGGTCGCGGGCGAGGGCGGCCGCGTCCGCCGCGAGGGCGGCCAGCGCCGCCGCCGTCCAGCCCGTGCCCGGCGGTGGGTCGAGGTCCAGGACCGCCGGTGGTCCGGGGACCCGCGGTGGTGGGGGCAGCGCCGGGATCGCGCCCGGTCGTCGCGCGTAGGCGGCGCGCGGGGTCAGTCCTTCATCGACGCGCTTCGGGAGCTTCGGTTTCTCGCCGCGCGCCGGCGAGCGGCGGGCGCGGAGCTCGGCCAGCACGTCGGCCCGCGGGCGCCCGCGCAGCAGGAAGAGCGTGAACGGGTCGCGGTCCACCTCGTCGGCGACCAGGTAGTACACCGCGGCGACGTGCTTGCACGGGTTCGCCGAGTCCGGGCACGAGCACCGCGGCCGCAGGTCGCCCGGGCCGGGCAGCAGGTCGACGCCCGCTTCGCGCGCCTGCTCGGTGAGCGCGCCCGGCAGCTCGCCGTCGAGCAGCGCCGCCGCGTGGCCGAGCTGGGTGCCGACCACGCCGAGCAGTGTGTCCCACTCGCCGTCGGTGAAGGTGCGCATCGTGATCGTCACCTTGTACGGCTCCGGCCGGCTGCCGCGCACCCGGGCGCTCACCGCGCCGGCCCCGGCGTGCAACTCGCTGACCGTGCCCTTCCGCGCGTACGTCCGCCCGCGGGGCAGCCGGTTCGGGTCGAGCTTCGCGCGCTGCTCCAGCGCCTCGACCCAGGCCCGGCCCCACCACGTCGTGCCGAAGTTCCGCCTCGGTGGCATCACCCGCCCCCGAGCCGGACCAGGTCGGCGAGCTCGTCGTCGGACAGTTCGGTGATCCAGTCCTCCCCCGCCCCGACGATCGACTCGGCGAGGCCCCGCTTCTTTTCGAGGACCTGCGCGATCCGCTCCTCGAGGGTGCCTTCGGCGATCAGCCGGTGCACCTGGACCGGCCTGTCCTGCCCGATCCGGTACGCGCGGTCGGTGGCCTGGTCCTCCACCGCCGGGTTCCACCAGCGGTCGTAGTGGATCACGTGGGTGGCCCGGGTCAGGTTGAGCCCGACGCCGCCCGCCTTGAGCGAGAGCAGGAAAACCGGGATCTCGCCGGCCTGGAACCGGTCGACCATGTCTTGGCGCTTCGCCGGCGAACTGGCGCCGGAGAGCAGTTCGGTGGGCAGCCCGCGGTCCTTGAGCCGCCGCTCGAGCAGGCGGCAGAGCTGAACGTACTGGCTGAACACCAGGACGCTTTCGCCCTCGTCGAGGATCACGTCCAGGAGTTCTTCGAACGCCGCGAGCTTGCCGGAGCGGCCGGTGAGCGCGCCGTGCGGTTCCTTGAGGAACTGCGCCGGGTGGTTGCAGATCTGCTTGAGCTCGGTGAGCAGCTGCAGCACCTGCCCGCGCCGCTTGATGCCCTGCGTTTCCCGGATTTCGGCGAGGTTTTCCCGCACGACCGCCTCGTAGAGCGTGGTCTGCTCGGCGGTCAGCGGGACGAACCGGTCGGTCTCGGTCTTGGGCGGCAGTTCCGGGGCGATGTCCGGGTCGGACTTGCGCCGCCGCAGCAGGAACGGCCGGACGGTGGTGGCCAGCCGCTCGGTGACCGCCTTGTCGCGGTCGCGTTCGATCGGCCGCGCGACGGTGCGGCGGAAGCGGTCGAGCGGACCGAGCAGGCCGGGTGTCGTCCAGTCCACAATGGACCACAGCTCGGTGAGCCGGTTTTCGACCGGGGTGCCGGTGAGGGCGACCTTGGCTTGCGCGGGCACCTTGCGCAGCTCCTTGGCCGTGGCGGAGAGTGGGTTCTTGACGTGCTGGGCCTCGTCGGCCGCGATCAGCCCCCAGTCCACTTCGGACAGGGTTTCGCGATCGCGGCGGAGGACGCCGTACGTGGCCAGGACGACCTCGTCGGGCGCGAGGTCGTCGAGGTGGCGGCCGCCGCCGTGGAACCGGCGGACGGGGATTTCGGGGGCGAAGCGGGCGAACTCGCGCTCCCAGTTGCCGAGGAGCGAGGTGGGACAGAGGACGAGGGTGGGGCCACCACCGCGCCGGGGCGCGGGTTCGGCGAGCTCGGCACCGGCGGACGGCACCTCGCCACCGGCCGCCAGCGGCTCGCCGCCATCGGCCGGCGGATACCGATCGCCGCCGGCCTCCACCGCACCGCCCGCCGACGAAGTTTTCGCGCTCGGCGGCAGCGCAGCGTCCACCGGCCGAAGCCCACCGCCGCCAGGCGCCAATCCACCATCCACCGGCGCATGCCGACCCCCGCCAGGCGTCACCGCACCGCCCGCCGCAGCAAGCCCACCGCTGCCAAGAGCCACCGCACCGTCCGCCGACGAAGACTCCGCGCCCGACGGCAGCGCACCATTCGCCGCCGCAAGCTCGCCCCCGCCAAGCGCCAACCCACCTGCGGGCACCGCCGATCGAGGCGGCTCCTTGGCCTCGCCGCCGACGTGCGCCTCACCGGTTTGCGGCTCGGCCGCCGGTCGCGTGCGCTCCTCGGGCTGTGCCGAGCCCGGCGGCAGGGCACCGGACCTCGCCAGCTCGCGCCGGTGCAGGTGGAGGGCGATCAGCTGGATCGTCTTCCCCAGCCCCATGTCGTCGGCCAGGCAGGCGCCCAGCCCCAGCCCCGTCATCGTCGCCAGCCAGGACAGCCCCGCCTGCTGGTACGGGCGCAGCGTCGCGTGCAACCCGGGCGGTGGCGCCACCAGGGCGTCCGCCCGGTCGCGGATGCGCGAAGCCAGCCCGCCCAGCGCCGGCGGTGCCGCGAACTCGACGCGTTCGCCGTCGAGTTCCAGCTCGCCCGTCAACGCCGCGGCCAGGGCCTCGCCCGCGTCCAGCCTGCGGGTGCGGCCCCGCACCCGGGCCAGGAGCTGCGGGTCGACCCGGACCCATTGACCGCGCAGGCGGACCAGCGGCCGCTTGGCTTCCGCGAGCGCCGCGACCTCGGCCTCGGTGAGCTGCTCGCCGCCCAGGCTCAGCTGCCAGCGGAACTCCAGCAGCGAACGCAGGGCGAACTCCGCCTCCGTGACGCTCGCCGGCGCCTGCGTCGCGCTCGCCTTCGCCTTCACCTCCGCCGCGAACAGCCCCTTCGACCAGAGCACCTCGATGCCGGCGCCGCCGAGGTCGCGGGCGCCGTCGGTGAGCAGCTCGACGACCTCTTCATCGGACAGCTCCAGCGAAGCGGGCGTCGCCTGGGTGAGCACCCGGCCCAGCGGCGCCCAGGCCCGCGCGCCGCGGCGCAGGCCCAGCAGCAGCTGCGTCTCGACCTGGTCGCCGAGGCGGTTCAGGACCGCGTCCGGGGCGTCCCACAGCGTTGCCGCCTCCACCACCAGGCTCGGCTCGGCCATACTGCGCACCGCCAGCACCCCGGCGAACGAGTCGTCGTCGAGGCCCTCGACCCGCAGGAGCACCTGGATCCCGCGGGGCTCGCGGGCCTCCAGCTCCGCCAGCCAGGCCGCGCCGTCCGGGCCGAGCAGGGCCGGTTCACGGGCCGCGAACGCCGGATCGCCCGCGCCCACGGGAGCTGCCGGGCTGCGCACCAGCAGGTCGGCCGTCGCGTCCCAGAGCGCGCGGACCAGGGAATCCGGCGAGTGCAGGCGGATGCGTTTCAGCCCGGTCAGTGGCAGGGCATACGCCTCCGGTGGCAGTGCGCCGGCCAGCCCCCGCAACAGTTCTTCGTCGGCGGCGTCCAGCGGGCCGATCCGCCAGGCCGCCGCCCCGCCCGGCGAAGCGGCCGGGCGCAGCCGCCCCCGGGCGACGAGGTTCACCCCGGCGTTGACCGCCGCCGACCACGCCGCGACCGCCGGGCTGGCCTCCTCTCCCACCGACAGCAGCCGGGGCAGCGCCCGCTCCAGGGGGATCAGCTCGGCGTCGACCTTCGTCCGCGCGAACTTGGCTCCCCGGGGCAGCACGAGCTCGATCGTGGTCCCGCCGGCCACGTCGTCGCCCCACAGGGCCAGCACCCCGTCCCGCGGGGGATCCGCGGGGAGGTAGGTGGCCTGGGTGTCTGCGCTGAACTCCACGACCGCAACGCTAGAACACGGCACCGACAGTTTTGCCCTCGGCGGCACGAACGGGCCGTTCGCACCGTTGCACAACGCAACCCACCCGTGCGCCGCGGGGCATCACGCGTGCTTCAAGAGGCATCACGCGTGATCCTGGGGGCATCACGCGTGATTGGAGGGGCGACACGCGTGATGGGCGGGGCATCAGCCGCGGGGCAGGCCCAGCAGGCGTTCGGCCGTGAGGGAACGCAGGACCTGCGTCGTGCCGCCCGCGATCGAAAGGCAGCGGGTCAGCAGGAATTCGTGCTGCGGCGAGCCGTCGGCGAGCAGCGCGCCCGAGCCGGCCAGCTCCAGCGCGAACTCCGCCACCTCCTGCCGGTGCTGCACACCGAGCAGCTTCCGGACGCTCGACTCCGCACCCGGGTCCTGGCCTTCCAGCCGGCGCAGGGCCGCCCGCAGGTCCAGCACCGACCCGGCGACCCCGTCGGCCACCAGGGAACCGAGCCGGTCCAGAGCGACGTCGTCCAGAGCCGATTCGTCCACTGTGGACACCAGGGTCTGCACGCTCTCGCCGACCGCCGACCCGCTGCCGATGGCGACCCGCTCGTTGGCCAGCGTCGTGCGCGCCAGCCGCCAGCCGCCGCCCGGCGGGCCGACGACGTCGGCGTCCGGCACGAACACGTCGTCGAGGAACACCTCGTTGAACACCGCCTCGCCGGTGATCTCGCGCAGCGGCCGCGTCGTGATGCCGTCGGCGCGCATGTCGACCAGGAAGTACGTGATGCCCTTGTGCTTGGGCGCGTCCGGGTCGGTGCGGGCGAGGCAGATGCCCCAGTCGGCTTCGCGGGCCAGCGACGTCCACACCTTCTGCCCGGACAGCCGCCAGCCGCCCTCGACGCGCCGGGCCGCCGTCCGCAGCGCCGCCAGGTCGGACCCGGCGCCGGGTTCGCTGAACAGCTGGCACCAGGTGAGCTCGCCGCGCAGGGTGGGCCGGGCGAACCGCTCCCGCTGCTCGTCGCTGCCGTGCTCGAGGATCGTCGGCACCGCCCACGCGCCGATCACCAGGTCCGGACGGCGGACACCGGCGGCCGCCAGCACGAAGTCGATCCGCAGCTGCTCCGCGGCATCGGCACCCCGGCCGTAGGGCGCCGGCCAGTGCGGTGTCAGCAAGCCCGCGTCGGCCAGCGCGACGCGTTGCGAAGCCGAGGGCAGCGCGGCGATCCGCGCGACCTCGTCCCGCAGCGCGGGATCGTCACCGACGTCGACGCCCAGCGTCCGCTCGGTCCCGGAAAGCGCCAGCGACGCCGCCCGCCGCCGCCACGAACCGCCGAGCCACTGCCGCAGGGCCACCGCCCGGCGCAGGTACAGGTGGGCGTCGTGCTCCCAGGTGAACCCGATCCCGCCGAGCACCTGGACGCAGTCCTCGGCGTTGGCGACGGCCGCGTCGAGGGCGACGACGGCCGCGCTCGCCACCGAAAGCGGGTGCTGACCGGAAGCCGCGTCCCAGGCCAGCGCTTCGGCGGCTTCGGCGCGGCACAGCATCTCGGCGCACAGGTGCTTGATCGCCTGGAACGCCCCGATGGGCTTGCCGAACTGCTCCCTGACCTTGGCGTACTCGACGGCGACGGTCAGGCACCGCCGCGCCACGCCCGCCGCCTCGGCGGCCGCCAGGGTCGCCGCCGGCGCAGCGACCGGCGGCAGGGTGAGGACATCGCCACGGACCCCCGAGAACCGGATCCGCGCCAGCGGGCGCGAGAAGTCGAACGCGGCCAGGGGCTCGACGCTCACCCCGGGCGTGCCGGGAGCGAGCAGGACGTGGCCACCGCCGGCCGGCACGAGCAGCCAGGTCCCGGCGTCCGCGCCGGGCACCGGCCCGGTGACGCCGTCGTCGAGCGACGGCGCGTCCAGCAGGACCGCGACCGTGGCCTCCCCCTCGGCCAGCGCGAGGAGCAGTTCCTTCGCCTGGGGGACGTCGGCGAGCAGCAGCCCGGCGAGCGCGGTGCTCAGCACCGGTCCGGGAACGAGTTCTTCCGCCGCCGCGGCGAGCCCGGCGGCGAGGTCGGCGACACTGCCGCCGGCCCCGCCGGCCGCCGCGGGCAGCGCGACACCGAACAGGCCGAGCGCGGCGAAACCGGCCGGGATTCCCGCGCCGGAACCGGTTTCCGCGGCGCGCACCGCCTCGCGGGGGTGGTGCGCCGCGGACCAGGCGTGGATCGCCTGGGCCAGCGCGGCCTGTTCCTCGGTGAGCGCGACCGGCATGGGGCCTCCTCGCGGTTTCGGCGACACTACTCGCGAGTGTAGAACGTGTTACAGTTTTTCGGCCAGTGGGTCAGCTGTCGCGAGGTTCGCCAGGACAGGTAATCTACGTCGTGAACTGGAACAAGTTCCGAAGGACGGGGGAATGCCGATGCCAGGCAAAACCAAGGCCCGCGGCAACGGCCTGAGCGCGATCGGCGCCGACGAGCTCGGCTCGGCCGCCCAGCGCGACCGCCGCCGCCGGATCATCGACGCCACCCTCGCCCTCGCGTCGAAGGGCGGCTACGACGCCGTCCAGATGCGCGCCGTCGCCGAGAAGGCCGACGTCGCCCTCGGCACGCTGTACCGGTACTTCCCCTCGAAGATCCACCTGCTCGTCTCCGGGCTGGCCCGCGAGTTCGAGCGCGCGCAGGAGAAGCTCGAGCGCCAGGCCATCCCGGGCGACACGCCCGCCGAGCGGCTGATGTTCGTGCTCGGCCGCAACACGCGCCTGATGCAGCGCGACCCGCACCTGACCGAGGCCATGGTCCGCGCGTTCATGTTCGCCGACACCTCCGCCGCCGCCGAGGTCGAGCAGGTCGGGCGCCTGATGGAGAACATGTTCGCCAAGGCGATGGGCATCGCCGAGCCGGCCGAGGCCGATCGGGACATCTTCCACGTGGTCGCCGACGTCTGGATGGCGAACCTGGTCGCGTGGGTGACCCGCCGCGCCTCGGCGGCCGACGTCGCCAACCGCCTCGAACTGTCGGTGCACCTGCTGCTCGACAAGTAGCCGCCGCCTCAGCGGTGCGCGGCGGCCACCTCGGCCAGCTCGTCGAGGGCCTTGAGCGTCTCCGCTTCCGGCAGCGTGTCCAGCAGGAACGTGTACCGCTCGACGCCGGCCTCGCGGAAGCCGTCGATCACCTTCGGCGTCGTCGGCCCGCCGAACACCGCGAACTGCACGTCTTCGCGGCCCTGGTCCGCCAGCCATTGACGCACGCGCTGCGCCTCCTGGTACTTCGTGTGGCCCCGGAGCAGCCAGCCGTCGCCGTACTTGGCCAGGCGGTTCAGAGCGGCTTCGCTCTCGCCGCCGATGTAGATCGGGACGTGCGGCTTCCGCACCGGCTTCGGCCAGCTGAAGATCGGGTCGAGGTCGATGTGCTCGCCGTGGAACTCGGCCTCGTCCTTGGTCCAGATCTCCTTGAGCGCGGCCAGCTGCTCGTCGATCAGCGCGCCGCGCGTCTTCGGGTCGGTGCCGTGGTTGCGCATCTCTTCCCGGTTCCAGCCGACGCCGACGCCGAACAGCGCGCGGCCGTCGGAGATCACGTCCAGCGACGCGACCTCCTTGGCCGTGTGGATCAGGTCGCGCTGGATCAGCAGGGCGATCCCGGTGCCGAGCAGCAGCTCCGACGTCGCGGTGGCCGCGGCGGCGAGCGCCACGAACGGGTCGAGCGTGCGGTAGTAGACGCGCGGCAGGTCGCCGCCGCCCGGGTACGGGCTTTCCCGGCTCACCGGGATGTGCGAGTGCTCGGCGAGGAACAGCGAGTCGAAGCCGCGCTCTTCCAGCGCCGCACCCAGCACGTCCGGCCGGATGCCCTCGTCGGTCACGAACGTCGAAATTCCGAATTTCATGGCTCAAGGACTACCACCGGGTTGACCGGAGGTGCAGGATGGAGTGATCTCATCACACGTTGAATAAGGGGGCAGTCATGGACGTACAGGACATCGACTTCGAAGAGCTGTACCAGGGCACCACCCCGATCGGCCGCAAGATGCCGTGGGACCTCGGCGCGCCGCAGCCCGCGGTCGTCGCGCTGGCCGACGCCGGGGAGTTCACCGGCGAGGTGCTCGACATCGGGTGCGGCCTCGGCGACAACTCGGCGTTCCTCGCTTCCCGCGGCGTGCACGTCACCGGCCTGGACGGGGCACCGTCGGCGGTCGAGCAGGCGCGCACCCGCGCGCCGGGCGTCACCTTCGCGGTGGCCGACGCGACGAAGCTCGAAGGCTACGAAGGCCGCTTCGACACGGTCCTCGACAGCGCGCTCTACCACTGCCTGACCGAGGACGACCGCCGCGCGTACCTGGCGGCGCTGACCCGCGCGACCCGCCCGGGCGCGACGCTGCACCTGTTCTGCTTCTCGGAGGACGTCCCGGACGGCTTCCCGGCGCCCTACCTGATCAGCGAGGCGAACCTGCGCGAGACGGTCGGCAAGGACTGGACGATCGAGCGCCTCGAGCCGGCCGTCTACACGACGTCGATGACGGCGGAAGAGCTGCGGCGGAGCGTCCAGGTGGTGCTCGGCGAGGAGCCGGGCAGCCTGACCGGGCTGGACACCGACGCGGACGGCCGGGTCCTCGTCCCGGTCTGGCAGCTGAAGGCGGTACGTTCGACCCCGTGATCGTGGAGTCGGCGGTGGTTCCGCGGACCTCCGCCGCGCCCTGCGCCGACCGGCTGATCCTCGGTGAGCACGTGCTGGGGGTCGCCGACGGCGCGACCGGCAAGCCCTGGGACAGCGGACCGGACGGTGCCGCGCTCGCCGAAGCGGTCGCCGGGCACCTGGCCGCCACCGCGGCCGGCACCGGCGCCCGCGTGGCGACGGACAGCGCGACCGCCCTCGTCCGGTCGCTGCTGGCCGCGGCCGGAGCGGGCCCCGGCGAGGGCTCTGCGGTGACGTTCTGCGTCCTGCACCGGCCCCGGCGCGAGATCTGGCGGGTCGGCGAAGGCCGGGTCCTGCTGGACGGGGCGCCGGTACCGCCGCGTCCGACCGGCGAGCGGGTGGTGGCCGAGGCCCGCGCGCTGGTGCTGCGCCGCCACCTCGCCGACGGCGTCCCGGAAGCGACGCTCCTCGCCGAGGACCCGGGACGCGCCGCGGTGCAGGAGCTGCTGCGCGCGCTCGGCGGGCTGCGCAACCGGCCCGTCGCGCGCTGTGGCTACGGCGCTGTCGACGGACAGGACGTCCCGGACGACTTCGTCGAAGTGATCCCGGTGCCGGCCGAGGTCCGGGAGATCACCCTCGCCACGGACGGGTATCCGGAAGCGGCGCCGACGCTCGCGGAAGCCGAGCGCCTGCTCGCCGAACGGCTGGCGCGCGACCCGCTGATGATCGAGGACCCGCCGGAGACGAAGGGACTGCGCCCGGGCGCGGATTCGTTCGACGACCGGGCCTACCTGCGGCTCAGCCCAGTTTGAGCCACGCCGCCGCGCCCGCCGGATCCCGGTCGAGCCACTGCCGGATCAGCTGGATGTTCACGGCCAGCGGGAAGGACAGCTGGCCGCGGTACCGGCGCTCGATCTCGTCGAGCGCCACGAGCAGTCCCGGAACGCCGTCGTAGGGGTCGAAGTCGACGGTCCGGTGGTCGAAGGTGAAGAGCTTGTCCTTGCGGGTGATCCGGGTGGTCACCCGGCCGAGCGACGCGATCCCGTAGAACTGCGGCTTGCCGCCGAGCGAAGTGACCCGGCTGTACCCGACGACCTTGATGTCGTCCGGCTGGTGCTGCTCGGCGGCGGAAAGCCCCATCTCCTCGACCATCTCGCGCCACATGGCGTGCTTGACGAACGCGAGCAGATCGGAGCTTCGCGGCCGGGAGCGGCGCCGGAGCGTGCGCCGGCGCCGGCGAGCGTCGAGATCGAGCCAATCGGCCGAGCCGCTGCCGGACCCGGCGAGCAGGTCCTTCGACAGCTCGTTCCGGCTCGTCTGCCGCTGCAGGAGGAGCTTGCCGCCGGCGACGGCGAGCACGTCGACGCCGATGTGGTTCGAGCAGTTGCTCCACTCGAGTCTGGGCAGCTCGGTGTGGCCCGCCGCCGGCCCGTCCGGGAACTCGATGAGCTCGTGCACCGAGTCCTTCTCCCGGAACTCACAGGTGGCGAGCCGGTTCGTCACCAGGAACGCCGAATAGCTGGTCCGCTGCACCTGCACCCGCTCGGTGCCGGCGAAGAGGTCCGAACCCAGCCGGACCTTGTCCTCGTCGAAGGCGAGCGTCGACACCTTGAGCGCGCGCACTTCTTCGTGCTTGCCCGTCGGCCGCCACATCTCGGGCTTCGCGTCGAAGGCGATCCGCGCGTCCGCCGCGAGTTCGGCGTCCAGCTCCGGATCGTGGACGGCTTCACCGCCGTCCGCGGCGAACTTCGCCCAGCGGTCGTAGGGGCTTTTGTAAGGCAGCAGCATGGGTTCAGCCCGGAACACCGGTTTCGCGGCCTTGACCTCTTTGAAGTGGTCGAAGACCTTCATGGCGATGTCCACGAGTTCCTTGCCCGTGGCGGTGATCGCGAGGGCCAGGACGAGCCAGTACGCGGCTTTCCCGGACACCAGCAGCTGGGCGAGCAGGAGCCCGGCGCTGATGCTGAACGCCCACGGCCGGCGGGTGAAGACGATCCACGCTCGCCAGAGACCGATCCGCAGCACGGTCACCGGCACCTCCGCATCGACTGGTCAGGAAGACAGTCGAGGCGGAGGCGGGGGGCGTTACCGAATTTCCCAAGGCCGTGGCCGCTAGACGTTGCGGCGGTACTGCCCGCCGACCTCGAAGAAGGCTTCCGTGATCTGACCGAGCGAGCACACCCGCGCGGCGTCCATCAGCACGCCGAACAGGTTGCCGCCGCGGGTGGCCGCCTCGCGGAGGGCCTTCAACGCCTGCTGGGCTTCCTCGTGGTGGCGGTGCTGGAAGTCCGCGAGCCGGTCCAGCTGGGACTTCTTCTCGTCCTCCGTCGCGCGGGCCAGCTCGACCTCGACGTTCTCCTCACCGGCGTGCGGGTTGCGGAACGTGTTGACGCCGATGATCGGCAGCGAGCCGTCGTGCTTCTTGCGCTCGTAGAGGATCGACTCGTCCTGGATCTTGCCGCGCTGGTAGCCCGTCTCCATCGCGCCGAGGACGCCGCCGCGCTCGCTGATCCGGTCGAACTCGGCCAGCACCGCCTCCTCGACCAGGTCGGTCAGCTCGTCGATGACGAAGGAACCCTGCAGCGGGTTCTCGTTCTTCGACAGGCCCCACTCCTTGTTGATGATCATCTGGATGGCCATCGCGCGGCGCACCGACGACTCCGACGGCGTCGTGATGGCCTCGTCGAACGCGTTGGTGTGCAAGGAGTTCGCGTTGTCGTACAGCGCACACAGCGCCTGCAGCGTGGTGCGGATGTCGTTGAAGCTCATCTCCTGCGCGTGCAGCGACCGCCCGGACGTCTGCACGTGGTACTTCAGCTTCTGCGACCGCTCGTTCGCGCCGTAGCGCTCGCGCATCGCCACCGCCCAGATCCGCCGGGCCACCCGGCCGAGCACCGAGTACTCGGCGTCCATGCCGTTGGAGAAGAAGAACGACAGGTTCGGCGCGAAGTCGTCGATGTCCATGCCGCGGGCCAGGTACGACTCGACGTAGGTGAAGCCGTTGGACAGCGTGAACGCCAGCTGCGAGATCGGGTTCGCCCCGGCCTCGGCGATGTGGTAGCCGGAGATCGACACCGAGTAGAAGTTGCGCACACCGTGCTCGATGAACCACTCCTGGATGTCGGCCATCATCCGGAGGCTGAACTCGGTCGAGAAGATGCAGGTGTTCTGGCCCTGGTCCTCCTTGAGGATGTCGGCCTGCACCGTGCCGCGGACGTTGCGCAGCACCCACTCGTGCAGCTCGGCGGCTTCGGTGTCGGACGGCTCGCGGCCGTGCTCGTCGCGGAACTCCGTCAGCTTCTGGTCGATCGCCGTGTTGAGGAAGAAGGCCAGGATGGTCGGGGCCGGACCGTTGATGGTCATCGACACCGACGTGTTCGGCGCGGTCAGGTCGAAGCCGTCGTAGAGGACCTTCATGTCCTCGAGCGTCGCGATGGACACGCCCGACGTGCCGACCTTGCCGTAGATGTCGGGGCGGGTGTCGGGGTCGTGGCCGTAGAGCGTCACCGAGTCGAAGGCCGTGGAGAGCCGCTTGGCCTCCGAGTCCGCCGAAAGCAGCTTGAACCGGCGGTTGGTGCGGAACGCGTCGCCCTCGCCGGCGAACATCCGCGCCGGGTCCTCGCCGTCGCGCTTGAACGGGAAGACACCCGCGGTGTACGGGAAGTAACCCGGCAGGTTCTCGCGGCGCAGGAACGACAGCAGCTCACCGGACTCGGTGTAGCGGGGCAGGGCGACGCGCGGGATCCGGTTGCCCGACAGCGTGTCGCGCCACAGCTGCGTGCGCAGCTCCTTGTCGCGGATCTTCACGACGAGCTCGTCCTGCCGGTAGTCCTCGGCGAGTGAATGGAACCGTTCTAGGAGCTTTGTCGACTCGCCGTCCACATCGGACTCGGCGGCGGCGAGCAGGCCGTCCAGCGCATCGGTCGAGGCGTCCACCTTGGACAGTTCGGCGCGCGCCAGCGCCAGCGCCTCGCGCTTGCGGATCGCGGCGACCTGCGCTTGCGTCTTCGCGTGGTAGCCGCGCAGGGTCTCGGAAATCTCGGCCAGGTACCGGGACCGGTTGCCCGGGATGATCGTCGACGCGTCCGTCGAGACCTTGCCTTCGACCTGCGGCAGCGTCCCCGTGGACACGCCGAGGCCCCGCTCGGCGAGCATCCCCCGCAGGTGCTGGTACAGCGCGGTGACGCCGTCGTCGTTGAACTTCGCCGCGCTCGTGCCGTACACCGGCATGTCCTCCGGCCCCGACGAGAAGGCCTCGCGGTTGCGCACCAGCTGGCGCGCGACGTCGCGGCGGGCGTCCTCGGCGCCGCGGCGCTCGAACTTGTTGATCGCGACGACGTCGGCGAAGTCGAGCATGTCGATCTTCTCCAGCTGCGACGCGGCGCCGAACTCCGGCGTCATCACGTACAGCGACTCGTCCACGAAGTCGACGATCCCGGCGTCGCCTTGGCCGATGCCCGGCGTTTCGACGATCACCAGGTCGAAGCCGGCGGCCTTGCAGGCCAGGATCGACTCGCTCAGCCCGGCCGGGATCTCCCCCGACGTCGTGCGCGTGGCCAGCGACCGGAAGTAGACCGGCGCTGTGCCAGTGCCTCTAGGGCCGGCGGGCCCGTTGTCGAGGCAATTCATCCGGATGCGGTCGCCGAGCAGCGCGCCGCCGCCCTTGCGCCGCGACGGGTCGACGGCGAGCACCGCGATCCGCAGCTTGTCCTCCTGGTCGAGGCGGAACCGGCGGATCAGCTCGTCGGTGAGCGACGACTTGCCCGAGCCACCGGTGCCGGTGATGCCGAGCACCGGTACCTCGCGCTTGCCCGCGGCCTCGGTGATGCCGCCCAGCAGGTCGTCGGGCAGCTGCCCGGCCTGCAGCTGCGTGATCACGCGCGAGAGCGAGGCGACGTCGCCGGAGAGCACCTTGTCCAGCGAAGGGGCTTCGGCCGCGAGGTCGACGTCGCAAGCCTTGATCATGAAGTTGATCATGCCCGGCAGGCCCATCTCGTAGCCGTCCTCGGGCGAGAAGATGCGGGCGACGCCGCGCGAGTGCAGCAGCTCGATCTCCTCGCGCACGATCACCCCGCCCCCGCCGCCGAAGACCTTGATGTGGCCGGCGCCGCGCTCGCGCAGCAGCTCGACGAGGTAGGAGAAGTACTCGACGTGCCCGCCCTGGTACGCCGAGATGGCAACCCCCTGGACGTCCTCGGCGATGGCCGCGGTGGCGACCTCGTCGACCGACCGGTTGTGCCCGAGGTGGACGACCTCCGCGCCCTGCGACTGCAGGATCCGCCGCATGATGTTGATCGACGCGTCGTGGCCGTCGAAGAGGCTCGACGCCGTGACGAACCGGACGGGGTGCGCGGGGCGGTACAGCTCACTGCTCATCCCTCCAAAATACTTTGACTTCCTACTATTGGAAACCCGAGGTCCGGTGACGCGGCTCTCAGCGCACCCCGGGAGAACCTTGACACCGGCCTGCTCGGCGCTATATTTAACGAGTTCGTTAATTAACAGGATGGTGAAATGACCGACACGTTGAGCCGGACGTTCTCGGCCCTCGCCGACCCGACGCGGCGCGCCATCCTCGCGCGCCTGTCGGCGGGAGAAGCGACGGTGAACGAGCTCGCCGAACCGCTCCCGATGACCCTGCCCGCGGTGTCACGGCACCTGAAGGTGCTGGAGGAGGCCGGGCTGATCACCCGCGGCCGCACCCGCCAGTGGCGGCCCTGCCGGCTGGAGGCCAAGCCCCTGGAAGGCGTCGCCGACTGGGTCGCGACCTACCGCCGGTTCTGGGACGGCGGGTTCGACCGCCTCGAAGAGCACCTGCGGACCCTGACCGGCGGGCCCGGCGATGCCTGACCTCACCATCACCCGCGTGTTCGACGCGCCCCGCGAACTGGTCTTCACCGCGTGGACCGAGCCGGACCGGCTGGCGAGCTGGCTGGGGCCGCACGGCTACACCGGCTCCGCCGTCACCCTCGCCACCCGGCCCGGCGGCGCCTGGCGGGCGTGCATCCGCTCCCCCGAGGGCGACGAGCACTGGATGCACGGCGTCTACCGCGAGATCACCGCCCCCGAACGGCTCGTGTTCACCTTCGCCTGGGACACCGAAGGCGCCCTGCGCACCGAGACCCTCGTGACGATCGGCTTCGCCGACCTCGGCGGCAAGACCGAGATGACCTTCGTCCAGACCGGGTTCCCGACCGTCGCCGATCGCGACGGCCACGACGAGGGCTGGACCTCCAGCTTCGAGGACCTGACCGGCTTCATCCAAGGAAAGAAGGACGCCCGATGACCGCCACCCTGCCTCCGATCGCCTCGCCCGAAGAGTGGCAGGCCGCGCGAGACGCGCTGCTCGTCAAGGAGAAGGAGCTCATGAAGGCGGCCGACCACCTGGCCGCCGAACGCCGCCGGCTGCCCATGGTGCCCTTCCCGAAGGCCTACGAGTTCGACTCGGCCGGCGGCAAGAAGAGCCTGCTCGACCTGTTCGACGGCCGCCGCCAGCTGATCGTCTACCACTTCATGCTGCACCCGGGCGACGAGGCGGGCTGCCCCGGCTGTTCCCTGGTCGTCGACAACCTGCCGCACCTGGCGCACCTGCACGCCCGGGACGTCACGCTCACCGTCGTCGCGCCCGCCACCCTCGCCGAGATCGACCGGTACCGGACGCGCATGGGCTGGGACGTGCCGTGGGTGTCCGCGCACGGCAGCGCCTTCACCGGGGACTGCGGCGTCGGGACGGGCTTCGGCGTCAGCGTCTTCCTCCGCGACGGCGACGACGTGTACCGGACCTACTTCACCTCCGGCCGGGGCGGCGAGACCTTCATGGCGTCGCACCGGTACCTCGACATCACGCCGCTGGGGCGCCAGGAGGCGTGGGAGGAGGAGAGCCGCGGCGACGACGCTCCCAGCTCGTGGTGGCGCCGGCACGACGAGTACTGAACGTTCGTTCGCCCGCCGTGTCCGGTCCGCGTCCGCGGCTCCGACGACGGCTGCGTTCTCGCGGACGCTGGAGAAGGCGGACTGGAACACCCGCGTCGTCGGCGGTGACCTGGGCGCGACCCGGTCGTCCTCGGCGGCGGCGAGCCCGTTCGCCGAGGGCACCGCGCGGCTCGGCCTGGCGCTGGTGGAGACGCGCACCTTCGACGGCCAGGTCGTGCTGCCGCGCTTCCGCCGCGCGTGAAGCGGGCCCGGGCGCGGCCCGGGCCCCGACGGCGTCAGCGGGCGTTGGCCGCCCGCAGCGCGATCCACTGCCGCATGGCGTACTCGACCAGCGTGATCAGCGTCTGCTTGGTCGACTCGCGATCCCGCGCGTCACAGCGGACGATCGGGATGTTCGGGTCGATCGACAGCGCCTCGCGGACGTCGTTGATGTCGTGCTCCAGCACGCCGTCGAACGTGTTGACGCCGACGATGTACGGCAGGCCCCGGTCTTCGAAGAAGTCGATCGGGGCGAACGAGTCGGCCAGCCGCCGCGTGTCGGCCAGCACCACCGCGCCGATGGCGCCGCGGACGAGGTCGTCCCACATGAACCAGAACCGCTGCTGCCCGGGCGTGCCGAACAGGTAGAGGATCAGGTCCGCGTCCAGCGACACCCGGCCGAAGTCCATCGCCACCGTGGTCGTCGACTTGTTCGGGGTGTGGTCGAGGTTGTCGACGCCGACGCTGGCGTCGGTCATCATCGCCTCGGTGGTCAGCGGCACGATCTCCGAGACCGACCCGACGAAGGTCGTCTTCCCCGCACCGAAGCCGCCAGCCACCACGATCTTGGCGGATGTCATGGTCGGGGGCGCGGTGTCCCGCGGTGCCTTAAAGCCGACGGAGTCCACTCAAAACCCTTTCCATCAACACCAGATGTGCCTCGGCGCCGTCATTGCCCGTAATCGTCTTGTGCACCGTGACCAGCCCCGCGTCGGCCGCGTCGCTGATCAGCACCCGGGCCACCCCCAGAGGAACCCGCAGCGCCGAAACGATCTCGGCGACCGAACGGGGGGTCCGGCACTCTTCCATGATCGAGATGCACTCGATCTGCTCCGCGGCCACTTCGGGGAAGCCACCGGTGGCAGCGTAGTCCTTCGCGGAGATCAGTGTCTCCAGCTCCAGGGCGTAGTTCGCCCGGGTGCGGCCTCCGGTCAGCGCGTAGGGCCGGACGATCGCCGTCAGCTCCTCGGGCGCGGGCGGCTGCTCGAACACCGCGGGCATCACGAATTCGCCGCTGGGCGGGCCCGGGTCGAACAAACCGCCTGGTCTGGGGCTGTCCCCGTCGGTACTGCCGGGTGGAGAGACTAAAGAGGTCACACGATCTCCTTGGTCGGCCGACGGCGCGGGCGCCGGCGGATCCGCGGCCGCGTGCGCACCGGCGGCCGGGGGTTGCGGGGACTCCTTGCTCTTCTTGCGCTTCCGGCGGGCACGGCCGGAATCCAGCGTGAACCCGTTGAGGACGTCGGCGAACGTGCCGTCGTCCCCACGCCCGGCGGGGCTGCGCCCCGCGGGTGGTTCGCCGTCGAATCCGGACCCCGTGCTCATCGCGCCATCATCCCACCGGTTCGCCGATCAGCGACCCCCCGGAGCCCTGAAGCTGAGCGCGCAGCTCCGGGGTGAGGATCTGACCGACCCGGTCGACGAGCATCGTCATCTCGTAGGCGACCTGCCCGATGTCGCAGTTGGGGGCGGCGAGCACGGCCAGGCAGGAGCCGTCGCTGATCGACATCAGCACCATGATCCCCAGCTCCATCTCGACGACGGTCTCGTTGACCGCGCCGGCTTCGAAGCAGCGGGCCGCGCCCTGGGTGAGGCTGACCAGCCCGGAGGCGACCGCGGCGAGCTGGTCGGCCCGGTCGAGCGGAAGCCGGTTCGACGCGGTCAGCAGCAAGCCGTCCGCCGAGACGACCACGGCGTGGGCCACCCCGGGCACCCGCTCCGCGAAGTCGTTCACCAGCCAGCCGAACTGGTTCTGCGTCGGCTGAGCGCTACTCGGCGAGGTCATTCACCCTCCAAGGTCTCGTGGTTGGTCTCGGCCGCCTGTGCGGTGCGGTGGCGTCCGCGCTCGATGCCCTGCTGGAAACTCCGCAGGCGGCCGCGCACGTCGTGTGCGTCCCGTTGTGGTCGGGGGGCCGAGGCCCCGGTGGACGGTCCGGCGCTGCCCGGAAGCAGCTGCTCCCCGCGACGGCGCCGGGGCAATCCTGCCGAAGTGAACGTGGGCGGTGTCGACTGGGACACCGCTTGCACCGCGCGCCAGCCGTCGTCGGTGCCGAAATTCCACTCGGCGGTGGCCTCGACGGCGGTCTCTTCGTGGCGCGGAGCAGGCGTCTCCGGGGCTTTCCGGCTGGGCAGCGACGACGGCGGCACGGCGGGACGGCCGTTGGCGACCGGCAGCTGCCCGGAGTCCCGGAAGACGGCCGGGTCAGGCCCCGGCCGAGGCCGGCTCGGCTGCGGCAGGGGCACGGACCGCTGCGGCAGCTTGGCGGCCCCTCGGCTGGGCTGCGGGAGCTGCGGACGGGCGCTCTGGTCCGGCGCGGGGGCGGCCGGTCGCGAGTCCTCGGCGGGCGGTTGGGGGGTCGGCTGGGTGCCGTCCGCGAAGATGTCGCCCTGCAGCTTCGGCTGTGCCGGGGTGTCGGACTGCTCGGGTGCGTCGGGGTGCTCGGGGGCCTCCGGCTGCGCACCGGCTGGGGGCGCCGGGACTTGTGCGGCCGCGGCGGCCGGTGCGTCGCCCGGCTGCTGCTCAGCTCCGGGCTGCTGTCCGGGCTGCCCGAACATCTCCGGCGCGGCCTCGGTGGACTCCGCACCCTGCCCGGCATCCGGCGACCCAGCCTGCCGAGCCGCACCCGGCTGCCCGAACATCTCCGGCACAGCCTGCGCCGAACCCGCACCCGGCCCGGCACCCGGCTGAGCCACGCCCGGCTGCGTGAACATCTCCGGCGCGGCCGGTGCCGAATCAGCACCCTGCCCGGCACCCGGCGACCCAGCCCGCTGAGCCGCACCCGGCTGCCCGAACATCTCCGGCACGGCCTGCGCCGAACCCGCACCCGGCCCGGCACCCGGCTGAGCGACGCCCGGCTGCCGGAACATCTCCGGCGCGGCCGGTGCGGAATCCGCACCCGGCCCGGCCGGTCCTTCCGAACCGGCCCGCTGAGCCGCGCCCGGCCCGAACATCTCCGGCGAACCCGCGTCCGGCCCGGCAGCACCCGGCGAACCAGCCTGCTGAGCCGCGCTCCCCTGCCCGGCCGCTTCCGGCGTGCCTTGCGCCGGGCCGGAACTCTGCCCGGCCGTCTGCTGAGCCGCCGCCTGCTGAGCCGCCGCTGCGTCCTGAGCCGTCCCCAATCCCTGCACCGCCGGTGCAGCCGGGGCCGGCTGGGTCGCGCGCTGCTGGCCCCTTTGCGGCCGCTGGGCCGCGGCCTGGCGGCGGCCACGGGTCACGCCCTGCTGGAAGCTGCTCAGCCGCCCCCGCACGTCGGCCGGGTCGCGGACCGGGAGGTCCGGGCCCGCCGGGGCCGGCTTCGGGGTCGCCGCCGGGCCTGAGGGGGTGGCGCTGCCCGGGAGCAACTGCTCGCCGCGGCGGCGGCGCGGGAGGCCCGCCTCGGTGAAGGCCGTCGGCTCGGCCTTCGTCCGCTCCTGGACCGTGCGGAAGTTCTCGTCGCTCGGGAAGTCCCAGCTGCGGCGCTCCTCCGGCGCCGCCTCCGCCGAAGCGGCCGGTTCGTCCTCGGGCGACGGCTTGTCCTCGCGGAACCACGCCGACAGCATCTCGTCGAAGATCGGCGTCGTCTCCGAGCGGTCCGGCGCCGGGGCCGGCGGGGGCGGCTCGGAACCCGCCGTCGCCTCCTGCCACCAGTCGCTGAGCGTCGTCTCGTTGGCCGTGAACAGGTCCTTGCCCGCCGGGAGGTCGTCGCCGCGCGGCGGCTGCCCCTGCGGCAGCGGCAGCACCGCGGGCACCTGCGGCAGGGCCGGGCGCTGCGGCGGGACGTCGTCGTCCTTCTCGATGGGGGCGAACAGCGCCGTACCGGAAATCTCCAGGTCCGACGGCGGGCGCACGCCGGACAGGCCGGCGAGGTCGCTCGCCGACGGCCAGCGCTCCTCCCCCATCGCCGGCTGCGGCGGCACCACCGGGCGCGGGCGGGCGTGGCCGTTGACCGGGCGGCGCGGCAGCCGGTTGCCCGCCGCCGGGCTCGCCGGGTGCTGCTGCAGCGCGCCGATCGGGCCGGTGGCCGGGCCGTCGGTCACCGGCATCACCAGCTCCGCCGGGACGACGACGGTGGCGCGGACGCCGACGATGTCCTTGCCGCCGTGCAGCGACACCCCGATCCGGTGCCGGCTGGCCAGCCGGCCGACGACGAACAGGCCCATCCGCCGCGACGTCACCAGGTCGACCGACCCGGCCTCGGTCAGCCGGGTGTTGGCCTCGATGACCTCACACTCGTTCATCCCGATGCCCTTGTCCAGGATGTCGATGTGGAGCGAGCCGTCCTCGCCCAGCCGGGACGCCACGGTCACCGTGGTCTCCGGCGCGGAGAACGCCGCGGCGTTGTCCAGCAGCTCGGCGACCAGGCGCATCAGGTCGCTCGCCGCGTAGCCGACGATCCGGGCCGGGGGCGGCGGCTGCACCTGGACCCGCTGGTACTGCTCGATCTCCGACACCGCGGCGCGGAGCATGTCGGTGGTGCCGACCGGCTTCCCGGACCGGCGGCCCGGCTCGGCGCCGGAGAGCACCATCAGGTTCTCGTTGTTGCGCCGCATGCGGGTGGCGAGGTGGTCGAGCTGGAACAGCGTCGCCAGCTGGTCGGCGTCCTCTTCATCCCGCTCGAGCTGCTCGATCAGCTGCAGCTGCCGCTGCACCAGGCTCTGGCTGCGCCGCGAGAGGTTGACGAAGACACTGCCGTAGCCGGTCCGCATCGCGGCCTGCTCGGTGGCCAGCCGCAGCGCCTGGTGGTGCACCTTGTCGAAGGCGCGCGCCACCTCGCCGACCTCGTCGTCGGTGTGCACCGGGACCGGCCGGACGTCGGTGCCCTGCGCGCGGCCCTCCTGGATGTTGCGGACCGCCTCCGGCAGCGCGGTCTCGGCGACGTCGAGGGCGCTGCGGCGCAGCACCTTCAGCGAGCGCAGCAGCTGGCGGGTGATGAGGAAGACGACCGCGACGGCCAGCACCATCGCGGCGAACAGCAGCACCGCGAGCAGGCCGGCCCCGCTGCTGGACTCGTCGACCAGGTCCGCCGCCGTCCGCGCCGCCGACGCGCCGAGCCGGTCGGCGACCGAGCCGATCTGCGTGCGCATCGCCGCGGAGGCGGCGGTCCAGTCCGCGGCCGGCAGCGCGCGGAACGCGTTGTCCACCGCGCCGCTCTGCGCGTTCAGCACCGTCTCGACCATCCGGGCCCGGCTCTGCGCCTGCGCGCCTTCGGCGATCGCCGCGAAGTCGCGCTGCAGCGTGTCGCCCGCGGCGGAGCGGAAGTCGACGAGCCGGTCGGCGAGCCGCAGCTCGGCGGCGCGCAGGGTGGCCAGCTCGCTCGGCGTCAGGCCCGCGCGGCCGACGCCGTAGGAGACCAGGGCCTGGCTGAGCGACACCTGCTCGCCGGCGACCAGCAGTTCGTGCAGCCCGGCGGGCAGGCCGCCGAGGGTGCCGTCGCCGGCGCCCGCGGTGGCCGCCGTGTCGAGGCTGATGAGCGACCCGGTGAGGGCGGAGTACGCCGTGATGGCCTGGCCGGGGTCGAGCTGACCGCCGTCGACCTGACGGCGCAGGAAAGCGAGGTTGCCGACCTGCGCGGAGGCCGTGCCGGCGGCACCGGACACGCCGGGTTCGGCTTGGGCGGCGCGCGCCTGCTCCGCGGTGAAGGGGCCGGTGGCGGCGTCGGTGGCCTTGCGCGCCGCGGCCAGCTCGGGGGTGCCGCCGACGGTGCCCGCGGTCAGCATCGCCGAGGTGACCGTGCGTTCCTGCTGGAGGGCGGTGGTGAGCGAGCGCACGCCGCCGCCGAGCGCGACGAGCCGGTCGAGCCGCTGGTACTCGTCCGAGCGGCCGACCTGCGCGGCGATCGTCGCGATGCCCAGCACCAGCGCGAGGACGATCGGCACGACCGTGACGGCCGAAAGCTTGACGGGCAGGCTCCAGTCGCGCCACTGCACGAGGGCGCGCCACACGGCCTTTCCCTTGGACCGCCGGGGCGCTCGGCCGAGCAACTCCCCGACGGGCACCTGACCTTCTCCTGCAACGGTCACGTGAGTGACTCCCTGTCCGGCGTCATGGATCCGCGTCGGCGGCGCGGCGTCCCGGCTCGCGACGGGCCGCCGGACGGCCGTGCCGTCCCCGCCCTGCCGCTTCCCCGGCGCCCTCGCTCGTCCCCGGCCGCCCCGCCGTCCGCGCGCCCGTCGCCGGGCAGGCACCGCCTCGTCGCCTCGCGCCCGGGACCCTGCTGCCCGGGACTATGCACGTGCACGTCGCAACTTGCGTTGTGCACGGTGATCGAGATCAACTTTATCGGTGCCAATCGATCGCTGCGGTGAGCTGGGCCAAAGAATCGTACCCCCGATGCCGTGCCGGTCAATTGTGTTCCCCACTCGGGCGCTGACCTGCGAAAAGCGCTTTCGCGACCGGACACCGGCCAGGACATTTCGCCTCACCGCCCCCGAAGAGGGAATTCCGGTTACCGGACGCGGGGGCCCGTCGCATCCGGCCATCACCCGATTAGCCCAGGCAGGCTAGCAGTATCCCTCGGTCGATCTACACTGCGTACCACCAACGGGTGGGTCAAGTCTCAAGATGTGCCCGATGTTGTGGCGTTCCGCGTTCCCCGGCCCCGACCCGGTGATTTCTTTCGAAACCCGCCGCTGACCAGTGGCTCTTCGCCGCCCTCCCGGCCGCCGGGCCACCCGCGCGCCGGATCAAGTCCGGGAAACGACTACTTTCCGTGACCGGGTCGGCGAGCCGACCGGCGCCGTTCCCCCGTTCGCCGCAGCGCCCTCCCATCAATGCAACGTCCCGTCACAATTGTTTTCGGCATTACGGACGTTCTCCGCAGCGCGTTGTCACCCGCGTTGTGGCCGGTCACCCATTCGACACCGGGGCGGGAATACGAATACCGGCTCGCGGACCGACCGGACGGTCCGGCCGCCTTCGGCAGCCGCCGGATGGCGTAGTTACGATGTGCCCTCGCAGTCCGCAAGGGCGGCCCGGCTCCCTGTCCGCAGGCACCCGGGCCCGCCGCCACGGAGGCACTCTGCCGGAGGCACCATGTACGACGTAGCGCGGCCGACGCCGGCCAACGCCCTCGAGGAGACGAGCCGGATCCCGGTCCTGCCCGCGGGGCCCGGCCCGGCCGGGGTCCCACCCCACCGGCCCGCCGCCCCCTCGGGCCCCGACTACACCGCGATCCAGGCCAGCCCCGAGTTCGTCGCGCTGCGCCGCCGGTTCCGCGGCTTCGTCTTCCCGCTGAGCTTCGCCTTCTTCGCCTGGTACATGACGTACGTGCTGCTGGCCGCGTACGCGCACGACTTCATGAGCCGCAAGGTGTTCGGCCAGGTCAACGTCGCCATCCTGCTCGGCCTGGGCCAGTTCGCCAGCACCGCGCTGATCACCTGGCTCTACCTGCGGTACGCGCGCCGCCGGCTCGATCCACGCGTCGCCGCCCTGCGGGCGCGGGCGGGCCTGGCGGAAGACCAGCGCCGATGACCGCGCTCGCCGCGGCCGGGCAGCCCGCCAGCGACCCCGTCGTCAACACCGTCGTGTTCGCCCTGTTCGTGGCGATCACCCTGTACGTGGTCTACCGGGCCGGCAGCCGGACCTCCTCGACGTCGGACTACTACGCCGCGGGCAGCGCCTTCACCGGCCGCCAGAACGGCATCGCCCTCTCCGGGGACTTCCTCTCGGCGGCGTCGTTCCTCGGCATCGCGGGCGCGATCGCCGTCCACGGTTACGACGGCTTCCTCTACTCGATCGGCTTCCTGGTCGCCTGGCTGGTGGACCTGCTGCTGATCGCCGAGCTGCTGCGCAACACCGGCCGGTTCACGATGGGCGACGTCGTCAGCTTCCGGATGAACCAGCGCCCGGTGCGGGCCGCGGCGGCGACGTCGACCCTGGTGATCTCGCTGTTCTACATGCTGGCGCAGATGGCGGGCGCGGGCGGGCTGGTCGCCCTGCTGCTCAACATCCACACCCGGCTCGGGCAGGCGCTGGTGATCGGCGTGGTCGGGCTGGTCATGGTGCTGTACGTGCTGGTCGGCGGGATGAAGGGCACCACGTGGGTGCAGATCATCAAGGCCGGCGTGCTGATGCTGGCCGTGGTGCTGATCGCGGTGTTCCTGTTCGGCAAGTTCGGCTTCAGCTTCTCGAACCTGCTCTCGGCCGCGACCGAGAAGAGCCCGCTGGGCGAGCACCTCCTGGAACCCGGCGGCTCCTACGGCAAGGACAACACCACCAAGCTCGACTTCGTGTCGCTCGCGCTGGCCCTGGTGCTCGGCCTGTCGTCGCTGCCCCACCTGCTGATGCGCTTCTACACGGTGCCGAACTCCTTCGAGGCGCGCCGCTCGGTCGTCTGGGCCACCGTGTGCATGCTGATCTTCTACGTGTGCACGCTGGTGATCGGCTTCGGCGCGGCCGCGCTGGTCGGCGCGGACGAGATCAAGACCGCGCCGGGCGGGGAGAACTCGGCGGCGCCGCTGCTGGCGCTGCACATCGGCGGGACGCTGCTGCTGGGCGTGATCGCCGCGGTGGCGTTCGCGACGATCCTCGCGGTGGTGGCCGGCCTGACGATCACCGCGTCGGCCTCGTTCGCCCACGACGTCTACGCGAACATCTTCAAGCGCGGCAAGGCCGAGCCGGCGGACGAGGTCCGGGTGGCGCGGATGACCGCGATCGTGGTGGGCGCGCTGGCGATCGTCGGCGGCGTGCTGGCGAACGGGCAGAACGTCGCGTTCCTGGTGGCGCTGGCGTTCGCGGTGGCGGCGTCGGCGAACCTGTCGACGCTGCTGTACTCGTTGTTCTGGAAGCGGTTCAACACCACCGGCACGCTTTGGGGCATGTATGGCGGCCTGATCGCGTGCCTGCTGCTGGTGCTGTTCTCGCCGGTGGTCTCGGGCGCTCCGGACTCGGTCTTCCGGAGCATCGACTTCGCCTGGTTCCCGCTGAAGAACCCGGGCCTGGTGTCGATCCCGTTCTCGTTCCTGTGCGGGTTCGTCGGAACGCTGGTGGGCCGGCCGAAGGCGGACGCGGAAAAGCAGGCGGAGATGGAGGTCCGCTCGATGACCGGCATCGGGAGCTGATCCCCCGGCCGGCCCGCGTCACGCGCGCAGGCCGTCCAGGATCACGTTCAGCACGCGCCGGCCGTCGTCCGGGCTGCAGTTGCGCACGGCCATCCCGGCGCCGTGGCCCAGCCGGAGGACGTCCGCCCCGACGACGTCCGGGCGGACCAGGCCGGCCTCCTGCGCCGCTTCGACGAGCACGCCGGTCGCTTCGCGAAGCCGCTTCTGGCAGTACAGGAAGGTCTCCGAGCCGGAATCGATGGACTCCTTGAGGATCGTCGCCAGCTTGTGCCGCTCGACGACCCAGGTGACCTGGGCGAGCAGCCACGCTTCCAGGGCCTCCCACGGCGGCAGCTCGTCGTGCAGCACGAACGCGCGGTCGGCGAGCACCGTGATCTCGTCGCGGTAGACCGCTTCGAACAGCTTTTCCCGGGTCGGGAAGTGCCGGTAGAGGGTGCCCGCGCCGACGCCGGCCTTCTTGGCGACGTCGTCCAGCGGCACGTCGGCGCCATGGGCGGTGAAGAGGTCCTTCGCCGTCGCGACGATGCGCTCGTAGTTGCGCCGCGCGTCCGCGCGCATCGGACGCTCACCCGCCTCGGGCATCCCGGCCTCCTCGCCACTTAACCGGAGAGATTCTCCGAATTCACTTGCGCATCCGGAGACACTCTCCATATTATCGGATCACAGCCAAGCGGAGAACATCTCCGCTTCATCTCTTACTCCTTGGGGGAGTATCCCTTGTCGCACCAGACACTCGACCGTGCGCCCGCACCGGTCCGGGGCCGGCGCAGCGGGCTGGTCCTCGCGATCATCCTGACCTGCCAGCTCATGCTCGTCCTCGACGCGACGGTGATGAACGTCGCACTCCCGCGCATCCAGTCCGACCTGGGGTTTTCCGCCACCGGCCTGTCCTGGGTGATGACGGCCTACAGCCTCGTCTTCGGCGGCCTGCTGCTGCTCGGCGGCCGGGCGGGCGACCTGTTCGGACGGCGGCGCATGTTCGTCGCGGGCACCGCGCTGTTCACCCTCGCCTCGCTGGCCGGCGGCCTCGCCGACTCGGCCGCGCTCCTCATCACCGCTCGCGTCCTGCAGGGGGTCGGCGCCGCGATGGCGGGTCCGAGCACCCTGGCGCTGGTCACGACGACGTTCACCGAGGCCAAGGCCCGCGTCCGCGCGCTGGCGCTGTTCTCCGCGATGTCGAGCGGCGGCTTCGCGATCGGCCTGATCGTCGGCGGCCTGCTCACCGAGTGGATTTCGTGGCGCGCCGCGCTGTTCATCAACGTCCCGTTCGGCGTGGCGATCGCCCTGCTCGCCCCGCGGTTCGTGCCCGAACCCGAACGCCGCCGGGCGCACCTGGACCTGCCCGGGGCGATCACCGGCACCCTCGGCGTCGGCGCGCTCGTGTTCGCCTTCACCCACGCCGCGTCCGACGGCTGGGGCAACCCGGTGACGCTCGGCTCGCTCGCCGGCGGCCTGACGCTGCTCGCCGGCTTCGTCGCCATCGAAGCCCGCACCGCGACACCGCTGGTCCCGCTGCGGCTGTTCGCCGACCGCAACCGCAGCGCGGCCTACGTCAACTTCTTCCTCGGGCCGATGGCGATGATGTCGATGTTCTTCTTCCTGACCCAGTTCATGCAGGACATCCGGCACTTCGCGGCGCTGGCGACCGGGTTCGCGTTCCTGCCGATGGCGGTGCTGATCTTCACGATGAGCCGGCTCGTGCCGCGGCTGCTCCCCCGCTACGGCCCGAAGCCCCTGGCCGTCACCGGCTCGCTCCTGATGGTCACCGGCGTCGGCTGGCTCACGCTGCTCACCACGAACAGCACGTACTTCCCGGCGTTGCTCGGGCCGCTGCTGCTGATGGGCCTCGGCGGCGGGCTGTCGTTCGCCCCGCTGAACGTGATCGTGATGGCCACCGTGCCGAACGAAGACGCGGGCGCGGCGGGCGGCGTGCTGCAGACGATGCAGCAGGTCGGCAGCACGCTCGGGCTGGCCGTCCTGGTCACGGTGTTCGGCTCGGTCACCCGCTCGGCGGGCACGACGGGCGCGCAGCTGACGGTCGACGGCATGACGGCGGCGTTCTCGACCGCCGCGGTGTTCGCCGCCTGCACGGTGCTGGTGGCGCTGACCTTCCGCCGTCAGCTCCCGGCTACAGCTTCTGCCCGGCCTTGACCTTGTGCGTCACCCGGCGCTCGACGAGGAACGAGACGAACGGGACGCAGCCGGCCAGCAGCACCAGCACGGTGCCCTTGATCGACCAGCGGGCCTTGATCGCCAGGTCGATGGTGAGCACCAGGTAGATCATGTAGAGCACGCCGTGGATGGGCGAGTAGATCGCCGACGGCGTCGGGTTGCCGAAGGCGTACCGCAGCACCATCACGAAGCACAGGCCCAGCAGGCCGACACCGGTGACGTAGGCGGCGGTGCGGAACCGCACCAGGGGGCCGGCGAGCGGCACGGCGGTCCGGGCGCCTTCGGTGCTGGTGGTCATCGGGTCGTCCTCACTCTGCGGCCTGCTGATCGCGGGCGTTCAGCTCGCGCAGGTAACGGTTGTAGGCGGCCAGCTCCTCGTCCTCGTCGGTGATCGCCTCGGCGACGTCCGGACGGGGGCGTGGAGCGGGCACCGCGGGTTTGTCTTCCGGCTCGACGCGCTGCTCGGCCGCTTCGGTTCCAGCTTCGGCTTCGGCTTCGGCCTTCTGCCGGAGCTTGCTGATCCGCCAGAACATGAAGGCCGGGAAGAGCCCGAACAGCGGCCACTGCAGGACGTAGCCGAGGTTCTGGAAGGTGCCGTTCGCGGAGGTGAAGCGGTCCCACTGCCACCAGGCGAGCCCGCAGCAGACGAGCAGGCTCACCAGGCAGGTCGCGACGATCGCGATCCGCCGTCCCCACGGGGAGGCCGCCGGTGGCGGGGAAGCTGGCACGCTCCGACGCTAGCACTGGCGAGCTGAGGGACGACGCGCGGTCGCGGCCGAGGTGGCCAGGCTCTCAGCCCTGCTTGCGCACCGACTGGGCGGCCTTCGCATACCCGTCCGCGAGCCCGAACACCTTCTGCGCGTACTCCGTCGAGTTGTTGTAGGACAGGATCCCCGCCCACCACCCGCTCGGACCGGCCATGTCCCGGCCGCCCGCGCACAGGTACCGCGCCGCCGCCAAGGCCGCGTCGTCGATCTGCTGGGGGTCGCCGAGGCCGTCGCCGTTGCCGTCGGAGGCCCACTTGCGCCAGGTGCCCGGGATGAACTGCATCGGGCCGACCGCCCGGTCCACCCCGGCGTCGCCGTCGTAGCGGCCGCCGTCCGTGTCGCCGATCGCCTGGACTCCGGCCGATCCGTCGAGCGGGACGCCGGTGATCGGTTTGGAGGGGCGGCCGTCGGCGCCGAGGACGGCGCCCGCGTACTGGCCGTGGTTGGACTCGATGCGGCCGATGCCCGCGAGGGTGGCCCACGAGATCTTGCAGCCCGGCTGGTCCGCGCGCAGCGCCAATTCCGCGTTGCCGTAGGCCTGCAGGGCCCGCGCCGGGACCCCGGTGGCCGCCGCGACCTGGGCCGCCCACTGGGACAGCGTCGCCGGCCCCGTGCTGTGGGCCTGCTGGGGAGACGTCTGCTGCTCCGCCCCGCCCGCCACCGCGCCGCCGGCCGGGGCGACCGAGCCCGGGCGGACGTCGGCCGCCTTGACCTGCAAGGCGGGGATTTCGGTGGTGGTCGGGCTCGCCTCCGGCGTCGCGGCGCGGGTGACGAGCCAGATCCCGCCGCCGGCCACCGCCAGCACGGCGAGGACCACGAGCAGTCGGGTGAGCACGGCGACGCCCGGAGAGCGCGGTGCCGGTGCGGCGGGGACGGCTTCCTCGGCACTCGGGCCGATCGGGTCGTCCTCGGTCTTTCCGGTCCTGGTGCGCACGAAACTCCGGTCCTCCAGCGTGGTGTCGACGAACTGTCAACGAGCCCGCGCAGGTTAGCGTTACGCGGGTCGTCTCGATCGTCTCATCACACCGGGTCACCCAGCCGAGTGGAAAACGTCTCGTCAGGCGGATTTCTGCTGCCGCGCGAGCCGCGCCACGCACCAGGCCGGGGCGCTGCCGCGGCGCAGGTGCTGCAGGACGGTCATCGGCCCGAGCCGGCGGCTCAGGTCGGACGGCGCCAGCCCGGCCGCCCGGTAGTCGAGAGCCCGCTGGTCGAGCGGGCTGATGCCGGCGTCCCACCACTCCTCGGCTTCGGCGACGCCGCCGACCATCTGCCACCAGCCCGCGGCGGCGGTGAGGAGCTCTTCGGGCACCTCCGGCAGCCGGCTGCGCATCGCGGCGAGGTAGCCGGGATCGGCCGACTCGACGGGGACGAACCGCGACTGTCCGGTCCGGGCTCGCTGGCCGGGAATGCCCGGGGCTTGCGCGGGAGCGTCGGCCAGCCACGCGGAAGCGATGCGGTCGACCTCCTGCTCCTCGGGAGTCCTCTCGCGCTCGGCGGCCCACTGCCGGATCAACGCGTCCACTCCGGGATCTCCGGTCATCCCTGCCTCCTATGTAGGTCCCCGACGGACAGGCCTGACGCCTGTCCCACGCGGTGGTGCCGCACGCACCAACCTGCACCTTGCTGAGTGGAAACTGCCTGCGTACCGGGGTTCTCCGGGGGGATGGCGAACCACCCGATCACGCAATGTGAGCACCGTAGGGCCGGGGTGGTCGTCTTCGCCAGACCCCGGGTGCCACGAATTCGACGACCTGCGCGTTTTCGGCCGCAATCCACCCGGATGGTCGAGTGTCGGAGTCCGAAATCCGGGATCGGTGACGCAGGGTGATTTACCGTCCGTTAACACGCACGGTAGCCACCGGCACCGCCCGTGGCGGCGCCGGTACGCAGAAGCACCAGGTCAGGAGAAGAGGGCGCGGAAGAACGTGACGATCGCTTCGGCGCCGTCCTTGAGCCAGCCGAGCACGCGGTGCACGAAGTCGGCGGACTGGGTGGGCTGGGTGATCAGGAGGAAGAGCACGAGCGCGACCACGCCCACGATGAGAATCTTCTTGACGCCGCCCGACATGCGCTTCCTCCCCGGCTCGCCGTCCCCGTCCTGGGAGTGGCCACCCCAATACTGTAGGGAAGGCGTGCGTGGAAGACACCTCGATCAACCCAGGAGCGGCCATGTCCCGGAACGTGCTGGTGCAGCGGGACGGCGCGGTGACGACGATCACCATCGATCGCCCGGCCGCGCGCAACGCCGTCGACGCGCCCACGGCGGCGGAGCTGGCCGACGCCTTCCGCGCGTTCGACGCCGACCCGGACGCGGCCGTCGCGGTGCTGACCGGAGCCGGCGGCGCGTTCTGCGCGGGGGCCGATCTGAAGGCGATCGGCACCGACCGGATGAACCGCACTCGCCCGGACGGGGACGGCCCGATGGGGCCCACCCGGATGGCCCTCGGCAAGCCGGTGATCGCGGCGGTCCACGGGCCGGCCGTCGCGGGCGGGCTCGAGCTGGCGCTGTGGTGCGACCTGCGCGTCGCGGACGCGACGGCGGTGTTCGGCGTGTTCTGCCGCCGCTGGGGCGTCCCGCTGATCGACGGCGGGACGGTGCGGCTGCCGCGCCTGATCGGCCAGTCGCGCGCGATGGACCTGATCCTCACCGGCCGGCCGGTCGACGCCACCGAGGCCGTCGAGATCGGCTTGGCCAACCGGCTGGTGCCGGCCGGCGAGGCGGTGACGGCGGCTCAGGAGCTGGCCCGGCAGCTGGCGGCGTTCCCCCAGGCCTGCCTGCGCGGCGACCGCCGCTCCGCGCTGGCCCAGTGGGGCGAGTCCGAAGAGGACGCCCTGGCGGCCGAGTTCGCCGCAGCGATGGGCACGGGCGTCCTGGCGGCGGAGGCGGTCGAGGGCGCCGCCCGCTTCACCGGCGGCGAAGGCCGCCACGGCACCTTCACGTGAGGCATCACCCGTGATCGGGAGGTCAACTCGCGTGATTGAGGAGTCGACTCGTGGAGTTGCCCCGGTGGGGCGGACACGGGGTTGTTAGGCAGCCGGGGCCTGACGATAGTTGGTTCGGGTTTCGGCTGGGGTGTTCTGGCCGATG
>NZ_JBFAZA010000013.1:116973-248640 GCF_040681595.1 Amycolatopsis sp. NPDC051716 | reverse complement strand
GCGGCCAGCTCATCATACGACGGACGAACACCTTCCCCCACAACAAGATCATCCCACAGTCCCGTTCACAGCCCAGAAACGACCTGAACAGTCACGATCAAACAGACGTACCAGGCCGGCCCCAGAATCTCGAATGCCATCTGGTACCGCGGCGACCGTTATTCACTCGACCGGCTCGACGGAAGCCACGTCGTGGGATGGGAAACGCTGATCGGAGACGGAAAGGATTTCCGGGTGGAGGACCGTTACCCCCAAGAGACGCGCGCAACCAACCGGAAAGGGTGATACCTGACCGACCTCACCGAACATCCGGTAATGCAAGCTGGCAGCATCCTCGAAATCACCTCCGAGCGGACGATCGCGGCCGCGCACGGCCCGCACGTGCCGGGCCGCGATGTTCGCCGGACCCGCCTCCCCGTAAAACGGTTCGCCCTCCCCCGGGCGGCTGCGCCAGACTCGGCGGCACCCGTCTTCGAGGAGTGCCATGCCGTCGTCCGTCCTGAACGTTTCCGTCGACTGCGCCGACCCGTACGAGCTGTGCCGGTTCTGGAGCGAAGTCACCGGGAAACCGATCCCGGAAGAAGACCAGCCGGGCAACGACGAGGTCGGCTTCCAGCTGAACGACGACACGGCGTTGCTGTTCCTGCGGGTCCCGGAGCCGAAGACGGTGAAGAACCGGCTCCACCTGTGCCTGCAGCCGGACATCCCGCGCGACGAAGAGATTTCGCGGATCCTGGCCCTCGGCGCGACCCTGGTGAACGACCTCCGCAACCCGGACGGCACCGGCTGGGCGGTGCTCGCCGACCCCGAGGGCAACGAGTTCTGCGTGCTGAGGAGCGCGGCCGAGCGCGCGGCGACGTCGTGACGGACTCGTTCGCGGTCAACAAGGCCAACTGGGACGAGCGCGCGGTGCTGCACGCGGCCTCGCCGGACTACGGCTTCACCCGGTTCGCGGCGGATCCGGCGCACCTGAGCGGTGTCGTGCGGTTCGACCGCCCGCGCCTGGGCGACCTGACCGGGCTGCGCGCGGTGCACCTGCAGTGCCACATCGGCACGGACACGGTTTCGCTGTCCCGCCTGGGCGCGGCCATGACGGGCCTGGACTTCTCGGGCGCGGCGCTGGCCGAGGCTCGCAGGCTCGCCGAGGCGGCCGGCGCGGCGATCGACTTCCACGAGGCCGACGTGCACGACGCCGTCGACGTGCTGGGCGCCGGGCGGTTCGACCTCGTCTACACCGGGATCGGCGCGCTGTGCTGGCTGCCTTCGGCGGCGCGCTGGGCGGCGGTGGTCGCCGGGCTGCTGCGGCCGGGCGGGCGGCTCTTCATCCGCGAGGGGCACCCCATGCTGGGCACCCTGGACGAAAATGATCCGGCGTCCCCGCGCTACTCCTACTTCGAGCACGCCGAGCCGCTGGTCTTCGACGAGCCCGAAACCTACGTCGCCGTCGACCGGCCGATCGAGCACGGCGTCACCCACTCCTGGAACCACTCGCTCGGCGAGATCGTCACGGCCCTGCTGGACCACGGCCTGACCGTGACCGGCTTCACCGAGCACGACAGCGTCCCGTGGAACGCGCTGCCCGGGCAGATGGTCCACGACGAGGCCACCGGCGAATGGCGGTTGAAGGACACGCCGTCGCGGCTGGCGGCGAGCTACACGCTCCAGGCGGTCAAGACCGGCTGAATAGGGTGGCGGCATGGCACGTCCCCTGATCGCCGTCGCCACGCTGGGCGGCACCATCTCGATGGCCCCGGTCGACGGCGGTGGCGGCGCCGTTCCGCGGTTCGGTGCGGCCGAGCTGCTCGGCGGGCTCGGCGACCTGCCGATGGACGTCCTGGCGGAAACCCTCGCCGGGATCGGCAGCGCGTCGCTCGACTTCGCGACCCTGCTGCGGTGCCGCGAATGGGGCCTGCGCCAGGACGCCGACGGGTTCGTCGTCGTCCAAGGCACCGACACGCTCGAAGAAACGGCGTACTTCCTGGACCTGTGCTGGCCGTCGGACGTCCCGCTGGTGATCACCGGGGCGATGCGCAACGCCGGTCTGTTCAGCCCGGACGGCCCGGCGAACCTGCGCAACGCGCTCACCGTCGCGGCCGATCCGCGCAGCCGCGGCCGGGGCGTGCTCGTCACGCTCAACGACGACGTCCACGCGGCGCGCTGGGTGCGGAAGGCGCATTCGAGCCACCTCGAGGCCTTCTCGTCGGCACCGGCGGGGCCACTGGGCATGGTCGTCGAGCACGCCGTGCACTACTTCCACCCATCGCCGCCGCGGCCGTCCGCCCTCGAAGGTGACGACTTCGGCGGCCTGGTCCCGGTGGTGGAAGCCGGTCTCGACGACTCGGGAGCGGTGCTGGCGCACGTGGCTTCCCAGCCGGGAGTGCGCGGTGTGGTGATCGCCGCGGCGGGCGTCGGGCACGTTTCCTCCGGCACGGCGGACGTGATCGCGCGGCTGGTGCCGTCGCTGCCGGTGGTCGTCGCTTCGCGGACCGGGGCGGGCCCGACGCTGCGATCGACGTACGGCTTCCACGGCTCGGAGTCGAGCTTGATCGCGATGGGCGCGACGATGGCCGGCTGGCTGGACGCGCGGAAGTCGCGGATCCTGCTGCACGCGCTGCTGGCCTCCGGCGCGGACCGTTCCCGGATCGAGCGGGAGTTCCGGGCTCGCGGCGACCTGGACTGAAGGGTCAGTCCCGGACCGGCCCTTCCACGGGGTCGAGGTGGTACGGGCGCATCGCGCGGCCGGCGTCGCGGTAGACGTGGAGGGAGATCGCCGGGTCCGGGCCCTCGTTGCGGACCTCGTGCACGTACCCGGGCCCGAACACCCGCGACTGCCCCGCGGACAGGGCGTGCAATTCGGTGACCGCGCGGCCGTCCGGCGCCCGGCGCGCCACGGCTTCGGTCAGGTGCCCGCTGACCACGGTGAACGCGCCGCTGGCGAACGCGTGGTCGTGCAGGTCGGTGCGCTGGCCGGGCAGCCAGCTCATCAGCCACACCTCCTGCTGTTCGTCCTTTGACACCAGCGTCGCGAAGCGCTCGTCGGGGTCGTACCGCAGCAGGTGGCGCCAGCGGTCGCGGTCGGCGGCGACCTCGAGGGCGACGCGCACCGGGTGGCGCAGCGCGGGGTTTTCGGGTCGCAGCAGGGTGTTGTCCGGAACGGCGAACATGAAGGTCCTCACGGGAAGAAAAGGGTGTCGAACTGGGCCGGGGCGGGGTTCACCGACAACAGCGACACGCGCGCACGCTCGAGCGGAGGCTCATCAGGCCCCACGACTCGGACATGGCGTACGCGAACATGCGAACAGAGTCCCAGCCGCATCGCGGCCGGTCAAGCCGTCTCACCTTTCGGGCGATCAGGACCACTCGTGCTTCTGGGACCGCCCGAGCAGCTCCGCGCCGGCTTGGCGGGGGTCGACGCCTTCGTGGCAGACGCGGTGCATGGCGTCGGTGATCGGCATGTCGACGCCGAGGCTCTGGGCCAGCGCGCGGATCGACGAGCACGACATGACGCCCTCGGCGACCTGCCCGCCGGCCGCGGCCTGCGCCTGTTCGAGCGTCTCGCCGCGGCCGAGGCGTTCGCCGAAGGTGCGGTTGCGCGAAAGCGGCGACGAGCAGGTCGCGACCAGGTCGCCGACGCCGGCGAGCCCGGCGAAGGTGAGCGGGTCGGCGCCCAGTTTCGCGCCGAGCCGGGCCATCTCGGCCAGGCCGCGGGTGATGAGCGTCGCCATCGTGTTGGTGCCGAGGCCCAGCCCCGCGGCCATCCCGGTGCTGAGCGCGATCACGTTCTTGCAGGCCCCGCCGAGCTCGCAGCCGACGACGTCGGTGTTCGTGTACGGGCGGAAGTAGGAGTTGGCACAGGCGCGCTGGATCGCGACGGCGCGTTCGTGGTCGGCGCAGGCCAGCACGGAGGCGGACGGCTGCCCGGCGGCGATCTCCTTGGCCAGGTTCGGCCCGGTGACGACGACGACGTCGTCGGCGGTGACACCGACGATCTCGCCGATCACCTCGCTCATCCGCTTGAGCGTGCCGAGTTCCACGCCCTTGGCGAGGCTGACGAGGATCGCGTCCCGCGGCAGCAGGTCGCGCCAAGCCGTCAGGTTCGCCCGCAGGCTCTGGCTGGGCACGGCCAGGACGACGGCTTCGGCGCTTTTCAGCGCTTCCGCCGGGTCGCTGGTCGCGGTGATGTTCCCGGGCAGGGTCACGCCGGGCAGGTAGGCGCTGTTGGTGTGCCGCTCCCGGATGTCCGCGGCGACCTGCTCCCGGCGCGCCCACATCGTGACGTCCCGGCCGGCGTCCCCGAGCACCTTGGCGAAGGCGGTGCCCCAGGATCCGGCGCCGAGCACGGTGACCCGCTGCACGTCGGCGCGCATCAGGCGGGATCCCCCGGCTTCGCCACCGGCGGTTCCTCGTGCCGGATTTCGGCGAGGAGCCGGGTCACCTCGTCCATCATGACCTTGGTGACTTCGCGCAGCTTCGTCGCGCTGCGCGTGTTGCCGCCGCGGTAGGCGGACAGGTCGATCGGGTCGCCGACGGAGTGGGTGATCGTCTTGCGCGGGAACGGCGTGAACTTCTTCGTGTAGCCGTTGAAGATCTGGCTGGTGCCCCACCGGGCGACGGGGATGATGGGGACGTCGTTCTGCAGCGCGAGCCGCGCGGCGCCGGTGAAGGACTCCTTCGGCCAGCCGGCCGGGTCCTTGGTGATGGTGCCTTCGGGGTAGATGACGACGATCTTGCCCTGTTCGAGAGCTTCGTGAGCAGCCTTGAGACTGTCCCCGGCGGCGGCCGAACCTCGCGAGACGGGGATCTGCCCGGACCCGGAGACGATCGGCCCGAGGATCGGCGCGCGCGTCAGGCTCTCCTTGAAGAGGAACCGCGGGACGCGCTTCTGCCGGTGCACGAAGACGGCGTCGACGGCGGGGTCGAAGTGCGAGATGTGGTTCATGACGAGCAGCGCGGGCCCCTGCCGGGGGATCTTCTCGGCCCCGACGTAGACCCGCCGCCCGATGGCGGTGAGCGGGTAGAACAGTACGGCGGCGAGCCCCACCCAGAAGCCGCCCTTCTCACGCCGGGCCACGATCTCCTCCTCCACACGTCACGTCCGGGGCTTGATCCTGCCGCGCCGGGTTCCGGCCAGTCCAGGGAGGGTCGGTTCGGCGGCGGTGGCGTGGGTCGTGACCAGGCCGGGGGCGTGCTTTTCGGGGGCCGGGTGCTGGGGGATGTGCTGCCTGCCTGCGCGGTCCGCCGACCTCGGCCGTGCGCCTGCCGGACCGGGCGGACCGGCAGGGCTTGCCGGGCTTGCCGGGCTCGGACCGCCCGGCGAGAGGGAGCGGATCGGCCGAAGGGTGCTCGGCAGGCCTTTCGCCTGTCGTGAGGCTTCCCCCGCCCCACACACAGCCCGCCCCACACACAGCCCGCCCCACACACAGCCCGCCCCACACACAGCCCGCCCCACACACAGCCCGCCCTCCCAAGGGGGCCACCACCCCCACAGGGGCACCCCCGAATTCGACGCTATCGCCCCCACCCGACAAAACCTCGCCCCGAACCCGCCCCACCCCCACCTTGTCCACAACACCCGTCACCTGTGGACAACCCACCCCGTCCACCACCGCCCACCCCGGCTTTCGGGTAAAGATGGACACGTGGACGTGGATCTGGTCGTGCCGATGAAACACCCCCGCGACGGCAAGTCGCGGCTGCGTGGTGCCGTCGAGGCGGATCGCCACCCCGGGCTGGTCCTGGCGCTCGCCGCCGACACGCTCGCCGCCGTGGCCGCGAGCGCGCGGGTCAGGCGCGTCCTGCTCGTCGCCGCCGATCCCGAAGCCGTCGCCAAGCTGGGCGAGCTGGGCGAACTCGGTGTCGAGATCGTCACCGAACCCGCCGAAAAGACCCTCAACGCCGCCTTCCGCCACGGCGAGGCCCTGCTCAAGGCCGACGATCCGGCCGCCGTCGTCGGCGCCCTCCAAGCCGACCTCCCCGCCCTGCGCGCCGTCGATCTCACCGCCGCCATCGCCGAGGCCGCCGGCACCCGGGCCTTCGTCGCCGATCGCCAGGGCACCGGCACCACCCTGCTGCTCGCCGCGCCCGGCGAGCCCCTCGATCCCCGCTTCGGGCCCGGCTCGGCGCGGCTGCACGCCGCGTCCGGGGCGATCGCCCTGTCCCAGCCGCTGCCGACCCTGCGCAGCGATGTCGACACCCCGGATGATCTCGCCCACGTCCGCACCCTCGGTGTCGGAAAACACACCGCCGCCCACCTCGGCGATCCGTGCCCGGTAGCGCGCTGAGCTGTTCATCTGACCTTCACCGCGGCCTGCGCAATTCCCCGTGACGTAGTGAAGAATGGGGGCTGTGAGCACAGACGACGGCAGCACGCCCGCACAGCGGAGGCGACGGAACCCGGCCAGCGGATCTTCGGAGACGGCGAAGAAGACCACCAGCGCCAAACCGGCGGCCGCCAAGAAGGTCCCGTCGAAGTCCACCGCGCGTGACACCGCCGCCCGTGCCACCGCCGGCAAGCCGCGCACCCGCAAGTCCACGTCGCCGGCGGCCACCCCGGCGACGACGCGGCGGCGCAGCTCCACCCAGGGCAACGCGCGCGGCCCCGAGGAGTTCCAGGCCGTGCCGTCGGCGCCGCCCGCGGTCACCACCGCGCCCACCGCCGTCGAGACGCTGCCCGACGACCGGTACTTCAACCGCGAGCTGTCGTGGCAGGACTTCAACGCCCGCGTGCTCGCGCTGGCCGAGGACGAGTCGCAGCCGCTGCTCGAACGGGCGAAGTTCCTCGCCATCTTCGCGTCCAACCTGGACGAGTTCTACATGGTCCGCGTCGCCGGCCTGAAGCGCCGCGACGAGACCGGCCTGCTGGTGCGCAGCGCGGACGGGCTCACCCCGCGCGAGCAGCTCGGCTACATCGCCAAGCGCAACCAGGACCTCGTCGAGCGGCAGACCGGCGCCTTCGAGAAGCACCTGCGCCCGCAGCTGGCCGAGGAGGACATCCACATCGTCGGCTGGGCCGACCTGGCCGGCGCCGACCAGCTGCGGCTGTCGAGCTACTTCTCCGAACAGATCTTCCCGGTCCTGACGCCCCTGGCCGTCGACCCGGCACACCCGTTCCCCTACATCTCGGGCCTGTCGCTCAACCTCGCGGTGACGGTCCGCGACCCGGAGGGCGGCACCGAGCGCTTCGCCCGGGTGAAGGTGCCGAGCAACGTGCCGCGCCTGATGCGCGTCGAGAACGAGCGCACCAGCCGGACGGCGACGTTCCTCCCCCTCGAAGAGCTCATCGCCGCGCACCTGGGCGAGCTGTTCACCGGCATGGACGTCACCGAGCACCACGTCTTCCGCGTCACCCGCAACGCCGACTTCGAGGTCGACGAGGACCGTGACGAAGACCTCCTGCAGGCCCTCGAGCGCGAGCTGGCGCAGCGCCGGTTCGGCCCGCCGGTGCGCCTGGAGGTCGCGCAGGACATGAGCGAGCACATGCTCGAGCTGCTGCTGCGCGAGCTGGACGTCGACCCGGCCGACGTCGTCGAGGTGCCCGGCCTGCTCGACCTGACCTGCCTGCACCAGCTGTCCGGTGTGGACCGCAAGGAGCTGAAGGACCGGCCGTTCGTGCCGGCGACGCACCCGGCGTTCGGCGAGCGCGAGACGCCGAAGAGCGTCTTCGCGACGCTGCGCGAGGGCGACGTGCTGGTGCATCACCCGTACGACTCGTTCTCGACCAGCGTGCAGCGGTTCATCGAGCAGGCGGCGGCCGACTCGAAGGTCCTCGCGATCAAGCAGACGCTGTACCGGACGTCCGGCGACTCGCCGATCGTCGACGCGCTGATCGACGCCGCCGAGGCGGGCAAGCAGGTCGTCGCGCTGGTCGAGATCAAGGCGCGCTTCGACGAGCAGGCGAACATCACCTGGGCGCGGACGCTGGAGCGCGCGGGCGTGCACGTCGTGTACGGCCTGGTCGGGCTGAAGACGCACTGCAAGGTCTCGATGATCGTGCGGCAGGAGGGCTCGACCATCCGCCGCTACTGCCACATCGGCACCGGCAACTACAACCCGAAGACGGCGCGGCTCTACGAGGACATCGGCCTGTTCACCGCCGACCCGAGCATCGGCGCGGACGTCACCGACCTGTTCAACGTCCTGACCGGCTACTCGCGCCAGGACACCTACCGGACGATCCTGACGTCGCCGCACGGCATCCGCCGTGGCATCGTGCGCGCGATCGGCGAGGAGATCGAGCTGGCCAGGGCCGGGCAGCAGGCCGGGATCCGGATCAAGTGCAACTCGCTGGTCGACGAGCAGGTCATCGACGCGCTCTACCACGCGTCACAGGCCGGGGTGCCGGTCGAGATCGTGGTGCGCGGGATCTGCACGCTCAAGCCCGGCGTCGAAGGGCTGTCGGAGAACATCCACGTCCGGTCGATCCTCGGCCGGTTCCTGGAGCACTCGCGGATCTTCAACTTCCGCGCGGGCGGGACGCATTGGATCGGCAGCGCGGACATGATGCACCGCAACCTGGACCGGCGGATCGAGGCGCTCGTGCGCGTCAAGGACCCGAAGCTCATCGCGCAGCTCGACAACATCTTCGACTCGGCGCTGGACCCGGCGACGCGCTGCTGGGTGCTGACCGCGAGCGGCGAGTGGTCGCCGTTCCCGGCCGACGGTTCGCGCGTGCGTGACCACCAGCTGGAGCTGGCGAAGCTGCACGGGGCCGCCGGATGACCCAGGAGGTACGGGCGGCCGGCGCGGTGCTGTGGCGCGTCGCCGGGGGCGCGACGGAAGTCGCGCTGGTGCACCGCCCGCGGTACGACGACTGGTCGTTCCCGAAGGGCAAGCTCGACGCGGGCGAGACGATCGCCGAGGCCGCGGTGCGGGAAGTGCGGGAGGAGACCGGGTTCACGGCGGTCCTGGGCCGGTACCTGGCCCGGACGGCGTACCCGGTGCCGTCGCGCCACGGGTCCGGGACGGTCCCGAAGACGGTCGACTACTTCGCGGCGGAAGCGGTTTCCGGCGAGTTCGAGGAGAACGACGAGGTCGACGAGCTGCGCTGGCTGGACCCGACGGCGGCGGAAAAGCTGCTGACGCGGCCGGAGGACGTCCGGGTGCTGCGGGCGTTCTGCGAGCTGCCGGTGGGCTTGACGACGCTGTTGCTGGTGCGGCACGCGAAGGCGGGCAAACGCGACGAGTGGTCCGGCGACGACGACCTCCGGCCGTTGTCGGAGGCGGGCCAGCGCCAGGCGTCGGCGCTGCGCCGCGTGCTGTCGCTGTTCGGCCCGGACCGGGTGCTGTCGGCCCCGCGGCTGCGCTGCGTGCAGACCGTCCACGGGGTGGCGGAGGACTTGGCTGGCGAAGTGCGCCACGAGCCGTTGTTCTCGGAGGAGGGCTACTGGCCGGACCCGGTCCTGGGCATGGCGCGCCTCCTGGCGGTGGCCGGAGACGGCGGCACACCGGTGGTGTGCAGCCAGGGCGGCGTGATCCCGGACCTGGTGAGCGCCTTGGCGGACCGCGACGGAGTGGAGCTTTCGGCAGCGCGCGGCGGAGCGGTGCCGAGCAAGAAGGGCTCGTTCTGGGTGTTGTCGTTCCGCCCGCCGACGGCCTCGGAAGGCCCCCTGCTCCTGGCGGCGGACTACCACCCGAGCGCCCTCCCGGCCCCCTCCCCCAGCCGCTCCTGAGCCGGTAGTCCACAGCGGGGCCGCACTGTGGACAGCTCGGCCCGACGGCTCCCGATCGGCCGGTTTCGACGGTGGGGGCCGATAGACTGGACCTGGGACGCCTGGTCGAACGCAACACCCGATTGTGCTGCTGCACCCGTCCGAGGGCTATGCCCCAACCACGGTCGGGGATGCGCTGGTCGCGAAGATCGCCACGCGGCCCGAGCAACTACGCCGGTCACTGACATGGGAGCAGGGCGGCCTGCTAGGCCAGTACTTCCCCCAAGGCACCAACCTCAGCGTCAACACCGCCAGACACCTCGACACCGTCGCCGCCGAACTCAACGACCGGTCCCGAAAGACCCTCGACTGGACACCCCGGCCGAACGCATGACGCAGATACTGAACGCCACCCACCAGCAGCGGCGTTGCAACCACCTCCAGAAACCGCCGAGGGTGGGGGTTCCGTCGAAGTCGATCACTGCTTGTTCACGTGGGTTGTCGAACCCGCACGATCTTGTGAGAGGGCCGTGCCTGCCGTTGCGGCCTCCCCGATCACCGCTGCGTTGCATCACATCGGCCGGTGAACCATCAACACCGGGCTGACCTGCGGGTCTGCTAGGAGCGGGTCACACCCGCGTGATCGGCCGGCGACTGGTACCCGCCGTGGCAGTGAGGGCGCCGGGTCGCCCCCGATCCTGGACCACCTGGGCGATCTGGTGCGAAACCCCAGCCCGGCGAGACCCCGCACGCCGTCACCAAAGCCGCGCCGGAGAGCGCTGTCATCACAAGACAGCGGCATGACAGTCGATCTTGGTGTACTTGTCCTGGGTCCCGCTGGGCTGCGCCGGGCTAGGGGTACGGCGCATCTCCGGGCGAGGGGGTTCCTGCCGGCATCTTGGCCAGCAGGGCTTGGACCTCCGTGACACGGGGGTCGCCGAGGCGCTGGCTCACGGTCAGCGCCTCGGCCCAATGGCCGCCCGCCTCGTGCGCGCGGCCGGTGCGGTGCTTCAGCCGGCCGAGGGTGATCTGGACGTCGATCGTGCCGTAGTCGGCGTTCAGCTTCTTGAGCTCGGCGAGCGCGTCGAGGCCGGCCCGCTCCGCTTCGTCGTGCCGGCCGGCTCCTTCGAGGGCCTCGGCGACGTTCCCCAGCGCCAGCGCCGCGTGGTAGCGGTCGCCCAGTTCCGCGAAAGCCTCGTGCGCGGCCTGGGCGGCTTCGGCCGCGTGGTCGTAGTCGCGCAGGCCGATGCGGCTGGCGCTCACGTTGAGGAGCGCGTGCGGCACGAACGTCCGCTGCCCGTGGTCGCGCGCGAGGTGGACGGCTTGGAGCGCGTGGCGTTCGGCCTCGGCGTACTCGGCCCGGACGTAGTACGCGCCGGCGAGATTGGACAGGATCGCCACCGTCAACGCGGTGCCGTCGCCGTTTTCGGACGCGGCGCGCGCTTCCTCCAGCGCCTCGAGCGCCTGGTCGGGCTGGAGGGTGCGCAGGTAGGCCGAGCCGAGGTTGTTGGCGCTGTACTGGAGACCGATGCTGTCACCGGCGTCGCGCGTGGCGGCGACGGCCGTGCGCGCGGTCGCGATCCAGTCGTCGCGGTCGTGGCGCTCGGCGAAGAATCCGCGCAGGAGCCAGGCGAGTTTCCAGGCGTGCGCGGTCCAGCCGTGACCGGCGGCGATGCCGACGAGCGCGGTGAGGGCCTGCCGTTCGGTGTTGTACCAGGCGATGGTCTGCTCGTGCTTGGCGAAGCGGACCGCGGGCAGCGGCGGGGGTTCGAGCGTGATGTCCTCGGTGAGCAAATCCGGCCGGACCAGTTTGTTCGCCTCGGCGACGCTGGCGAGGTACCAGTCGACCAGCCGGCGCAGCGCCGCCGCGCGCTCGGCCTCCGTGGTTTCGGTTTCGACGAGCTCGCCCGCGTAGACGCGCAAGAGGTCGTGGAACTGGTAGCGGTCGGTCCCGGGCTGGTTGAGCAGGTGGGCGGCGGCGAGCTGGTCGGCGAGTTCACGCGCTTCGCGTAGCTCGACACCGGCGAGCGCGGCCGCCGAGGAGAGGCTGAAACCGTGGCCCGGGTGCAGGCCGAGCAGCCGGAAGAAGCGCGCCGCGGCCGGGCGCAGGGCCTTGTAGGACCAGGAGAACGCGGCCCGGAGGTCGGTGCCGGCGTCCTGCGGGTCGCGGAGGGTGTCGAGCCGCAGCCGCTGGTCGCGGAGTTCTTCGACGATTCCGGCGAGCGAAACGCCGGAAAACCGCGAAGCGCGTTCCCCGGCCAGCGCCAGGGCCAGCGGCAGGCGCCCGCAGAGCTGCACGAGTTCGGCGACGGCGTCAGGCTCGGCGGCGAGGCGCTGCGACCCGACGCTGCCGGCGAGCAACGCGGTCGCGTCGCGGTCGTCGAACGAGCGCAGCGCGATGCGGCGGGCGCCGTCGCGGGCGACGAGGCCGCGCAGCTGGTTGCGGCTGGTCACCGCGACGAGGTTGCCGGGCCCGGGCAGGAGCGGACGGACCTGGTCGGCGTCGCGGGCGTTGTCGAGCAGCATCAGGGTGCGGCTGCCGGCCAGCCTGCTGCGCAGCAGTGCCGAGCGTTCCTCCACAGTGGAGGGCAGGTTCTCGGCCGGGACGCCGAGGGCGCGCAGGAAGCCGGCCAGTGCGGCGCCGGGCGTGACCGGGGTGGCCGCGGAGTGGCCGCGCAGGTCGAGGAACAGCTGGCCGCCGGGAAAGCGGTCGCGGACGCGATGCGACCAGTGCACGGCCAGCGACGTCTTCCCGACGCCGGCGGTGCCTTCGATGACGACGATGCCGGACGCACCGCCCGGCGGCAGCCGGTCGAGTTCGGCCAGCTCAGGGCCGCGGCCGGTGAAGCCCGCGACGTCGAAGGGCAGCTGCCGCGGGACGGTGTGGACGGCCGGATCGGCGTCGGCGGCGAGCAGCTCGGCGTGCAGGCGGCGCAGGTCTTCGCCCGGTTCGACGCCCAGTTCGTCGGCCAGCAACGCCCGCAACCCGGCGTACCGGGCGAGCGCTTCGGCGCGGCGCCCGGACCGGGCGAGGGCGCGCACCAGCCGTTCCCACAACGACTCCCGCAGCGGGTGCTGGGCGACGAGATCGGTGAGTTCGGCGACGAGCCGCGCGTCGGGGACGAGCCCGGCGTCGAGGTCGATGCGCTGTTCGACGGCGAAGAGGTACCGCTCGGTCAGCAGCGGCCCCCATTCCGCGGCGAGGGCGGGAGAGCCGACGCCCTCGAGAGGGACGCCACCCCAGCCGTCGAGCGCGGCGGTGAGCAGTTCGCGGCGGCGGGCGGGTTCGGTCGCGGCGGCGGCTTGGTCGAGAGTCTGGAGGAAGCGCAGGACGTCCACCCGGGACGGGTCGGCGACCAGCCGGTAGCCCTCCGGTTCGGTGACGACGGTGTCTTCGCCGCAGAGCCGGCGCAGGCGCATCACGTAGGTCTGCAGGCTGCCCCGGATGTGCGCGGGCGGAGTCTCGCCCCACACGCCCCGGGCGAGGGCATCGATCGAAACAAGGCGGCCGGCGGCGAGCGCGAGCGTGGCGAGCAGCGCGCGCTGACGGGAACTGGTCAGCACGACCGGCGCACCGTCGACGAGCACTTGGAACGGGCCGAGCAGCCGGATGTCGATGGTGGTCGCCCCCAGGTTCGCCTCGCGCACGGCCGGCCCGCGCCACCCGCGGGCCCCGAGGAACGCAGCGTGGCACCACTCGGCCGGGCGCTCAAGCAACTTTGCGAAATTGGGCGGAACCGGTCCCGGGGCCGGGGTTGGGCCGAGCGGGTGACGCGCGGTGTCCGTTCGGGACGCTGGTGCTGGCAGCGGGTGACTTCCCGAGCGCTCGGCTTGGCGCGCCCGGAGGGTTGGCTCGCGTGCGCGGACAGTCGGTTCGCGTGCCTGGAGGGTCGGCTCACGTACTCAGACAGCCGGATCGCGTACGTGGAGGGTCGGCTCAAGGGCCCGCACAGTCGGATCGCTTGCATCCGCAGCTCGTTCGCGGAGACGGGACTTGATTTCTTTGGCTGGACCGCCGGTTCGCCCGCGCCCTAGCTCGACCCGCGCGCCGACCGTCCAGGTACGCCAGCCGACCCTCCCGGTACGCGAACCGACTGGCTGGATACGGGAGCCGTCCTTTCAGGCGGGCTGGCCGCTTCTGCCGCAAAGGCCCGGACGTGCGGCAGGGCCCCGCGCACGTCGCGCTGGGCCCTGCCGGAAAGGTGCTCGTCTAGCAGGGGGTCGCCCCCAGGGGGTCCCCCTGATTTCACGTTACCGCAGGGGTCCGACAATTTCGGGCGATCAGTCCTTCTTCGCCGCGGCCGAAGTCCGCCTCGTCGAAGTCCGCCTCGCCGGGGTCTTGGTCGCGGTGGTCTTGGCCGTCGTGGTCTTGGCCGCCGGGGTCGCGGTGGTCTTGGCCGCGGTGGTCTTCGCCGCCGGGGTTCGGGCAGCCGTGGTCTTGCGAGCCGCCGTCGGCTTAGCCGCGGTCTTCGCCGCCGTGGTTGCCTTCGCCGCCGTGCTCTTCGCCGCTGTCGTCGCCTTCGCGGCCGTCGTCTTCGCCGCCGTGGTCGCCTTCGCCGCCGCGGTCTTTGCCGCCGTCGTCGCCTTCGCCGCCGTCGACTTGGGTGCCGCCGCCCTTGTGCGGGTGGTCGCCGGCTTCGACGCCGCCGTCCTCGTCGTGGCCGGCTTTGCCGCCGTTGCGCGGGTTCGCGTGGTCGTCGCGCGCGTCGTGGCCGGCTTCGGGGCCGCCGCCGTGCGGGACGTGGCCGCCGCGCGGGTGGCCGTCGTCGCGCGCTTGACCGGGGTGGCCTTCGGCAGCTTCTTCGCTCCGGAAACGACGTCCTTGAAGGTGGTGCCGGCGCGGAAGGCGGGCACGTTCGTCTTCTTGACCCGCACCGCTTCGCCGGTGCGCGGGTTGCGGGCCGTCCGCGCTGCGCGGGCGCGCTTTTCGAACACCCCGAAGCCGGTGATGTTGACCTTTTCGCCTTTGTTGACCGTCCGGATGATGATGTCGACCAGACCGTCGACCGCCTCGGAAGCGGCCTTCTTGTCGCCCAGGCGCTCGGTCAGCGCCTCGATCAGCTGGGCCTTGTTGGCCATGTCCAGTCCTCCAGGAAGGATCCACGGCCGCGTCGGCCGGCTAGCGACACGGTATTACCCAGGCAGCACAAATCCAACCGGCGCGCGGAACTTTCCTCTGTCCCGGGAAGGGTTCCGCCGCACGGCGAGGGCCGGTCAAGGGCTTCTGGAGGGCCGGGCGCGGTAGCCCGGAAAGGGGCAGGATCCCTTGTCACGCAAGCGATCCCGCCCCGCGACCGGGCTAGCCTGCGGCCACCGGCGTCGTCGTCGGCTTCCAGGACGGGCGGCTTTCCTCGAAGCTGTCGATCTCACCGGCATGGCGCAACGTCAGCGCGATGTCGTCGAGACCTTCCAGCAGCCGCCAGCGGACGTAGTCGTCGATCTGGAAGGGCGCGGTGAAGTCCTTGGCCCGCACGGTCTTGGTTTCGAGATCGACCGTGACCTCGGTGCCGGGCTCGTTTTCGAGCAGCTTCCAGAGCAGTTCGACGTCGTGCTGCTCGCACTGGGCGGCCACCAGGCCGCCCTTGCCGGAGTTGCCGCGGAAGATGTCGGCGAACCGGGCGGAGATGACGACCTTGAAGCCGTAGTCCATCAGGGCCCAGACGGCGTGCTCACGGGAGGAACCGGTTCCGAAGTCCGGCCCTGCGACGAGCACGCTTCCGTTCCTGAACGGCTCCTGGTTGAGGATGAAGTTGTCGTCGCCGCGCCAGGCGGCGAACAGGCCGTCCTCGAACCCCGTCCGGGTCACCCGCTTGAGGTAGACCGCCGGGATGATCTGGTCGGTGTCCACGTTGGACCGGCGCAGCGGGACGCCGACGCCGGTGTGCTGGGTGAACGGTTCCATGTTCGGTAGCTCCTCGGGTGGTCAGCGGGCGGCGGTCAGCAGGTCTTCCGGCGACGACAACGTGCCCCGGACGGCCGTGGCGGCGGCCACCAGCGGCGAGACCAGGTGCGTCCGGCCGCCCTTGCCCTGCCGGCCCTCGAAGTTGCGGTTCGACGTCGACGCGCTGCGCTCCCCCGGCTTCAGCTGGTCCGGGTTCATGCCGAGGCACATCGAGCAGCCGGCCTGGCGCCACTCGGCACCGGCCTCGGTGAAGACCTGGTCGAGGCCCTCTTCCTCGGCCGCCTTGCGGACCCGCATCGAGCCGGGAACCACCAGCATCCGGACCGAGTCCGCCACTTTCCGACCACGCAGCACCTCGGCCGCGGCCCGCAGGTCCTCGATCCGGCCGTTGGTGCAGGAGCCGAGGAAGACGGTGTCGACGGCGATCTCCCGCAGCGGCGTGCCCGGCTTCAGGTCCATGTAGGACAGGGCTTTTTCAGCGGCGATGCGGTCGTTCTCGTCCGGGATCGCCTCCGGGTCGGGCACCTCGGCGCCCAGCGGGAGGCCCTGGCCGGGGTTGGTGCCCCAGGTCACGAACGGCGTCAGCGCGCTCGCGTCGAGGTGCACTTCGGCGTCGAACTCGGCGCCGTCGTCGGTGCGCAGCTGCCGCCAGTTCTCGACCGCCGCGTCCCAGTCCGCGCCCTGCGGGGCGTGCGGACGGCCCTTCAGGTAGGCGAACGTCGTCTCGTCCGGGGCGATCAGCCCGGCGCGGGCGCCGGCCTCGATCGACATGTTGCAGACGGTCATCCGCGCCTCCATCGAGAGTGCCTCGATGGCCTGGCCGCGGTACTCCAGGATGTAGCCTTGGCCGCCGCCGGTGCCGATCTTCGCGATCACCGCGAGGATGATGTCCTTCGCCGTGACGCCGGGCCGCAACTCGCCGTCGACGGTGATCGCCATCGTCTTGAACGGCCGCAGCGGCAGCGTCTGGGTGGCCATGACGTGCTCGACCTCGGACGTGCCGATGCCGAAGGCGATGGCGCCGAACGCACCGTGCGTCGAGGTGTGGCTGTCGCCGCAGACCACGGTCATGCCGGGCTGGGTCAGGCCGAGCTGCGGGCCGATGACGTGCACGATGCCCTGCTCGGCGTCACCCATCGGGTGCAGCCGGACACCGAACTCCTTGCAGTTGCGGCGAAGGGTGTCGACCTGGGTGCGCGAGACCGGATCGGCGATGGGGAGCTCGATGTCGACGGTCGGGACGTTGTGGTCCTCGGTCGCGATGGTCAGGTCGGGGCGGCGCAGCGGCCGCCCGGCCAGGCGGAGGCCGTCGAAGGCCTGCGGGCTGGTGACTTCGTGCAGCAGGTGGAGGTCGATGTAGAGCAGGTCCGGTTCGGCGCCTTCGCCTCGGCGCACGAGGTGGCTTTCCCACACCTTCTCCGCCAGCGTGCGGGCCTTGCCGGTCGGGCTGGTCATCTCCGGCTCCTTCCACGGTTCGTCGTCGAACTCGGGCGCGCACCTGCGGAACTTCGGGTGCGAGCCGCGAAGGAGGGGGCGCAGCTCGAGTTCAGGGTTTCCCAGATGCTGGACTTCCCAAAGTGCGGGACGCTAGTATCGGGTCGTGGGACAGCATAGCGGTATCGGAGTACTGGACAAAGCAGTGGCCGTCCTGCAGGCGGTCGCGGACGACCCCTGCGGCCTCGCGGAACTGTGCACGCGGACCGGCCTGCCCCGGGCCACCGCGCACCGGCTCGCGGTCGGCCTCGAGGTGCACCGGCTGCTGCGCCGCGGTCCGGACGGGCGCTGGCGCCCCGGTACGGCACTGGCCGAGCTCGCGGGCGGTTCGACGGACCCGCTGCTCGACGCCGCGGGCGTGGTGCTGCCGAAACTGCGTGATGTCACGGGCGAGAGCGTCCAGCTGTACCGGCGCGACGGCGTCCAGCGCGTGTGCGTCTCGACCGCCGAGCCGCCGAGTGGCCTGCGCGACACGGTGCCGGTGGGTTCGCGCCTGCCGATGACGGCGGGATCGGGCGCGAAGGTGCTCGCGGCCTGGGCGGACCCGCACACGCAGCGCACGATCCTGGCGGACGCGGTCTTCGGCGAGCGGACGCTGCTGGAGGTCCGGCGGCGCGGGTGGGCGCAGAGCGTGGCGGAACGAGAGCCGGGCGTGGCGAGCATTTCGGCACCGGTGCGGGATTCGGCGGGCACGGTCGTGGCCGCGGTGTCGGTGTCGGGACCGATCGAGCGGATCGGCCGCAAGCCGGGAGCGCGCTGGGCGGCGGATCTCCTTGCCGCCGCGGATGCGTTGCAGGAACGGCTCTGAAGTTCTCGGCCCGGGTCTGCTTTTCCCCAGGTTGTTCGTGATGTGGACAAGCCGGCCCGGGCGGTGTCTTTTCCGGAGTTTTCGTCGGCAGGGGCCGATAGACTGGATATTGGGGGGGCGCCCCAGGATCCGCCGCCCCGAGGTGATTGCGTCCGGCAGGGACACCTGACACGGTGGGCCGATGCTGAATCAGGTGGCCGACGGCGTGTGGGTGCGGCAGAGCGCGTGGGTCTGGAGCAACACCACCGTCGTCAAGACGGACGACGGGCTGATCGTCGTCGACCCCGGTATCCACGGTCCCGAATTCGACGAACTCGCCGACGACCTGGACCGGCTCGGGAGTCCCGTCGTCGCCGGGTTCTCCACCCACCCGCACTTCGACCACCTGCTCTGGCACCCCCGCCTCGGTGACGTCCCCCGCTACGCCACCGCCGCCAACGCCGGCATCGCGGCCGAAGCCCGGGAACGAGCCCGGGCCATGGCGCTGGAAACCGCGCCGGACATTCCCGTTGACCTGATCGCGCTCGTCACGCCGCTGCCCGCGGACGGCGGCCCGATCCCCGGCGAAATTCTCGAGCACGACGCGCACGCCCTCGGGCACGCCGCTCTCCTGCTCGCCGACCGGGGCGTCCTGATCGCCGGCGACATGCTCTCCGACGTCCTGATCCCGCTGCTCGATCCTCGCCGCCCGGGCCAGGAGGCCGCCTACTCGGCCGCGCTCGACCGGCTGGAAAAAGCCGTCCGGCACGTCGACGTCCTGATCCCCGGGCACGGCGCCGTGGCCGAGGGGCCGGAGATCGCGGCCCGCTTCGCCGTCGACCGGGCCTACCTCGAAGCGGTGCAACGCGGCGAGGAACCGGACGACCAGCGGTGGGGTAAGCGCCCGTAGCGCCGTTCGGGTGACCGTGGGCGAAGTGGCGTATTCGGTGACGGCGGCCACGTCTCCTCTCTGTCAGCACCACCAGAGGGGGATGACCACCATGAACACCGAACTCAATCGCCGGGCGATGGCGATGCTGCGGGCCGTCGGGGCGGGGCGGGCCGAACTCACCTGCAGCTGTGAACCCGACCTGCGGGTCGACGGCCTGCCGTGCTGCGACCAGGCGACCGCCCACCAGCTGGCCCGGGCCGGCCTGATCCGGCCCGTGCGGGCCGTCGCCGTCGGGCAGTGGACGCGGGCCGAGCTCACCGCCGAGGGCCTCCGGGCGGTGGGCGGCACCCTCGCCGCCGCCTGACTCAACCTTCCGGCCCGCTCGCGCGTGTACCCGGCAAACGCGAGGGGGCATCCATGAAGGTGACTGCTGTTCTGCTCGGCTCCGTTCTGCTGCTGTCCGCGTGCGGGACCACGGCGGCCGGGCCCCCGCCGTCCCAGAACCTCAGGCCGGTCGAGGCCGTCACGTCCGCGTCGGCCGCGGATCCGGCCGCCGTGCGCTGGACGGACGGCTTCTGCTCCGCCGTCCACGGCTACCGGGAGCGCACCAACCGGGAAGCCGCCCCCCAGCAGCCGACGCCCACGTCGATCGCCGAGTCGCAGAAGGCGCTCAGCATGACGCTGGGCGGCATCGCGGCCCGCACCGGCGAGACCGCCGGCAAGCTCGCCGCGCTGCCGCCCGCGCCCGTGCCGCTCGGCGACACCGTCCGCCAGGCCTTCGTCACGAAGTTCACCCAGGCCCGCGACCGCGCCGCCGGAGCGAAGGACGAGCTCGACCGCGCGAAGCCGGACAACACGGCGGCCCAGGACCGGGCCGGCCAAGCCCTCTTCCAGGCGCAGCAGGACGTCGACGGCACCTACGACCCGGTCGGCGCGATGGCGGCGTCCCCGGAGCTGATGCTCGCCGCCGCCACCGCACCCGGCTGCAAGGCCTGAGACCTCACCGCCGCACGAGCGGGGCCTGCAGCGGCAGGGACCGCGACGAGCCGCCGACGGACACGGTGAACGCGCCGCGCGCCGGCTCCCACGCGTGGGTCGCCGTGTCCCAGACCGAGAAGTCGCGCGCGTCCAGCCGGATCGTCACGCGCTGGGCCTGCCCCGGCGCCAGCGATACCCGCTCGAAGCCCTTGAGCTGGCGCGGCGGCTCGCCCGCGGCCGACGGGAAGCCCACGTACAGCTGGGCGACCTCGGCGCCCGCCCGGTGCCCGGTGTTCCGCAGCGTGAACGTCGCCGTGGCGCCGTCGCCGGTGTTGCGCACCGACAGGCCGGAGTAGGCGAACGTCGTGTACGACAGGCCGTGGCCGAACGGGAACAGCGGCGCCCGCCCCTGCGCGTCGAACCACCGGTAGCCGATCTGCAGGCCCTCCGAGTACGTCGCGACGCCGTTGACGCCGGGGAACTGCGCCGGGGTGTTCGCCGGCGTGTCGGCGTCCGCCGCCGGGAACGTGATCGGCAGCTTCGCCGACGGGTTGACGTCGCCGAAGAGCACGCCCGCCACCGCCGCGCCGTCCTGCTGGCCGGGGTACCACGCCTGGAGGATCGCGGGCACGCGCGACGCCCACGGCATGAGCACCGGGCCGCCGCTCTTCACCACGACCACGGTGTGCGGGTTGGCCTCGGCGACGGCGGCCACCAAGGCGTCCTGGGTGCCGTCCAGGGCCAGGCTCGGCCGGTCCTTGCCTTCGGCCTCGTTGTCCCCGACCATCACCACGCTGACGTCGGCGGTCCGGGCCAGCGCGGCCGCGCGCGGCACGTCACTGCCGTCGTCCAGCGTCACCGCGGCCCCCGGAACGCGCTGCCGCAGGCCCGGCAGCGGGTCCACTGTGGACGTCGGGATGACGGCCGAGCTGCCCCCGCCGCCGGTCTTGGCCTTGGTGGCGAACGGCCCGATGAGGGCGATGGACTTCACCGCGGGATCGAGCGGGAGCTGGGCGTGCTCGTTGCGCAGCAGCACCATGCCGCGTTCGGCGAACTCCTTCGCGGCGGCGTCGTGCCGGGCGGCCGGGAGCGGCGTGAGCACCGGCGGGTGGTCGAACTGGCCGAAGGCGAACATCGTGCGGAACCGCGGCAGCAGCAGCTCGTCGACGCGCTGCTCGCTCACCTGCCCGGCCAGCACGGCCTGCTTCATCTTCTCGCCGTACCAGGTGCCGTCGATCATTTCGAGGTTCATGCCCGCGTTCGCCGACCCCACGGTGCTGTGCGCGGCACCCCAGTCCGACTGGACGAACCCCTTGAACCCCCAGTCGTCGCGCAGCTTGTCCTGCAGCAGCGCCGGGTTCTCGCACGTGAACACGCCGTTGATCTTCGGGTACGCGCACATCACCGAGCCCGCGTGCCCTTCGGTCACCGCCTGCTCGAAGTGCGGCAGGTAGAGCTCGTTGAGCGTCCGCTCGTCGATGTGCTCGTCGACCCCGTGCCGGTCGGTCTCCTGGTTGTTCGCCGCGTAGTGCTTGACCTCGGCGATGGTGCCGTTCTCCTGGATCCCGCGGATGTCGGCGGCGGCCAGTGCGCCGGCGAGCACCGGGTCCTCCCCCATGCCCTCGAACGTCCGGCCGTTGCGCGGGACGCGGGCCATGTTGATGTCGGGCCCTTCGGACACGTTGTGCGCGAGCGCCCGGGTTTCGCTGCCGATCAGCCGGCCGTACCGGCGGGCGGCATCGGTGTCGAAGGTCGACGCCAGCGCCATCGTGGCCGGGAGCGCGGTCGCCGGTTTCTGCGGTTTGTCGTCGGCCGGGCCCATGCCCGCCGGGCCGTTGGCGATGCGGAACCCCGGCACGCCCAGCCGGGGGATCGGTGGCACGAACCGCTGGTGCTCGGCGTCGGGCTGCAGGTGCAGCTGGGAGATCTTCTCGTCGAGGGTCATCGCCGCGACGAGTGCGGCGGCCCGGCGGTCGGGTGACTGGCGGACGTCTCGCCAGGGCTGTGCCTCGGCGGCCGCCGGGGCCGCCAGTGACAACCCCAGAACCGCAACAAGAACGAACGGGCCGGTGCGCATCGAGTCTCCCTCGCCGCTGACGGGACCAACGGCGAACAAGCTAACTCATATGTGACTAGGAAACATAGACTCGATTCCTGTTCACATCCTTGAACCGACCCGGAACCCGGCTGTTTACCCGGCTCAAGCGCGGAAGGACCACCGGCGAGAGGAGGCTCGACCATGGTCAAGAGACCCTGATCGGCCTAATGGCCACGAGCATGACGACGGTCGCGCTGCCGACGACGGCGGAAGCGCAGACCAAGAGCCGGGTCGCCGCCCGACCCTCCACAGAGGACTCTCGAGGGCGGCCCGGGACCGGCGTCAGCGAACCGCGGCCAGGCGCAGCGCCCGGTACACGAACTGCTGGTCGCCGAGCCGGTGCCGCAGGTCGCGCTCCAGCCCGGCGATCGGGTAGAGGTTCTGCGGCGCCCGCGAGTCCTTGTAGGGCACCGACGCGAACCGCCCCAGCACCGACTGGGTGACGTTCGCCAGCTCGGCGACCTGCTCGCGCCCGAGGTGCGGCGCCGCCTCCACCCGCACGACCCCGGACCACGGCGGCCCGCCGGCCGAGGGCAGCCGCAGGTACCACGAGTGCCGGACCCACGTGGTACCCATCAGGAACACCGGCGTGCGCTGGTGCGGGCCGAGCCGGCCGACCATCGCGTTGAGCTCACCGGGCAGGTACGTCGTCTGGTGGCTCTTGATGAACCCGACGGCCCGGTCGAGGTGCGCCCGGCCGCGCAGCGGGCCGTCCACGACCAGCAGGTCGCCGCGCACGTGGCCGTCGATCGCCGTGCGCGCCCGGATCGCCGTCTCCAGCTCGGTTTCGGCCAGCTGCTCCTGCAACGCCGACGACAGCACCACCGGCAGCGGCTTGTCCTCCTTGGCCGCCGCGCGGTACGCCGTGTACGTCCCGGCCGGGGTGGCGATGTCGTCCGCCCGCGGGGCGACGGTGAACAGCCCCCGCCGGACGTCGGTGCCGACGACGTGCGCCTGGCCCTCGCAGCAGCACACGACCCCCGCCGCGTAGGACGCGCAGATCCCGATGGACGCCGAGTTCGTGCCGGCCGGGTCGTCGATCCAGACGCGCGCGTCGATCCGCCGGACGCCGTCGACGAACAGCACGGCCTCCGGCGGCGACACCGGCGACGGGTCGATCGGCGCCCACTCGGCCTCCGGGACCTCGACGTCGAGCTCGACCTCGGCCTGCGAGCGGCCGAGGTCCTCGGCCTCCATCGAGCTGCCGTAGCCCGGGTCCCAGGCGTCGATGCTGAAGTTCATCCCGGCCACCGCGGTCATGCGCCCTCCCTGGCGATGTGCGAGCCGGTGCCGTCCCGGGTGACCAGGAACCGCACCGGGACGCGCTCGGCGAGCGCCGGCACGTGCGTGATCACCCCGACCATCCGGGAGCCGGACGCGGCGAGGTTCTCCAAAGTGGACGCCACGACGTCGAGGGTGGCCTCGTCGAGCGTCCCGAAACCTTCGTCGAGGAAGATCGACTCCAGCTTGGTCGCGCCTTCGGCGGCCATGGCGCCCAGCTGCGAGGACAGCGCGAGAGCCAGGGCGAGCGACGCCTGGAACGTCTCGCCGCCCGACAGCGTCTTCACCGGGCGCCGGGCGTCGGCCTCGTTGTGGTCCACCACCAGGAAGTCGCCCTTGTCGTGGGTCAGCTCGAACTGGCCGCCGGACAGTTCCAGCAGCGACGCCGACGCCTCCGCGACCAGCGTGTCGAGTGCCCCGGCGATCAGCCAGCGCGGGAACTTGTCCGAGCGCAGCAGATCCGCGAGCAACCGGGCGACCTGGGCGTCGGACTCCGCCGCCGCGATGTCTTCGTGCAGCCCGGCCACCCGCGCCACGCGCCGTTTCATATCGGTGTGGTCGGCTTCGGCGCGCGCCCGCGCGGCCGCGACGGCGACCGGGACGCGGTCGCGCACCGGCCCCTCCGGCACGGCGACCCCGAGCGCGGTGACGTCGCCGGCGACCGCGCGTTCGGCCGCTTGCAACGCTTCGGCGGCTTCGCCTTCGGCGGTCTTCGCGACGGCCAGCAGCTCACGATGGGCTTTCGCCTGGCCGGCGGCCCAACCCGTGAGTGCGGTCCAGGCGTCGAGGAGGCTCTCGCCGTTGATCGGCGGAGCGCCGAGACCGACCAGCGGATCGCGCGCCCGGGACAGCCGCTGCCGCGCGGCGTCGACCTCGGCGCCGATGCCCGCCTGGGCTTCCGTGGCGCGCTTCGCGGCCACCCGGGCGGTGCGCAAAGCCTCGTCCGCGTGCTTCGCGGCTTCTTCCAGAGCAGCGACCTTCGCCAGCTCCTCGGCGACGACGGCGGCGGACGGCGCGCCGTCGAGCGCCGCGGCCAGTTCGCCGCGGCGACGCCGGGCGGTGGCGAATTCGGTGGCCGCCGCCTGTTCGGCCAGGCCCGCGTCGACGGCCCGCTTCCGCCGCTCCTCGGCGTTCCGCTCGGCGGCGGCGAGGTCGTCCGCCGCGACGACGGCTTCCTTGCCCCTGGCTTCGGCGGCCGCTTCGAGCGCGGCCAGTGCCGTCCGCCGGTCCGCCAGCGCGGAAGCCGCCCACGCGGTCAGCCGCTGCCAGCCCGCCGGGACGTCGTCGCCGTCGATGGCCGGCGCGCCCAGCTCCACCAAGGGGTCGCGCGCGGCCCGCAGCGCTTCCCTGGCCGCCGCGAAGGACTTCTCGACGGCGTCGGCCTCGTGTTGCGCCGCCGCGCGTTCGGCGCGAGCCGCGGCCAGTTCCTTGTCCGCGGCGTTCGCGGTCTCGGCGACGCGGGCGCGGCCGTCGATCGTCTTCGACAGCCACTCGCCCCGCTCGCGCACGGCGGCGACGAGGTCCGCGTAATCCCGCTCGGAGAAAACCGCCTCGACCGGCCGCAGCAGCACGGCCGACTCCGGCGGCCCGGCCACCTCGGCCAGCACCACGCGCAGTTCCTCCGCCTGGGCGGCCGCCGACGCGGCCGAGTCGGCGTCGCGGTCGACGGCCCGTTCCAGCTTGCGCACGGCCGCTTCGGCGGTGGCGCGCTCGCGCTCGGCGCGCTCGAGGCGGTCCCGGGCCTCGGCCAGGTGGGCGTGCCCGCCGGCGTCGGGCAGCGCCGTGACTTCCCGCTCGCACACCGGGCACGGGTGCCCGACGGCGAGGCCGGCCCGCAGGCTCAGCGCCTGCCCGGCCCGTTCCGCCTCCGTCACCGCGGTCTTCGCCGCCGTCACTTCGGCGTCCGTGCGGGCGAAGGTGCTTCGCGCGGCTTCGAGTTCCGTCCGGCGCGCGGCCTGTTCGGGGGCGGCTTTCCGTTGCGCCTCGCACACCGCATACAGCGTGCGGGCATCGGAGCGGGCCGAGGCGAGCGGTGCGACGTCCGGCTGGGCGGCCAACGCCGCCCGCGCTTCGGCGTCGGCGGCCTCGGCCGCGCTCAGGCGGGCGGCCGCGGCCTCCGTGCGCTTCGCCACGCGCGCCGAATCCGCCGACAGGTCCCCGAGATCCGCGGGCGGCCGCAGCCCGGCCAGCCGGTCGCGGTCCTGGCGGGCCCGCCCGGCTTCGGCGGCGGCGTCCTCCGCGGCACGGGCCGTCGAGTCCCGGTTCAGCCGGGCCGTCTCGACGACGGCGAGGGCTTCGGTGACCGCGACGGCGGCGGCGTCCTTGGTCCGCAACGCCGTTTTCGCCGCTTCTTCGAGCCGCGGGAGGGCCGCCTCGGTCGCCTCGAGCTCGGTGCGGTCGGCGCGGATCCGCTCCAGTTCACCGCGCGCGGGCGCCGCGGCGAGGGCGGCACGCGCGGCTTCGTCGGCCGTTTCCGCCGTCTCCAACGCGCCCCGGGCGGTCGTGACCGCGTCCGCCGCGTCGCGACGCCGGGTTTCGAGGTCTTCGACGCCGTCCGGGCGTTCCACGGCGTCGAGGACTTCCAGCTCCGCCGTGAGCGTGCCGACGCGTTGCCGGGCCTCGTCGTGCGCGCGGGTGGCGTCGTTCAACCCCGGCAGGGCCGCGGTCAGCCGCGCGTCCAGCTCCGCGAGCGCCGCCATTCGCGCCGCCAGCTCCGCGACGGCTTCTTCGGTGGCGTCGGCGTAGCTGCCGAGCTGTTCGGTGAGGACGGCGGCACGCTGCTTCTGCTGCTCCGCCGTCACGCCGGCTCGTCGGCCGATCCGCTCGTAGACCTCCAGGCCCAGCAGCTTGATGAGGATCTTCTGCCGGTCGGCGGCCTTCGCGTGCAGGAACTCGGCGAAGTCGCCCTGGGGCAGCGCCACGCAGGTGCAGAAGTGCTTGAACGTCAACCCGAGCAGGCGTTCGACCGCCGGGGTCACTTCGGAATCCGCGGCCACGGCGTCGGCGTCGTCCTCCGGCCCGCCGAGCGCGGCCGGGTCGATCAGCCGTTCCAGGCGGACGTTCTTGACGCTGACCGTGGGTTTCTTGCCGCCGCTGCGCCGGACTTCGCGCACGACGTGGTAGCGCGCGCCGCCCGCGTCGAAGACCAGCCGCACGGTGGCGCGGTTCACCGTCGGGGCGAGCGCGGGCGCGACGAGGCCTTCGTGGTCCCACCGGGCGACCGAGCCGTACAACGCGAAGGTGAGCGCATCGATGACCGTGCTCTTGCCCGCGCCGGTCGGCCCGACGAGCGCGAAGTAATCGGTGTCTTCGAAGCTGACTTCGGTCTTCTCGCGGAAGGACGCGAAGCCGGTCATCTCCAGCAGCACTGGCCGCATGTCACACCCCGCTCGTCTCTTCGTCGTGCAGCCGCGCGAAGAGCGCCTGCACACGCTTGTCCTCGACGGTTCGCTCCGCGCAGTAGCTCGCGAACAGCTCGCCGGGCGAACGGTCCGCGATCGCGCGGTCGCCGCCCGAGGTCGTCACCGGCGCGGCGAACTCCGGGTCGATGCGGATTTCCAGGGCGTTCGGCAGGGCTTCCTGGATCTCCTCGCGCAGCCCGGCCCTGGTCGCTTCGCGGAGGTAGACGCGGAGGTAGTCCTCGCCGAACTCCCCCGCGCGGGCGATCAGTTCCGCCACCGTGCCGTGGACGGTCCGCAGCTTCCGCCCGGCCGTCAACGGGATGTCGGTGATCTTCGCCGGCGTGGCCGGACTCACCTCCACCGACAGCACGACGCTGGTGTTGTCCTGCTCGCCGAAGTCGACCGCGAACGGCGAACCGCTGTAGTGCACCGGGCACGCGGCGGGCAGCGACTGGCGCCGGTGCAGGTGGCCCAGCGCCACGTAGTGCGGATCGGCGCCGAACGCCGTGGCGGGCACGTGGTACTCGAAGATGGACTGCGCCGCGCGTTCCCCGCCGCCCATCGCCCCGCCGGTCACCGTCAGGTGCGCCATGACGAGGTTCACCGCGCCGGGGGTGAACCCGGACTTGAGGTGCTCCAGGATGTCGCGCACGCGCTGGTCGTACTCGCCGACGTTGTCCGCCGGGGTCCCCGCGAGCAGCTCGGCGGCGCGCACCGCGTAGCGCTGGGAAAGGAAGGGCAGCACGGCGACGTTGACGCGCTCGCCCGTCGAACGCGCGTCGAACGAGACGACGCCGCCGTCGTGGACCGGGCGGGGATCGCCGGTGAGCTGGATGCCCGCGGCCTTGAGCAACGGGCGGTACGCCTCGAACGTCGCGGCGTGGTCGTGGTTCCCGGCGATGGCCAGCACCTCGGCACCGGTTTCGCGCAGCGCCATCAGCGCCCGCACCACGAGTTCCTGCGCGGCCGCCGACGGCGCCGACGTCTCGTAGAGGTCACCCGCGACGAGGATCGCGTCGAACTGCCCGTCCCGCGCGATCCGAACGATCTCGCCGAGCACGGCCCGCTGCTCGTCGAGGCGGTTGCGCCCCTTGAGCGTCTTGCCGATGTGCCAGTCGGAGGTGTGCAGGAACTTCACCCTTCATCCTTCCGTTCGGGTGGTGGGCAGCCGGCTCAGAACGGCGGCGGGTCGTCGCCGAAGGGGTCGCTGCCGCGCGTGGGCAGCCCGGCGAAGGGATCGCTCTTCTTCGAGGCGGCCGTGGTCGTGGGGATCGTCCCGGCCTCGGAAAGCCGCGTGGCCCAGGCGGGGAACGGGAAGCCGACGGCGATCGGCACCGGGATCTCCGGCTGGCTCACGAACATCGTGCCCGGCGTGGCGAGCGTCGCCCGGACCCGCTGGCTGGCCGGGAGAAAGCCGTACTCGGGCCGCGAAGCCTCGGCGGCGTCGAGGCGGCCGACGATGCGGACCGAGCTGTTGCTGACGATCCGGCGCTCGACCTCGCTGGCGGTCTGCTGCGCGCCGATCAGGATGACGCCGAGGGAGCGGCCGCGCTCGGCGATGTCCAGCAGCACCTCCTTGATCGGGCTGCTGCCTTCCCGCGGCGCGTACTTGTTCAGCTCGTCCAGCATCGTGAACAACAGCCCGCCCGGGCCGGCCGCCTCCTTGCGCGCGGTCTCCGCGGCGAGCGTCACGCCGACGACGAACCGCTGCGCGCGCTCGACGAGGTTGTGGATGTCCACCACGGTCACCTGCTGGTTCTCCGTGGACAACTGGCGCGCCGGGTGGTCGGCGAGGTCGCCGCGGATGAGGCCGGACAGCGCGCGCTGGCTCGAGCGCAGGCGGCGGATGAAGGCGTTGACCGTGCCCGCGCCGGTGACCGCACCCGCCCAGCTCGCGCGGGTTTCCTCGTCGGTGACGCGGTCGCAGACGACGTCGACGAGCTCGGCGTAGGTGCGGCACAGGACGCCGTCGACGTTCGCGGCGCCGTCCTTGCCCGCCGGGGTGCTGTCCAGCCGCAGGCGGTTCGCGACCTGGTGGATGACCATCGTGTACTGGTTGCGTTCGTCCTCGGCGTCGGCGAAGACGTAGGGCAGCAGGTCCTTGGCGCAGAACTCCGCGATGGTCCACCAGAACGCGCCGACGCCCGAGGTCCGCCCGGTCACGTGCGGCTTGCCCGTGGTGTCCGACGGCGTCGGCGGTGCGAAGAACCCGGTCGACGCGAAGGGCTCGGCGGGCAGGCCGAGCTTGGCGTACTCGGCCTTGAGCTTCTCGTCGAGGTGGACGTTCGGGGTGTCGAGGAACAGCAGGTCCTCGCCCTTGACGGAGAAGACGAGGGCCTTGGCGTTGTGGGCGTTGGGCAGGGCGCCGCCGCGGAAGATCGAGTGCAGCAGGAACAACGCGAACGACGTCTTGGTGGCCACGCCGGAGACGCCGCTGATGCTGACGTGCGCGCCGCGGGTGCCGTCGAGGAAGTCCATGTTGAGGTAGACGGGTTCGCCGTCCCGGCCCAGGCCGACCGCCACCTGGCGGGTCATGTTGTCGAAGTACAGCGCCTGTGCGCGATCCTCTCCCACGGCACGGGACACGACCGCCCCCGGCCGCGGCGGCACGTAGCATTCGGGCTCGACGCGGGTGGTGGCGATCTCGGCGATCTCCTGCACCTGGGCGGGCAGGACCCCGTCGGAGATCAGGAAGACGTCGCTGCCGAAGCTGGCGCCCTCGTGCCGCGCGCTCACCTGCGTCACGACGCCGTACGAGGTGACTTCGCCGAGCCCCGGGAGATCCCGCCGGGTGACGACGACGTCGTCGAGCTGCAGATAGGCGTCCGGATCGATGGCCACGCAGAACTGCAGCGGCGTCGAGTCCTCGGTGCCTGCCACCCGGCCGACCACGGTGGTGAGCGTCTCCTGGTCCACGGTTCTCCCTGTCTCACCCGGCGCTTCCTCCCGCGGCAGACTAGCCCGCCGGACCGACAGTCCCACGGCCAACACGGCGTTGCCGCCACGGCGTCGCCGCAGGCCAAGACTGCGCCGAACGAGTGAGCTCACCCTTCGGGGAGTGCCTTTCGTCCCCGCCACAGGCATTCCCGGGGGCGTACCCGGTTGCGGCGCAACGCCGTGCCCGGGGGTCGCGCCGGACGGCGGCGGCGTTACGGGCGCCGCTTCCGCCTGGCTCCACGGCGAAGCGGCGCCGGAGGGCCCCGCGGGAGGCCCGCGATCCCCCGCCGTTGCGCGGGATCGGGCCCGGGTGGGCTCGGACACACGCCGCGACACCCCGGACCGGCGTGTCGCGGGAAAAGTTCTCCGGAAGGGCCTCGAGTCCTATATGGACGACCACTGTGGACGGCTCCCCCACCGGGTTTTGCCTGTTCAGGGGCATGGCGGGAGTCCGGGTCGCGCACCGCGCGGCCTCCGGACCGGGGCTCTCCGGAGGCGGAACCCGCCCCCGTACAAGGAAATATTTCGACCCCCGGTTGGATTTTGTGCGGTATTGGTAATACCGTGTGCAGTGTCGGCCGAGATGGGCCGTGACTAGTAGTTCCACTATGGAGGACTGGAATGACGAACAAGGCCCAGCTGATCGAGGCGCTGTCGGAGCGTCTGGGCGACAAGAAGGTGGCTTCGCAGGCCGTTGACGGTCTGGTGGACATCATCATCCGGACGGTCAACAAGGGCGAAAAGGTCAACATCACCGGCTTCGGGGTGTTCGAGAAGCGCGCCCGCGCCGCTCGCACCGCCCGCAACCCGCGCACCGGTGAGGCCGTCCGCGTCAAGAAGACCAACGTGCCCGCCTTCCGCGCCGGCACGACCTTCAAGGACGTCATCTCCGGCACCAAGAAGCTGCCCAAGGCGACCCCGGTCAAGCGCGCCACCGCCGCCACCAGCACGCGGGCGACCGCCACCAAGACCGCCGCGGCCGCCGCGCCGGCCAAGGCGACGACGACCCGCACCACCCGCGCAGCGGCGGCCAAGCCGGCCACCACGCGCCCGACCACCACGCGGACCCGCGCCACCGCGGCGAAGCCGGCCGCCAAGGCCACCACCGCCACCAAGGCGGCCCCGAAGACCGCCGCCAAGACCACGGCGGCCAAGGCCACCACGGCGAAGGCGACCACCACGCGGGCCAAGACCGCCGCCGCCAAGCCGGCCGCGACCAAGACCGCCGCGGCCAAGAAGCCGGCCGCTGCCAAGGCCCCGGCCAAGCGCACCTCCGCCGCCAAGAAGAAGTAACACCCCTGGCGACGATCGGAAGGGCCCCGCACCTGCCTGGTGCGGGGCCCTTCCGGCGTTCCGGGAGCGGGTGAAGGGCCCACCGGGCGGTGCCAGGGTGGGCCTCTCCTGTTCCGGAACCGGCCCCGCGAATCGCCCGGCGGTCCCGCGAAGACCCTCGCGGGCCGAGGGTGCGGCCGGCCCACCCGTGTTCCGGCGCCGGTTCAACCCACCAGGCCCCGGCGATTCCGCATGGCCGATGCCCGCGTACTGCCCACGCCATCGGCGCTCCGACGCCGGCCCAACCGACCGGGCGGCCCGGCGATTCCAAACGGGGCCGTGCCCGCGTACCGCCCACGCCATCGGCGCTCCGACGCCGGCCCAATCCACCAGGCGCCCCGGCGATTCCAAACGGGGCCATGCCCACGTACCGCCCAAGCCTTCGGCGCTCCGGTGCCGGTTCAATCCACCAGGCCCCCGGCGATTCCGCATGGCCGATGCCCGCGTACCGCCCACGCCATCGGCGCTCCGCCACCAGCCCAACCCACCGGCGGCCCGGCGATTCCAAACGGGGCCATGCCCACGTACCGCCCAAGCCTTCGGCGCTCCGCCACCAGCCCAACCGACCGGGCGCCCCGGCGATTCCGAACGGGCCCGTGCCCACGTACCGCCCACGCCATCGGCGCTCCGCCACCAGCCCAATCCACCGGGCGCCCCGGCGATTCCGAACAGGGCCGTGCCCACGCACCACCCAAGCCATCGGCGCTCCGCCACCAGCCCAATCCACCGGGCGCCCCGGTGATTCCGGCGGGCCCGTGCCCGCGTACCACCCACGTTCCGGCACCAGCCCAGCGAATCCCCACCCGCCGGACCGCCCCCGGCCACCGCGGGCCGTTCGCGCGCAAACCAGGCTGAGATCGCCGCTCACAGCTTGCCGCGCGAACTTGGTCTTGCCGGACCACCGATCCACTCCGGTCCACTCTCCGGCGGCTTGAACGCCGCCCATCACCCGCGTCCCGAACCCGGCGGCCACCACACAGGACATCGGCCACCTAACCGCCGCCGCAATTCCCGACCCCTCCCGCACCACGGAACCGGTCCCGGTCACGGCTCACCCGATCCCCCGCCGGCCGCCGAACAATTCACCGCGGCCACTCGTTGGGGTGAACGCCCCGCGGCCCTTTCCACCCCCCGGTCCCCGACGGTTGCGTTCGGGCCTTCGCGGGTAGCCGTCCGGCAGAGAACGCAATCCGACGGCAAGGAGCCGCGATGACGGAGAACGAAAACCGGCCCGAAGCGGACCTCGCCCACAGCCGGGAGCTCATCAAAGAGGCGAAAGAAGCCGCCGCGGAGGCGCATCTGGCCGATCCCGCCGAAGGAGCCGCCGACGAGGCGCTCGAGACGGATCCGCCCTACCACCACGGCGAGCAGGGCTCCACGCCGTCCGGAACGTAGATTCCCGGCGGCATTTTCCGCCGGTATTGCGGCCGCGCCGCCGTCGCCGGGCGAAAGCCGCGACCCGTCCGGAACGGCGGTGGCGGGTCCTTTCAGGACCACCCCGGGCCGCCGCCGTTCCGCGTTACCGGTAGGAAATTGCCGTACCTCTCCTCGGGTGGATACACTCGACCGAAGAACGCCGACCATTGTGCAACTTGTCACACGTCGCGTTCCCCCGGACGCACATCCAGCTGAGGAGCATTCCCGTGGCCCAGAAAGTCCTCGTCGAGATCCTGGACGACATCGACGGCAGCACCGCTGCCCAGACCGTTCAGTTCGGCCTCGACGGCGTCACCTACGAAATCGACCTTTCGGACGAGAACGCCGGCGCCCTGCGCGACGAACTGGCCCGCTACATCGCGGCCGGCCGGCGCATCGGCGGCCGCAAGGTCCGCGTCGCCACCGGGCAGTCGACCACGACCAGCACCACCGACCGCGAGCGCAACCAGCAGATCCGCGCCTGGGCCAACGCGAACGGCTACGAGGTCTCCGAGCGGGGCCGGCTGTCCTCCGAGGTGATCGCCGCCTACGAGCAGGCCCAGGTCGAAGAGGCCGAGGCGCCCGTCGCAGCGCCGCGCAAGCGGGCGCCGCGCAAGAAGGTCGCCGCCGCCAAGAAGTAAACGAGGTGGCCGGGAGATCACTGGGGAGAGATCACCGCAACGGCGGTGGCGAGGGCTGAACACCCTGGCCACCGCCGTCGGCATTCCCGGCGGCGTGGGAGGCATCACACTGTCGGCGTTGTCATGAATTGTCAGCGCATTCAGCGCACGGTTTCCGGAAACCCGCGGCCCCTCACCCGCGCAGCCCCGGTCCGATCCAGCGGCGGACCAGGGCACGCAGCTCGTCGTCGGTGAGCGGCGGTGTCGAGGGGTACTGCAGGAACGACAGGAACAGCCGCATCAGGACTTCGGCGAGACCCCGGAGGTCCTCGTCGGTCGCGATACCGGCGGCCGCCCAGTCGACCGGCAGGTTGCGGAGGATCCGCGCGCCGTACGAAAACGCCAGCGGCGAAACGACGCCGTCGGTGAAGAAGTCCGCTTCGCCCGCCTGCAGGAGCAGGCCCATGTGCGGCTCCCCGGGGAGCGTCCGGACGGCGAACACCACGGACTCCACCGCGGCTTCGGCGGCCGTGCCGAACGTGGCCAGGTGCCGCTCCATCCGCCCGGCGAACTCCTCGACCCCGGCCAGCGCGACGGCCCGCAGGATGTCCTTGAGGCCCGGGAAGTAGCGGTACACGGTCTGCCGGGTGACGCCCGCCTCGGCGGCGACGTCGGAGAGGCTCGTCTTGGCCAGCCCGGCCCGGTCGAGGCACGCCGTCGCCGCTTCGACGATCCGGCGGCGTGCCTCGTCTTCGGTGCCGGGCGGGTTGCCCTGCCATCCGTGGTGCCCCATGCCGCCATCTTCCCCGAGAACGGTCGCTCAGGCGGGGGCAGGGGCGCGGTCCCGCGACCGGTACAGCGCGAGCAGCAGCAGCCCGGCTCCGGCGAAGCACGCGAGCGCGTACCACCCGCTGCCGATCGGGGTGCCGTCCGCGGTGACGCCGTCCTTCGCGGACAGGTGAGCCGGCAGGGTCCCCAGCCAGAACACCGCCATGCCGCCCAGGTAAAGCGCCGGATAGCACCGCGTGAAGGCCGAGAGGGGCTCGCGCGGTTCCCCGGAACGCAGGTGCGCCACGATGATCCACCCGCCGGCCACCCACAGCAGGCCCAGCTCGACGCCGAGGATCCACGCCCGCGCTCCCGCGTTCTCGCCGGCGAAGCTCGACGGGATCCCGGCGATCGCCATGGCCGGCGGGGTCAGGACGCCGGCCAGCAGCGTCCGCCACACCAGCCGGCGCCGCGGCGGACCGCCGGTCAGGCGCACGACGAGGTAGGTCATGGCGGCCATCGAAACGGAAGCGAACAGCAGCATGCTGTTCAACGGCACCGATGCCAGCGCCGGCCGGTTGACGATCGCGTTGGCCGGGTTCCAGGCCCACCACTTCAGCTGCGGGCCGAGGTGGTCGAAGACTTCGTAGAACACCTGGCAGACGAAGGCCACGGCCACCGAACCCCGCAGCGCACCGCGCCGGAAGAGCCCCAGCGAGCGCACGACCTCGTAGGCGAGCTGGCTGAACGCCGGGTAGAACGCCACGATGTAGAGCGGCAACCGGTCCGCCATGAACTGCACGGTGAACCGGTTGTGGGCGAAGATGAAGCCGTACAGCCGGTCGAGCCCGAACCACTCCGGGAAGTACAGCGGCGGCTCGGTGACGAAGAGGTAGACCAGCGAAGCCCACCACAGCGCCAGGTTCACCGGGTCACCCTCGCGGCGCCGGCGCAGGGCGTGCACCAGGGCGAACACCGCGCCGCCGACGATCAGCAGTTCCAGCAGCGGCATCGTCCAGTGGGCGAGCGCCCACGGCGGCCGGACCGAAACCACCGGCGAGACGTCGTGGCAGTCGAAGCCGAGACCGCGGGTGACGGCTTCGGCGTCCGGTCCGCACGCGGTGCTCATCGCGCGGTCGCCGTCGCCGTCGAGTAGTCCGTGGCCGGCGGCTCGGTCTGGGGGTCGAACCCGAACGGGACGCGGTGCCGGCCCAGCGCCGCGCGGACGCGGTAGCGCACCAGGCCCGCGAGCACCCGCGGGTTGCGCAGCATCTGCCCCAGCGACTCGTCCAGGTTGAACACCTTGGCGAAGTGCTCGTCGACCACTTCGTCCTCGCGGGCCGCTCCGACGACGAGGCTGAACGCCGGCGCCGACATGGCCGCGACGATGCGCCGCCGCCACTCCGGCAGCTGTTCGGTGCCCACCGCGCACGCGTAACCCTGGTCCCGGGCCATCGCCAGGCGCCACGGCACGCGCAGCAATCCGCGTTGCGCGGCGAAGAAGCGGGCGGTGAACCTCGCGTCGAGCCGTTCGGCGCGGGACAGGTGCTCGCGCAGCAGCAGGGCTGAAGCCGACGCGGAACTGATGCCCTGGGCGTAGAAGGGGTTGAACGCGCAGATCGAGTCGCCGACGAAGGCCAGCCGCCGAGGCGGGGTGCGCAGGCGGTCGTAGCGCCGCCACTTGTTGCCGGTCGAGCGGGTGAGGTGGACCGGCGAGGCGGGGGCGCACCGGTCCATGGCGTCGGCGAACAACGGCGTCCGCACCCGGCGCGCGGTCTCGACGAACGCGTCGGTGGTGCTGGGCATCTCCAGTCCCCACGAACCCATGCAGGCGATGACGCGGTTGCCCTCGATCGGGAAGAAGTTGACCAGGAACTCGTGCTCGGCGGGGTGCTCGCCCTTGTCCGGCGTCGGCATGATCACCAGGTGGCGCCACCACCAGGACGCGGGGCGTTCGGCGGGCAGGTCGTACCAGCGCGAGGTGTAGGTGACCTTGGCGTCCAGTGTCTGCACGTCCGGCTCGGGCCAGCCGGCCGCGGCCAGCCAGCCGGCGACCGGGGACCCGCGGCCCATGGCGTCCACGACGAAGTCGGCGTCGACGTGCTCGTCGCCATCGGCCGCGGTGAAGCCGACGCCGGTGATCTCCCCGTCCGCGGTCGTCAGGCCGCGCACCGCGACCCCTTCGCGGACGACGACGCCGGCCAGTTCCCGCACCTTGTCCCGCAGCACGCGCTCGATGAGGATCCGCGAGCCGTAGACCATCGTCATGGCGCTGCGCTTGCGGGCCGACCAGCCCGGCCCGTCGAGGTAGGCGGCGTCCATGGACGGCATCAGCAGCAGCCCGCCCGCCGCGATGAGGTCGTCCTCGAAGCCGGGGAACAGCGCGCCGATCGCGCGCCGGCCCGAGTTGAGCAGGAAGTGCGGGTGCTTGCTCTGCGGTACGCCGCGGCGGTGCTCGGCCCCGTCGGGCAGTTCGTCGCGTTCCAGCACCAGCACGCGGTCGAAGTGCGGGGCGAGCGCGCCGGCCGCGCAGAGACCGGCGGCACTGCCTCCGAGGACGACGGCGGTCTTGCCGAGCCGCATGCGGATCAACTCCCGTCATTCATACAAAGAGACACCGAATGTATGAATGACCACCGGCGGGTGTCAAGCCCCACTCGACGTCCACTGTGGACACAGTTGCCCGATTCGCCGCGGATTTCCGAATGACCTCGACTTCGCCCGATCGGCGATTCGACGACGTCGGTTGCCAAACGCGGAACTCACCGTCTAAGCTCTCTCCAGCACAAATGTTAGCGCTAACACCTTGCAGTGCCGCAGGGAGGTTTTCATGCTGCTCATCGTCGCCGGTTCGCCCTGAGCCTCGCTCCGCTCCTGATCACAGGCCCGGCCGACCGATCCCCCCACCGTCTTTCCCCCGCATTCCGCACGCCCGGACGATTTCGCACGCCGGCGTCGCGGAATCGTTTCGCCCTGCGTTTTTCCCGGTCCCCACCCTCGAAACGGAGAGCTCTTCATGTTCGCTCGGAGAACCGCTTCCCTCCTGGCCGGCGGGGCACTGGCGCTCGCCGCCACCGTCCTGAACGCCGGTCAAGCCGCCGAGGCGGCCACGTCCCTGCCGTGCGACATCTACGGCGCCGCGGGCACCGCCTGCGTCGCCGCGCACAGCACGACCCGCGCGCTGTACTCGTCCTACAACGGTCCGCTCTACCAGCTGAAGCGGGCGTCCGACGGCGCCGTCGCCAACGTCGGGCTGCTGGCCGCCGGCGGGTACGCCAACGCGGCCACGCAGGACTCCTTCTGCACCGGCACGACGTGCGTCATCACCGTCATCTACGACCAGTCGCCCCGGCACAACGACCTGTTCGTCGAACCCGCCGGGGCCGCCGGGCCCGCGAACTCCGGCGTGCCCGCGGACGCGCTGCCCGTGACCGCGGGCGGCCACGCGGTGTACGGCGCGTCGTTCTCCGGCCGCATGGGCTACCGGCACACCTCGGCTTCGGGCGTCGCCGTGAACGGCCAGGCCGAAGGCATGTACATGGTGACGTCCGGAACCCACGTCAACAATCGGTGCTGCTTCGACTACGGCAACGCCGAGGTGTCCATCGCCGACACCGGCAACGGCCACATGGACGCGATCAACTTCGGCACCGAGTGCTGGTTCTCCCCCTGCGTCGGCCAGGGACCGTGGGTGCAGGCCGACCTGGAGAACGGCCTGTTCCAGTCCGACGCCGGGCCGAGCAAGAACAGCTCCTACACCGGCAACGCCGCGCCGTTCGTCACCGCGCTGCTGAAGAACAACGGGCAGAACTTCTTCGCCACGAAGGACGGCAACGCCCAGTCCGGCAGCCTCGCCACCCGCTACGCCGGACCGGAACCGGCCCAGCCCGGGTATTCGCCGATGCAGCAGGAGGGATCGATCGTCCTCGGCACCGGCGGCGACAACAGCAACGGCTCGATCGGCTCGTTCTTCGAGGGCGTGATGACCAGCGGGCTGCCGACCGACGCGGCCGACAACGCCGTGCAGGCCAACGTCGTCTCGGTCGGGTACGGCGGCCCGAGCCCGGTGGCCGGCGGCACGCTGAACCCCGGCTCGACGATCTCGCTGCGCGCCACGACGGCGTGCTGCACCACGCGGTACGTCCGGCACCAGTTCGACGACGCCGTCACGTCGGTGGTGAGCTCGGGCAGCTCGGCCCTGGACAAGAACGACGCGTCCTGGATCGTGCGCCGCGGCCTGGCGAACCCGTCGTGCGTGTCGTTCGAGTCGCGCAACTACCCGGGTGACTTCCTGCGCCACTACAACTATCAGCTGCTGCGCCAGCCCATGGACGGCAGCGCGGCCTTCCGCGCGGACGCGACCTTCTGCCCGCAGGCCGGGAAGAACGGCCAGGGCACGTCCTTCGCCTCGTTCAACTACCCCGACCGCTTCCTCCGCCACTACGACAACACGGTGTACATCGCGAGCAACGGCGGCCCCGACACCTTCGACGCGACGGCCTCCTGGGCCGACGACGTCAGCTGGGCCGTCAACGCTCCCTGGGCGCCGTAGCCGGCGGCCGGACCCGCGGAACCGTCCTCCGTGCGGTTCCGCGGGTCCGGCGTTTCCCACCCCGCCCCCACGGGTAGTCCCCGCCTGCGACAGGAGGGCGGCCCATGACCGACGACGAACCGTCCACGGCCGCGCTCATGCGGGCGGTGGCCGCGGAGCTGGGCTTGCAGCCGGAAGACACGCGCTCGCACACCGGCGACTTCGCGGGCGGGCAGATCCGCTTCGCGGGCCAGGCGGCTGAACGCGAACCGAGCGACTACCTGCTGCGCTGGACGCCCGGGCAGGGCTGGGAACTGGCCGCGGAGGCCGGCGAATCGGCCCTGCGGATCGTCGCCGGACTGCCCGGAACCCAGGCACCCGAGGCGGTGGCCGACTTCGTCCTCACCGCGTTGTCCGAGCACGGGGAACGCCCGGTGCGCCGGTCGGACGAGGACGTTCCCGAACCGGCTCAGCGGCCCTGGTAGCCGCGAGGCCGGGCGCTGATCCACCGTGGACGGTGTCCTGAGCGAGGCGTCCAACCTCCCGCCGGCAACTCCCGTGTAGCGAAGCCACCACGTCCTACGATTGACTGGATGGGCGGGGTCGGGCGGAGGAGCGCGGATGCAGGCACGGATTCGGGTGACCGCGGGGGATTCCCGCGACAGGCTCCGGCCGCTCATGTCCTGGCTGAGAGCCGAGAGCGAACTGCGGGGGCAGCTCGAACTGACCAGCGCCGCCCCCGCGCCGGACGAGATGGGCGCGGTGGCGGACGTGCTCACCGTGGCCCTCGGCAGCGGGGGCGCGGCGGCGGTGCTCGCCCGGTCGCTGTCGGTCTGGCTCCGGCAGCAACGCTCGGACACCACGATCGAAATCACCACGGCCGGGGACGGCGCCCGCTCGGTGAAGGTCACCGCTCAGCGCGTCGAGGACGCCGAAGCCGTGATCAAGAGCGTCCTCGACGCCGAGCGGGAGAGGTAGCCGGTGCGCCTGCCCGATCCGGGGCGGTCTCGCGTCGTCCTCGTCGGCACCGCTCGCTACCCCGACGACGAGACCCTGCCGGACCTGCCCGGGGTGCTGGGCAACGTGAACGGGCTCGCCGACCACCTGACCCGCGAGGACCTCGGCGGGTTCTCGTCGCGGCACTGCACGGTGATCACCGATCCGGCCAACAGCAACCAGCTCGGCTCCCGGATGGCCGAGATCGCCGAGCAGGCCGAAGACACCCTCCTCGTCTACTACGCGGGGCACGGCTTGGTCGACGCCGACGGCGCGCTCTACCTCGGCCTGTCCTCCACCCGCGCCCAGCGCGTCGCCTACACGGCGATGCCGCTCACCACGATCGACCGGATCTTCCGCGACAGCCCCGCGATCCACAACATCCTGATCCTCGACTGCTGCTTCTCGGGCCGGGCCATCGAGGCGATGGCCGATCCCGGCTCCGTGGTGTCCGGGCAGATCGACATCCCCGGCCGCTACACCCTCACCTCCTCCGCGGCCAACGAAACCGCCAACGCCCCGGCGGGTGCGCCCCACACCGCGTTCACCGGCGAACTCCTCCGGCTCCTCGGCGACGGCCTGACCGACGGCCCCGAACTGCTCACGCTCGCGCAGATCTACCGCCACCTGCTTCGCGCCCTGCACGCCCGCGGACTGCCCAAGCCGCAACGCCGTGGCGGCGGCACCGTCGACGACCTGGCGATCGCCCGCAACGCCGCCTGGACGGCGGGCCCGCACACCGTTCTCCCGTCCGCGGTCGCCCGCGCCCTGCGGGAACCCGTGCCGCAGGACCGGGCGGAAGCGATCGGCATGCTCGTCACGCTGATCAAGGGCGACGAGCCGCGGCTGGCCCGGGCGGCGCTCGAGACGCTGACCGAGCTCACCGACGACGACAGCCGGTCCCTGGCGAGCAAGGCGGCCGAAGCCCTCCGGGAACTCCGGGAGGAACCGGCCGCCCCGCCCGTCCCCGAGACACCGCCGGCGGAGCCTCGCGAACCGGAGCGTCCGCAGGCCGACGAGCCGCCGCGGCGGCAGCTGACGGCGGTCGGCATCGACTTCGGCACCACCAACTCCGCCCTCGCCACGCTCGAAAACCGCAGCCCGTTCCTGGTCCCCAACGCCGAGGGAACGCTGACGACGCCGTCCGTCGTCGCGTTCGCGAAGTCCGGCGACGTCTTCGTCGGGCAGTCCGCGAAGAACCAGGCGGTGACGAACGCGGACCGGACGTTCCGCTCGGTCAAGCGGCGCATCGGGACCGACTGGAAAACGCCGCCGATCGACGGGCAGCGCTACACGGCGCAGGAGATCGCCGCCCGGATCCTGGCGAAGCTCAAGCACGACGCCGAGGACGGGCTGAGCGCCCGGATCACCGACGTCGTGCTCACCGTGCCGGCCTACTTCACCGACCACCAGCGGCAAGCCACCAAGGAGGCCGCCGAGATCGCCGGGCTGAACGTCCTGCGGCTGCTCAGCGAACCGACCGCCGCGGCGCTGGCCTCCGGGCTGGGCGCCCCCGACGAGGCCACGGTGCTCGTCTGCGACCTGGGCGGCGGCACCTTCGACGTCTCCCTGCTCGAATGCGGCATGGGCATCTTCGAGGTCAAGGCGACCAGCGGGGACAACCGGCTCGGCGGGGACGACTGGGACCAGCGGATCGTCGACCACGTCGTCGACCGGTTCCGGCGCGCGCGGGGCATCGACCTCCAGGCCGACCGGATGGCGCTGCAGCGGCTCCGGGAAGCCGCGGAGCAGGCCAAGATCGCCTTGTCCAGCGTGCAGCGCACGACGATCACCCTGCCCTACATCACGGTCAGCGCCGAGAAAGAGCCGTTGCACCTCGACGAAGCCCTCACCCGGGCGGAGTTCGAGAGCATCACGGCGGACCTGCTGGACCGCGTCCGCGGCCCGGTCACCGACGTCCTCCGCGAAGCCGGCATCACCGCGGCGCAGATCGACCACGTCCTGTTCGCCGGCGGCGCCGCGCGGATGCCGGCGTTCCTCGGGCTCGTTCGCGAGCTGCTGCACGGAGCGTCGCCGAAGCAGCGGTTCAGTTCCAACGAGATCGTCGCCGCCGGCGCCGCCCTGCAGGCCGGCGTGCTGGTGGGCGAGGTGAAGGACACGCTCCTGCTCGACGTGAACCCCGTTTCGCTCGGCATCGAAACCCAGGGCGGGGTGTTCACCAGGGTCATCCCCCGCAACATCGGCATACCGGCGAAGCGTTCGGAGATCTTCACCACCGCGGAGGACAACCAGCCGTCCATCCAGGTCAGCGTGTACCAGGGCGAGCGGGAGATCGCGAAGGAGAACCGGCACCTGGGCACGTTCGAGCTGACGGGCCTGCCACCGGCCCCGCGCGGCGTGCCCCAGTTCGAGGTGACGTTCGACCTCGACCCCAACGGCGTGATGCACGTATCGGCCCGCGACCTCGGCACCGGCCGCGAGCAATCACTCGAGATCTCCGGCGGAGTAGGCCTGTCCCGCGACGAGATCGGCCGCATGGTCCGCGACGCGGAACGCTGGACCGAGGAGGACCAGCGCCGCCGCGCGGAAGCGGAGCTGCGCAACCGCGCCGAGACGTCCATTTACCAGCTCGAGGCATTCATCCGCGAGCACGGCGGCAAGTTCCCGTTCGAGATGCAGGGCCAGGCCCGCCAGGCGATCGACGTCCTGCGCACGACCCTCACCGGCACCGACACAACCGAGATCAAAACGGCGGCCGACAAACTCGACGAGGTCAGCAGGCAGATCGGCGTGGCGATTTACCAGCAGCGGCCGAGCCTGTAGAACGCGCTCCCATCGTGCCCTCGAATTGCCCGATCGCTGCCGGAGGAAAGGCAGCACTTGTTACATCGAGGCGGGTACGAGCGACTACTCGTTGATCGCCGACGATTTCGGCTACGGCAGGGAGGGCCGGATGTCCATTGCCGACACCTTCGCTCGCGCGAAAGCTCATGCCGCGTGGCAGCGGTCGATCCGGTTGGTGTCGGCGACGGTGCTCCTGGTGTTGCTCGGCGGTGCGGCGGTCGTCGCGGTCGATTTCCTGCAAGCCGCCGCCCCTCGAATCCAGTCCTGCCGCATCGGTGCGGATTCCGTCGAAGATTCGGCCTGGCTGGCGCCGGGGAAGTTCCCCGGCGATCCTTGCCCGTGGCTTTCGAGCGAGTACCCACGGCCCGGTTCGGTGGCTTTTCACATCGACGAGGCCGACAACACCATCTCGGTGCGCGCCGAGCTCACGCTGCCGGTCACGACGTACGGGCTCATCGACCGAATCCGCCGAGGCGAGGCGGTAACCGATCCGAATGCTTTCTCGAACGCCGAGATCGGCAACATCAGGATCAGCGAATACAGCGTCATGGACTGGTCGACGCCGACCATCACCAGCACGCCTGGCCAGTCGACCGTGGTGGTGGCGACGACAGCTGTCGAGCACCGTGTGCCCAGCGCATCGCCCCGGCCACCGGCCGAGAGCATCGTCGTCCGCGGTTCGTTCCAGCGACCGTCGACAACGGTCACCCTGACCACCCATCAGCGAACCGTGGCCGGGATATCGGGACCGCTCACGGTCAAAGAACAGAGCGCGAATCGGCTGGTCGGCGAGGGTACGGAGCCCGACGGCCGCGAGTTCACCATCACTCTCGCCTCGGAGCCGCCCGACAGGACCACGTTCGCGGCGCCACAGCCCCGGCTCTCCCTCCCGGTTTCGGTGCCGTGGTCGGATATCTTCACGATCCTGGGTGGTCTCGGCACCGCCGTGGTCGCGTCCGCCGGCTGGCTCGTCCTGGTGGTCGGTGGCCGCGCCGGGTGGTTCGGGCCGGTCGCGGCCAAGCCGAGCTGGCGCCGGTTCGAACGGCTCGCCGGTCTGGTGGTCGCCCTGCACTTCGTGATCACGGCTGCCGGGCAATTGGCCACGGTGTCCGAGCGGATCTCGACCTTTCTCTCCGCAGCGCCGCAGCGGCGGCTGATCGCCGATGGTGTCCTGCCGTGGATGACACGCGTCTACCCGTCGACGACCGGCGTGGTCGTTCTGCTGGCCGGCTTGTCCCTTTGCGTTGTGCCCGGCGGTGTCCGCCGGTGGGCTACCCGTGGTGGTGACACGCCTCGTCATCCGGTCGCGCGGGCCGCCGGGGCGCTCGTGGTCATCATCGGAGCACTCGTGCTGTCTGTCGTGATCTTGCGTCTCATGGCGAGCCAGAGCTACCTCCCTGTTGTTCGGCCGACCGAGCGCACCGGTATGGCCGATCCTGCCGAAGCCGCCGTCGTGGTGACCCTGTCGGGGTTCGGCGTTCTGGCGGTTCTCGCCGTTGCCGCGGAGATCGTCTTGGTCACCACGGCGGGGTGTCGCTCGGCCGGCCCTGTTCGCGGACGCTACGTTCCCTGCGCCGCGGTCCTGGTTCCCGCTGCGCTTGGCGCGACCACCGTCCGCGACGCGGGAGTACTTCCCTTCCTCGCGCAATGGGGGTTGCTCGTCGTCGGCGGTGCACTGCTCGTCCTGGGCACCTTTCAGCTCGTCTCCATCGCTTCCCTGGAACGTCCGTTGCCCAGGGTGTGGCTCGCGGCAGCCGTTCTGGCGGCCCTGGCGCTGGCCATTCCTTGGCGCGAGCTGACCGAACCCGGTGCTTTCCGGGGAAACTTGCTGGCGCTCGGGATCCGTATCGACGGCGTCCTCGGCCTCCTGCTCGCCTTGGGCCTGACGATCACGTTGTGGCGGATCGGGCGCAGTCCCGTCGTGGCCGAGTCCAGCCTGCGCGGGCACCGCACGATCGGTGCGGTCGCAGTACTCACCGCGTTGCTCGGGTACTCGCTGGTCCCCACCTTCTCAGCTCCCACGGTGGCGGTCGCGCTGGCTGTTTCCTGGGCGTTGTTCCCTCGGACGCAGCTTCCGCACGCGCACGCCGTCCTGACGGCGACTTCCGCGCAGCGAGCCGGAATGCTGGCCGGCGTCACAGCCGCGGGATCCGCCCGGCGATCACTGCCGGGTGCCCGGAAACAGGTTCGCGACAAGGTCGCCGAAGGCACGATCCCCTTCGATGAAGGGCTTCGTCGCGTTGTAGACCTGGAGAAGCGTGCCTCGGCCGCCGCACGTAAAAGATCCGGGCAGACCGCGGCGCAACTCGCCTTCGGCTCGTCTTTCAGCAGGCGGCCGTGGAAGCGCGCCGTCTGGTGCGCGACGCTTGCCGCGGCCCTCGGCGCACCGTGGAGTTTGCTCGCACTCGTCGGCGCGGAGCTGGAAACCAGCTTCCACGATGACTACCCGGTGCTGGCCGTCCTCACCGCCATCGGCCCTCCCACGCTGAAGTGGGCCGCCTACGGCTTCACGTTCGGCTACTTCTTCCCTCTCCTCCGAGGGGGAACCGGTCTGTCCAAGGCTCTCTGGCTGTTCGTCGCCGTCGCGCTGACCCAAACCGCGGACGCCGCCTTCGCCGGCAGCTCCGCGGACTGGAAACAGGTGGCGCTCTCGGCCGTCCAGACGTTCGCGGTGCTGATGACGCTCGGCCTTCTCGCCGATCGCAAAGTCCTCGCCGAGCGGCGCTACGGCTCGGCACGCCTCCTGGAGGTCCACAACCTCTGGTCGATGAGCGCATGGGGTTCTTCCGTGGCGGTCGCGCTCGCGGCCGGCGTCGCGACGATCGTCATCGCCGGGCTGCAGCCCTTCGTCATCGGCCTGATCCAGCCTCCGCCCCCACCGGTGGCGACGGCTCCTGCCACAGTCGGCCGATGAGCAGAGGCACCGGCCTCATCCCCCGCGAAGTCGCGCGAGGGTCCAGGTACAGGAACTGGGCGAAGTGGATGACAGCACCGGCCGAGCGGTCACGTGAGCCGAAGCTTCCGGCCGCCGGGCCGGGAGGAAGGCGATCCCCTGCCTCGCGGGGCACCTGGCAGAGGCGCGGCAGCTGATGCGCGGTGCAGGGAAGGCTTCGAAGCCACGTCTCCCGGCACACCAAAAAACCGCCCGACGTGAGTCAGGCGGTTTGGTTACTGCTGGTACCCCCGATGGGATTCGAACCCACGCTACCGGCGTGAGAGGCCGGCGTCCTAGGCCGCTAGACGACGGGGGCTTAGGATCTTCCCTGGTCTCCCAGGGGCTTTTCTGTTTTTCTTGCTGGAGAGAACCTACCAGAAGCGATTTCCCGCCTCGCAGGGGGTCACTCTCCGCAGCTGGGGTACCAGGACTCGAACCTAGACTAACTGGACCAGAACCAGTCGTGCTGCCAATTACACCATACCCCAGTGAGGTACTGCTCCGGCCTGGGCCGGATCAGCACCGCACTATTAGAAATACTAGAGCACGCCGTTCCGGACCGTGAACGCGGGGGTGCCACTGCCCCGCTGGGCCGGGACCCCGATCGTGGCGTACTCCGAAACCAGCAGCTCAGGCAGCTCGGCGAGGCCGGCCACCGTGTGGACGCCCTCCGGGGCCCGCTCGCCGATGCGGTCGCGGTCCAGCCAGACCGCGCCCAGGCCCGCGTCGCGGGCGCCGATCGCGTCGGTGTCCAGTTTGTCGCCGACGTGGACCGCCTGCGCCGGGGCGCAGCCCAGGCCCAGGCACACCGTGTGGAACATCACCGGGTCGGGCTTGGCCACGCCGAGCTCGCCGGCGATGGCGACGTGGTCGAAAAACGGCGCCAGGCCCAGGTCGGCGATCTTCTTCCGCTGGTGGACACCCGAGGCGTTCGTCACCGCGGCCAGCATCAGACCGGCCGCGCGCAGCCACTCCAGGCAGTCGAGGACGTCGTCGAACAGCTGCCACGAGTGGTCGAGCAACTCCCGGCGACGGCGTTCGAAGGAGCTCACCTGCTCGGCGTCGGCGAGGATGCCGATTTCGGCGAGGAAGCAGTCGGTGCGGCGCTGGTGCATCGTCCGGTAGTCGAGTTCGCCCGCGACGACGAGCGCGACGTGCTCTTCGGTGATGAGGTCCCACAGCGGCCACAGGTCGCCCCGGCCGGTGAGGATGTGGAGGCTCCGGCGGATCGCGGCGGTGCAGTCGATGAGCGTGTCGTCGATGTCCAGGCACACCAGCCGGAGCTCGGGCGGCGCCCAGGGCTCGGACGCCGCCGCGGCGGGCGAGGCGGTTCGCGACGGGGTCCGGGGTGCCAGGGCGAAATCCACCCAGTGAGGCTAGGGCAACCGCCGCGTTCGCGACGCTGCCAAAGAGGTGATTGCCGCTCGCCTGTTCCGGCGCACTTTCTCTACTCCCAGTTGGCGGACCGTCCCCGTTCGGTTATCCGGCCGCACGCACCCCCGGCACCGGCGCGCCCGGGAAAGCAATCGATTCCTCCGTGAAACCCCTTGCGCCGCTTGGGAATCCGCTCCGTCCACAAGGGCGCCTCCGCATCCCGCCGCCGGAGCCGGGCACAGCCGGAACACCTTCGACCAACTGTCGCGTTTGGACGGTTTTCGGCCACCGGACAGGGACGCGGAGGCCGTCGCCCGATCAGCGTATCTCCGGTCACACCCCTTGACGCCGGTGCAGCGCGGGTGCATCCTCAAGTTATTCAACAAGCGATGAATAAGGGAGATGGTCGAGATGACCGAGCGCACGAGCTGCGTCGTCATCGGTGGCGGGCCGGCCGGGATGGTCACGGGGCTGCTGCTGGCCCGGGCCGGCGTCGAGGTGACGGTGCTGGAGAAGCACGCTGATTTCCTGCGCGACTTCCGCGGGGACACCGTGCACCCGTCGACGCTGACGCTGCTCGACGAGCTGGGCCTCGGCGAGCGGTTCCACGCGTTGCCGCACAGCGAGCTGACCTCGGCGGGCTTCCCCCAGGAGAACGGCGAGCTCATGAAGCTCGCCGACTTCACCCGGCTGAAGGTGGCGCACCCCTACATCGCGATGGTGCCGCAGTGGGACTTCCTCGACCTGCTCGCCGAAAGCGCGCGCAAGGAGCCGACGTTCGTCCAGCGGATGGAGACCGAGTGCACCGGCCTGGTCCGCGAGGACGGCCGGGTCGCCGGCGTCACCTACCGCACGAGCGCCGGGGAAACCGGCGAAATCCGCGCCGACCTGGTGATCGCCGCCGACGGCCGCTGGTCGCTGGCCCGCCGCGAGGCCGGCCTGGTGCCGCGGGAGTACGACTGCCCGTTCGACGTCTGGTGGTTCCGGCTCTCGCGCGGCGACGACGAAGCGGGCACCATGCTGCTGCCGAAGATGCGGGACCGCCGCTTCGCGGTGCCGCTCCCCCGGCCGGACTTCTACCAGATCGCCTACCTGGCGCCGAAGGGCGAAGACCTCCGCGCCCACGGCATCGAGGCGTTCCGGCAGAACGTCACGCAGATCTGCCCCGAGTTCACCGACCGGGTGCACGAGCTCGAGACGATGGACGACGTCAAGTTCCTCGACGTGCGGCTCAACCTGCTGCGCAAGTGGCACGTCGACGGGCTGCTGTGCATCGGCGACGCGGCGCACGCGATGTCGCCGATCGGCGGCGTCGGCATCAACCTGGCGGTGCAGGACGCGGTCGCGGCGGCGACGCTGCTGGCCGAGCCGCTGCGCCGGGGCCGTCCGACGGGGGCCGAGCTGGCGAAGGTGCGCTCGCGCCGCCTCGCACCGACACTGATGGTGCAGGGGCTGCAGCGCCTGATGCACCGGACGGTGGTCCGCGGCGTGATGAGCGGCAAGCGCAACGGCCCGCCGGAGCCGATGATCAAGGCGTTCGCCCGGTTCCCGCGCCTGTCGTACTTCCCGGCCCGGCTCCTCGGCCTGGGGTTGCGGCCGGAGCACGCTCCGGCGTTCGCCCGGCGGCCGATGGAGCCGGTGGCCAGGGGTTAGACGTCCTCGACCGGGTTGGTCAGGGTGCCGATGCCTTCGATGGTGATCGAGACGCTCTGGCCGCCCTCGATCGGGCCGACGCCCTCGGGCGTGCCGGTCAGGATGATGTCGCCGGGCAGCAGCGTCATCACGCCGGAGACGAACTCGACCAGCTCGGGGATCCGGTGGACGAGGTCGGACGTGCGGCCGTCCTGCTTGAGCTCGCCGTCGACCTCGGCCCGCAGGGAGAGGTCGGAGGCGTCGATCGAGGTCTCGATCCACGGGCCGATCGGGCAGAACGTGTCGAAGCCCTTGGCGCGACCCCACTGGCCGTCGGACTTCTGGAGGTCGCGGGCGCTGACGTCGTTGGCGACCGTGTACCCGAGGATGACGCTCGCCGCGCGGGCGGCCGGGACGTTCTTCACCGGCTGCCCGATGACGATCGCGAGCTCGCCCTCGAAGTCGACGCGGCCGATGCCCGACGGGCGGCGGATGGCCGCGTTGGGCCCGATGACGGTCGTCGACGGCTTGATGAACAGCATCGGCTCGCTGGGCACGTCGTTGCCGAACTCGGCCGCGTGCTTGGCGTAGTTGCGGCCGACGGCGATCACCTTCGACGGCAGGATCGGCGCGAGCAGCCGGACGTCGGCCAGCGGCCACCGCTTGCCGGTGAAGTTCGGCTGGCCGAAGGGGTGCTCGGCGATTTCGAGGACCTGGGCGTCGTCGCCGTCGCCTTCGATCGAGGCGAACGCGACACCACCGGGATGAGCAATTCGGGCTAGGCGCACGCAGCCAGTCTACGTGCGCCCCACCAACGGCCTTCGGGGGTTCCGGGTGGCAGAGCCCCCGGCCCCGGGTGTCACCGCCTCAGGCCACGGTGGTGCTCTTGTGGACGAGGGCGTCGCACAGCGCCAGCCAGCTGGCCTCGACGATGTTGCCGTGCACGCCCACGGTGGTCCACTCGCGCTCGCCGTCGGTGCTCTCGACCAGCACGCGCGTCACCGCGTCGGTGCCGGGGTGGCCCTGGAGGATGCGCACCTTGTAGTCGGCCAGCTCCACACTGTCCAACCAGGACAAGTGCGGCGACAGCGCCTTCCGCAGGGCCGCGTCGAGCGCGTGCACCGGCCCGATGCCCTCGGCGGTGGCGATGACGCGCTGGCCGCCGACGTGCACCTTGACGGTGGCTTCGGCCATGACCTCGCCGTCCGGGCGGTGGTCGAGGACCACCCGGTAGGACTCGAGCGCGAACGGCGCCTCCGCCGGGACGTCGGCCTCCTGGCGGAGCAGGAGCTCCAGGGAGGCGTCGGCGGCCTCGAAGGACCAGCCCTCCGCTTCGAGCCGCTTGACCTTGGTGATCGCGCTCGTCAGCGCTTCGGGCCGGCCGGCAAGGTCGACCCCGAGCTCACGTCCCTTGAGCTCGAGGCTGGCCCTGCCGGCCATCTCGGTGACCAGTACCCGCATGTCGTTGCCGACGGAAGACGGATCGATGTGGTTGTACAGCAACGGATCCACCTTGATCGCGCTCGCGTGCAGTCCCGCCTTGTGGGCGAAAGCCGACGCCCCTACGTAAGCCTGGTGGGTGTAGGGGGCGAGGTTGGCGATTTCGGCAAGGGCATGGGAGACCCGGGTGAGCTCGGCGGCGCCTCCGGTCGGGAGGACCTCCATGCCGAGCTTGGTCACCAGGTTTCCCGTCACGGCGAAGAGGTCGGCGTTGCCGGCCCGCTCCCCGTAACCGTTGGCGGTGCACTGGACGTGCGTCACGCCGGCCTGCACCGCGGCGACGGAGTTCGCCACGGCGCAGGAAGTGTCGTCCTGACAGTGGATCCCGAGCCGGAATCCGGTCTTTTCCTTGATCGTCCGCACGGTCTCGGCGAGCCCGAGCGGCAGCTGGCCGCCGTTGGTGTCGCAGAGCACGAGGACGTCGGCACCCGCGTGGGCGGCGGCGTCGAGGACCCGGAGCGAGGTCTCGGGGGAATGCGCGTAGCCGTCGAAGAAGTGCTCGGCGTCGAGGAAGACCCGCCGGCCTTCTTTCGTCAGGAATTCGACGGTGTCTTCGACCATCGCGCAGGCCTCGTCGACGTCGACGCGCAGCGCCCGTTCGATGTGGCGGAGGTCGGACTTGGCGACGAGCGTGATGACCGGCGCTTCGCTGTCGAGCAGCGCCCGGACCTGCGGATCGGCGTCGGCGGTGGTGCCGGCCTTGCGCGTCGCCCCGAAGGCGACGAGGGCGGCGTGGCCGAGCTTCAGTTCGCCTTTCGCGGCGCGGGCGAAGAATTCGGTGTCCTTGGGAAGCGCGCCGGGCCAGCCGCCTTCGATGAACCCGACCCCGAGCTCGTCCAGCAGCCGCGCGACGGCGAGCTTGTCCTGGACGGAGTAGGAGATGCCCTCTCGCTGCGCACCGTCGCGCAGGGTGGTGTCGTAGAGGTGGAAGGCGTCGCCGAGCGGGGTATCGGCGGGCTCCTTGCGGGTCACGGTCTTCTCCTAGCGTCTTCCTGGCGTTTCAAGGCAACAAAAAACCTCCCGCATGGGTGCGAGAGGTTGCGCGCCGGGGGCTCTTGTGGAGCTATCGTCCGGCGCGCTCGTCGATAATGATCGCGAAGCTGGTCACGGTCGCATCATGCCACAGCGTTCGCGGCCACGTCCAGAAGCTGGGCCAAGCTCCCACCATTCGGGAAACTCGATGCGCACCCTCTCGCCGGGTTCCCGACCTCGATGCCCGGCATGGGCGCCACCTGCCGCCACTTCGCCCCGCCGCGGCTTGACACCCCCATCAGGCCCCAGACATACCCCACCGCACCCTGGGGGCTGACCCCGGTCCAGTCTATCGCCCCCCACCGACGGAACCCCCGGAAAAGCCGCTCGCCCGCTCACTTCTCCACATCCCGGGAGCGCTGTGGACAAGCCGGGCGGCAAGCCTTCGACGAGCGGTCGACAAGCGGGTGGACGAGCCGGGAAACAAGCCGCCAACGAGCCAGTGGACAAGCCCGTCGACAAGCCGGTGGACCAGCCGGGCGACAAGCCGGGCGACAAGCCGCCGACGAGCCGCCGACGAGCCGGCAGCGCGCAGCGGGCACGAAAAAGCCCCGCACCCAGCCAACAGGTACGGGGCTTCCCCGAAAAATCAAGCAGTACGCACGTTCGACGAAACCAGCGCCGCCAGCCGGTCACCGATGGCCTGCGTGGCCCCCGGCGAAGCCTGGTCCCGCGTGGCCAGATCGAACGCCACCGACGCCTCGATCCGCCGTGCGGATTCCTTCTGCCCGAGGTGGTCCAGCAGCAGCGCCACCGAAAGCACCGCCGCCGTCGGGTCGGCCAGCCCCTGCCCGGCGATGTCCGGCGCCGAACCGTGCACCGGCTCGAACATGCTCGGGTTGCGGCGGGTCATGTCCAGGTTGCCGCTGGCCGCCAGGCCGATGCCGCCGGTCACCGCGGCCGCGAGGTCGGTGATGATGTCGCCGAACAGGTTGTCCGTGACGATCACGTCGAACCGGGACGGGTCCGTCACCAGGTGGATGGTCGCCGCGTCCACATGGGAGTACGCGACCGTCACCTCCGGGTGCTCCAGCGAAACCTCTTCGACGATCCGCGACCAGAGCGACCCGGCGAACGAGAGCACGTTGGTCTTGTGCACGAGCGTCAGGTGCTTGCGCGGCCGGGCCTCGGCGCGGTTGAACGCGTCGGCGACCACGCGCCGGACGCCGAACGCCGTGTTGACGCTGACCTCCGTCGCGATCTCGTGCTCGGTGTCCTTGCGGATCAGGCCGCCGGTGCCCGCGTACGGGCCTTCGGTGCCTTCGCGCACGACGACCATGTCGACGTCGCCCGCGTCGGCCAGCGGTCCCCGGACACCCGGGTACAGCCGCGCCGGGCGCAGGTTGACGTGGTGGTCCATTTCGAACCGCAGGCGCAGCAGCAGGCCGCGCTCCAGGATTCCGCTCGGCACCGACGGGTCGCCGACCGCGCCCAGCAGGATCGCGTCGTGCTGACGGAGCTCGCCGAGGACCGATTCCGGGAGCAGCTCGCCCGTCGAGTGCCATCGCGCGGCGCCGAGGTCGTAGTTCGTGATCTCCGCCGTCGGTACTACCTCGCCGAGCACCTTCAGCGCCTCGGAGACCACCTCGGGCCCGATCCCGTCTCCTGGGATCACCGCGAGCCGCATCCACACACCTCCGTCGACCGGACCACCGGCCGCACCGATGGCCCACCGCAACAAAACGCCAGCAGCCGGAAGGTTACCGGCCGTAGACAAACCGCCGTAGCCGCACCACCCTTATGCCGCATCCTCCCGCAGGGTGAGACACCCAATCGGGTGAACAACAGAGGGGCGCCCCCGGCGGAAATCCGCCGGAGACGCCCCTGGTCCTGCATGAATCGATCTTGCCGGGCCCTAGCGGCGACCAGCCCCGATCGGCTGACGCTCGTTCCCCGGCCGGGCGCCCTGCGTCGCGTCCACCTTCACCACGTTCGCCCGGTTGCCCGCGGCGTTGTGGTGCTCGATGGCCAGCAGCCCGAGAGCGTTGTCGGCCGCGGCCGACGCCGCGTTCCGCGTGACGACCAGCGCCGTCCCCGGCTTCACGACGTAGCCCAGCGCGGCGTCGCCGCCACCCTGGACCGCGTAACCCGGCGCGAGCGCGTCGAACGAAAGCGGCGTGCCGACGTAGTCGATCAGCCCGTTCGTCGTGCCCGGCGCGACGTAGAAACCGCTCACACCCACCGTGTAGGAGATGCGGTGGCTGTCGGCGTTCGCGTCGATGCCCAGCGCGGCCAGCGAAACCGGCAGCGTGAGCACGTTCGTGTCGAACACGTTGGTGTCGACGTCGCCGAGCTGGCCGTTGACCGCCTGGACGTCGACGGTCGGGAAGCCCGGGGTCAGCGCGACCGTGGTGGCCAGGAGCACGTCGGTCGACGTCGCCTTGGTCACGTAGGTCTCGAAGTCCGGCTGCCCGTCCCCGGTCGTGTCGATGTCGACGAACGGCGAGGTGTTGCTGCCGATGTTCGCCCAGTCACCCCAGGTGGACAGGCCGAACGCGAGGATCGCGTTCTCCGGCTCGCCCTGGGCCTTCGCCAGCGGAGCGGTCGAAGCCGCGCCGATGTAGCGGAGGTCGCCGCCCTTGGCCGTCTTGTTCAGCGTGCAGTCGGTGACCACGTCCGCGTCGCACTCGGGCAGCTGCGGGGACTCCGCCTGCAGCTCGAGCACGCTGATCAGCGAGCGGTACTTCTGCGCGCCGGCACCCTGGTCGACGCCCTTGCCGGTCAGGTTCAGCACCGCCTGGGTGGTGTCGGGAGCGAACTTCACCGACGGCGGCGTCGAAATCGTCGAAACCGGCTTCGGTGCGGAGTAGACCGACACCCGCAGCGGCACGGTGGCCCCGCTGGTGGGCGTGAAGGCGACGCGCCCGGAGGCGTCCGCGACGAACTGCCGGGCCAGGCCGGCCTGGGTGGCCGCCATGGTCGGGTCCATGACCTTGCGCAGCGCCTTCGGGTCGGCGATCTTCAGCGTCACCTTGACCTTGGCGGTGCCGCGCGGGGTCAGCTTCACCGACGGCTTGTCCACTGTGTACTCCACACCCGGCAGCGCGTTGACCACCTGGTAGGCCACGGAGTACTCGGCGGGCGTGACACCCTTGTTGACGAGCTTGATCGTCTTCGACAGCGTCACCGGACCGGCCGCCTCGACCGTGCCGAAGCTGACGCTCACCGCGCCCGGGTCGTCGACGACGTAGGCGAGCACCTGGTTGTCCAGCGCCGCCTTGGCGTCGATCCGGCCGCTGCCGACGCGCTGCGGCGCGTAGGTGTGGCCCGCGCCGTCGCCGACGTCGTGGCCGGCGGTGTCGATGACCGACGCCTTGACCTCCTCGACCGACCAGTCGGGGTGCGACTGGCGGACGAGCGCGGTGATGCCGGCGGTGTGCGGGGCGGCCATCGACGTGCCCGAGAGCACGGTCCGGCCGTTGCCGCTGCCGCGGAAGGCCGAGGTGATCGTGTCACCGGGCGCGGCGAGGTCCGGCTTGAGCGCCGGGCCGCGGGTGCCGCGCGAGGTGAACGAGCTCGGGGTGTCCACGATCGTCTTGTCGTAGGTCTGGATCGAGGCGCGGCCGGTGCCGAAGAGGCGGACCTGCAGCGTGCCCGCGGTGAGCGCCGCGCGCAGCGTCTTCGTCGCGGACCCGGTGAACTGGAACATCGGGATCGCCGCGTTGCCCGCGATACCCGCGCTGAAGTGCTCCAAAGTGGACGAAAGCAGCGCGCCCTTCGCCCCGGCGGCCTGCGCGTTGTTGGCACGCGCCGCCGAACCGCAGGCGCGGGTCGAGTCGTTGTCGTCCCACTCCAGGAAGACGAACTTGCCGGCCGCCTTCGCCTTGTCCTCGGCGGAGTACGGCGCGCAGCCGGCCGCGTTCGCGGCGGACAACGCGACGACCGGCGCCGTCAGGTCCAGGGTGTCGTAGCCGGCGTAGTTCTGGCTGTACTGCCCGGTCTTCTGGCCCGCCGCGGTCGACGGGGCCTTGACCTCGGCGGCGTCCCGCAGGATGCCCGCGTCACGCGTGCTGGCGACGGTGAGCGCCTCGGGGGTGTTGCCCGGGGAGCCGGCGATGTCGTTGATGTCGCCGCCGTTGCCCGCGGAGATCACCGGCAGCACGTTGTTCGCGGCGAGCTTGCGCACGAACAGCGAGTCCGGGTCGTCCGGCGCGCCGAAGTCGGAGCCGAGCGAGAGGTTGACGATGTCGAGGTGGTCGGTGAAGTCGCCGTCGCCGTCCGGGTCCAGCGCCCAGTCCAGGGCCTGCGAGGTGACGTTCGTCGAGCCCGTGCAGCCGAACACCTTGATCGCGTAGAGCAGCGACTTCGGCGCCGTGCCCGGGCCGATCTGCATCGCGTCGACCTTCTTGGCGTCCAGCTTCTTGTAGTCGCCCTTGAAGGTCTTGCCGTCGGCGGTGACGCCGAAGCCGCCGATGGTGCCGGCGACGTGCGTGCCGTGCTCACCGCAGGCGAGCGGGTTCGGGTCCGGCTTCGGGGTGGTCTTGCCGGCCGTCGCGGCGTCGTAGTCGTTGCCGACGAGGTCGGTGCCGCCGACGACCTTGGCGCTCGGGAAGAGCGGGGTCGGCTTGGTGCTGTCGACGCCCTTGTAGGCGGCCTGCGTGCCGGGGCCGCCGAAGTCGGCGTGGGTGTAGTCGATGCCGTCGTCGATGACGCCGACGCGGACGCCGTCGCCGAACTTGCCGGTCTGCTGCCAGGCGGCGAGGGTGTTGGTCAGCTGCTCGGCGCTGGCGTTGGTGCGGGTCTTCGGCACGACCGTGCGCACCGCGACGACGTCCGCCCGCTTCGCGACCTCACGCAGCTTCGCGGCGTCGGCGGTGACGACCACGCCGGGAACGGCGTTGGCGGTCTGGGTGACGACCTGCGGCTGGGCGTTGCCCGCACGCAGCTGGCCGAGGACGGAGTCCACGGCGGCCGCGGTGTCGGCCTTGGCGGCGCGAGCGGCCCGCTTGGCCTGCTCCTTGCCCTGCGGCTGCGTGGCGGTGAACGCGTCGACGGCGGGCTTCTTGGCCAGCTCGACGAACGCGGTGACCCGGCCCTGCGCGGCCCCCAGGCGCGGCGACAGCTTCCCCTGCAGCTTCGCGTCGTCGATCTTGGCGGGTGCGACGCCGTCGGCGAGCGGCACGTCTTGAGTGGACACAGTGGCTGCGCTCGCCGACGGCGCCCCGAGCGCGGCCGCCAGAACGACGGCGAAGGCCGCCGTCGTGGCGCGCGCGGGGAGGCGGGATCTGCTCATGAGTCGGCCCCTTACTCGAGATCTGGACCCGAACCTGCCTGCCGCTCCTGACACCCCCGACGGTGAAGCGCGGCACAGCGCCGTGCCCTCGACGACGCGTGGTTCAACCTCGCGGGGAGAACCTAATGCCCCAAAACACCTACTTACGTAGGCAAAGGACTCCGTTATGTAGTTGTGATTGCGCGCGAAGGCCCCCCGCCGGGTGACAGGGGGCCTTCGAAAGGGTTACGTCAGTTGAAGTCCACCGCACGGATCGTGTGCGCCCCGACCGAAGCCCCGATCGGCTCCAGCAGGTGCGCGTCGATGTGGCGGTCGACGCGCAGCAGCATCACCGCGTCCGAGCCGTCGGTCGTCTGGCTGATCTGCGCGGCCTCGATGTTGATGCCCGCCTCGCCCAGCAGCGTGCCGACCCGGCCCATCACGCCCGGGCGGTCCGGGTACTCGACCAGCAGCACGGTGCCCTCGGCCCGCAGGTCGAACCCGCGGCCGTTGACCTCGACCAGCTTCTCGACCTCGTCCAGGCCGGTGACCGAACCGGACACGGTCAGCACCGCGCCGTCGGCGTGCACCGCGCGGACGGTGACCAGGCTGCGGAACTTGGGGCTCTCCGGCTCGGTCTCCAGCTCGACCTGCACGCCCAGCTTCTCCGCCAGCTGCGGCGCGTTGACGAACGTGACCTGGTCCTCGACCACGCCGGTGAACACCCCGCGCAGCGCCGCGAGCTGCAGCACGCCGGTGTCCTCGTTGGAGATCTCGCCCTTGACCTGCACGGTCACCGACGTCGGCGACGTCGGGTTGAGCGCCGTCAGCAGCTGGCCGAGCTTCTGGACCAGCGACAGGTACGGGCGGACGTGCTCGCCGACGGCCCCGCCGCCGGAGACGTTCACCGCGTCCGGCACGAAGTCGCCGCGCAGGGCCAGCAGCACCGACTTCGCGACGTCGGTGCCCGCGCGGTCCTGCGCCTCGGCCGTGGAGGCGCCCAGGTGCGGCGTCACGACGACGTTCTCCAGCTCGAACAGCGGGCTGGACGTGGTCGGCTCGCTGACGAAGACGTCGACACCGGCGCCGCCCACGTGGCCCGAGCGCAGCGCGTCGGCCAGGTCCTCTTCGACGATGAGCCCGCCGCGGGCGGCGTTCACGATGATGACGCCCGGCTTGGTCTTCTTCAGCGCCTCGGCGTCGATGAGGCCCTTGGTCTCCGGCGTCTTCGGCAGGTGGATGGAGATGGCGTCGGCGCGGGTCAGCAGCTCGTCGAGGGTGACGAGCTCGATGCCGAGCTGCGCGGCGCGCGCGGCCGAGACGTAGGGGTCGTAGGCGATCAGCTTCGTGTCGAAGGCGGCGAGGCGCTGGGCGAACAGCTGCCCGATCTTCCCGAGGCCGACGACACCGATGGTCTTGCCCTGCAGCTCGACGCCGGAGAACGAGCTGCGCTTCCACTCGCCGCCGCGGAGGCTCTGGTCGGCGGCCGGGACGCGGCGCGCGACCGACAGCAGCAGGGCGACGGCGTGCTCGGCGGCGGAGACGATGTTCGACGTCGGCGCGTTGACGACCAGGACGCCGCGCTCGGTCGCGGCGGGCACCTCGACGTTGTCGAGGCCGACGCCGGCGCGGGCGACCACCTTGAGCTGCGTGGTGGCCGCGAAGACCTCGGCGTTCACCTGGGTGGCGGAGCGGACCAGGAGCGCGTCGGCGCTCTTCACCGCCTCGAGCAGCGCGGACCGGTCCGTGCCGTCGACGTGCCGGACCTCCACCTCGTCACCGAAGACACTCAGCACGGAGGGGGCGAGCTTTTCCGCGATGAGGACGACGGGCTTGCTGGGCTTGCTCACGATACGGCTCCCACTATCTGGTCATTTCCAGGACGCTCGGTGTCGACAAACGGTCTAAGCACGTCGTTGTGCCCCGGTCGAGCCGGAGTTTAACGCGCGGGCCGGACCTGTGGCGTCGTCTGGTGTTAACTCGCCCGCAATCCCTCGAAAACAAGAGCCAGCAGCCGCCGCATGCCCCCTTCGCCCGGCAGGTGCCCACCCGCCCAGGATGCCGCGTGCAGCAACAGAAGCAGCTCCTGCGCCGTGACGTCGTCGCGGAGTTCGCCCGCGCGCTTCGCCCGTTCCACCAGCTGGGAACCGACCTCGCGCATGGCGTGGCACGATTCGTACAACCGGGACGTTTCGTCGTTCAGCGCGTCCGCGGTGAGCTCGACCAGGCCGCGGAAGGTGCCGGTGGCGTCCCCGAGCCCGGTGAGCCAGGACTGCAGGGCGTTCAGCGGCTCGGGGTGGGTGAGCAGTTCGCGGGCCCGCTCGGCCTGGGCGTCGAAGCGGGCGCGCAGGAGGGTCTCGAGCAGCGCGTCCCGGGTCGGGAAGTGCCGGTAGAGCGTGCCGATGCCGACGCCGGCGCGGCGCGCGATGTCCTCCAGGGACGCCTCGACGCCGTGTTCGACGAAGGCACGTTGGGCCTCTTCGAGGAGGCGCTCGTAGTTGCGGCGGGCGTCCGCGCGCATCGGTTTCACGTCGGTCATCGCACTCCCGACCATACCGGCTAGCCAATCGGAGGTCGCCTCCGTATATTAACCGGAGGCAGCCTCAGTTTACTGGAGGGATCGAGGATGACCCTGATCGAAGACACGCGGGCCCGGCTCGGCGCGATCGGCGCCTGGTTGCCGAGCGCGCCACTGGACCCACCACCGGACGTCGAGCGCGCCGCCACCCGGCGGCTCGCCGAGCTCGGCTACCGCTCGATCTGGAGCGGTGAGGCATCCGGCCCGCGCGAGCTGTTCGCCCAGTTCGGCGACCTGCTCGCGTCGGTGCCGGACGTCGTGCTCGGCGCCGGTATCGCCAACGTCTGGGCGCGGCCCGGGCGGACCGCCGCGAAGGGCGCGATCACCCTCGCCCGCGCCCACCCCGGCCGGTTCGTGCTCGGCGTCGGCGTCGGGCACGCGTTCCAGGCGGCGAAGCAGGGCGAGCCGTACCGGCCCGTCGACCGGATGCGCGCCTACCTGGCCGAGATGGCCACCGTCGTGGCGGAAAACCCGGTACCGATGGCCTTCCCGCGCGTGCTGGCCGCGGTCGGGCCGAAGATGCTGGCCCTGTCCCGCGACCACGCCGACGGCGCGCACCCGTTCGCCCAGCCGGTCTCGCACACGCCCTACGCCCGCGAGATCCTCGGGCCGGACAAGCTGCTGATCCCCCAGCAGACGATGCTGCTCGGCGGCCGCGAAGACGCCCGCGAGCACGTGCGTCGGGGCATCGCGCAGTCGCGTGAACACCAGGTCCGGGCGTACCTGGCGGGCTGGAAACGGCTCGGGTACACCGAAGCCGACATCGACGGGCCCAGCGACCGGCTGGTCGACGACCTCGTCCTCTGGGGCGACGCGCCGACCATCGCGAAACGGCTCGGCGAACTCCGGGACGCGGGCGCGGACCACGAGCTGCTGACGCCGTCGGCGGCCACGTTCGAATCCACTGTGGACGTCCTGGCCGAGCTGGCCCCGGAGGTGCTCCGATGAGTGTCGGGATCTGGCGGTTCTTCGACGGCGCCCCGATCGGCGCGGTCCGCGAAACGGCCACCGAGGTGGAGGAACTCGGCTTCGACGCGCTCTGGTTCGGCGAGTACGCCGGCCGGGACGCGTTCACGCAGGCGGCCCTGCTCCTGGCGGCGACGTCCCGGCTCACCGTGGCCACCGGGATCGCGCGGTTCGACCGCCGCGCCCCGATCACGGCGGAGGCGGCGACCCGGGCGCTCGGCGAGGCCTACCCCGGCCGGTTCGTCGTCGGTCTTGGCGGCCACTTCCCGGGCGCACGGCCGATTTCGGCGATGCGCGAGTACCTCACCGGGATGGACGAGGCCGCGCTGCCCGCCCTGCCGCCGCCGTCGCCGCGGCCCCGGCGGCTGATCGCCGCGCTCGGCCCCCGGGCGCTCGACCTGGCGGCCGAACGCGCGGACGGCGCCCACCCGTACTTCGTCCCGCCGGAGCACACCGCGCTCGCGCGGGAGCGGCTCGGACCGGGCAAGTACCTGGCGGTCGAGCAGGCGGTGATCCTCGACGTCCCGCCGGAGGCCGCCCGCGAAGCGGCGCGCGAGCACGTGGGCCTGTACGTCCGGCAGGCACCGCACCACCAGGCGAACCTGCGCCGGCTCGGCTTCACCGACGCCGACCTGGCCGACGGCGGCAGCGATCGCCTGGTCGACGCCATCGTCGCCACCGGCGAGCAGGCGGCCGCGGCCCGGATCCAGGCCCACCTCGACGCGGGCGCCGACCACGTCTGCGTCCAGGTCCTGGCCCGCACCCCGAAGTCCTACGGCCTCCTGGCCGACCTCCGCCCGTGATTCAGGGGTCGACTCGCGTGACCAGAAAGCCGACACGCGTGATCAGGAAGCCGACACGCGTGATTGAGGCGACGACACGGCGACGAGCCCCAGCTTCGCCGTGTCGACCTTCCCATCACGCGAGTCGACCCTTCAATCACGCGAGTCGACCCGCCAATCACGCGAGTCGACCCTTCAATCACGCGTGATGACCCTTCCTTCACGCGGGGGTAGGGTGGCGGGGCGCGGTGCGGGCCGCGTCCCGTCCGCGGAAAGGGCCGAGCCCACCCCCGTTTCACCGCACCACCAGCTCCGCACCTTCTTCCTGCCCGGTGCCGGCGGACCACGGGCGTCGAGGGAAGGAGGCACTATGGGCACGCTGCCCGCGAAACCCAGCCTGGACCAGCTGCGCAAGCGCGCGAAGGACCTCGCGCGCGCCGAAGGCGTCAAACTCGCCGAAGCGCAGTTCCGGATCGCGCGGGACCACGGGTTCCCGAGCTGGCCGAAGCTGCGGGCCTACGTCCGGCGCGTCACCGAGCACGGGGACACCCTGCAGCACCCGTACCACCAGGATGTCGGCTACTACGCCGAGCGCGCGCTCGGCCTGCTCGCCTCGGCCGAGGACGAGACGCCCGGCGCGAAGGAGCCGTTCGCCCGCTGGGACCAGCCGCTCACCCGCGACGGCGCCCGCGCGGTCGTCGCCCGCGAGCACGGTTTCGGTTCCTGGAAAGCACTTCGCGAGCACGTCAAGTCTCTTGTGGACAGTGGTGAGCCGTTCGCCCGCGCGTACCGGGCGATCGAGGCACGGGATCCCGAGCGGCTCGAAACACTGCTCGGCGAGTTCCCTAGCCTCGTCGACGCCCGCGGCACCAACGGCAACGACCTGCTCGGCATGGCCGGCGCGACGCACGACGAGCGGCTCAGCCGGATCCTCCTCGACCACGGCGCCGATCCGGCCCGCGGCAACGTCCACGGCTGGACACCCCTGCACCAAGCCGCGTACAGCAACCTGCCGCTCCTGCTCGACCTGCTCCTGCGGCACGGCGCACCCGTCGACGTCTCGGCCCGCGGCGACGGCGGCACGCCGCTGGTCGTCGCCCTGTTCTGGGGCCACCGCGAGGCCGCGGAGACCTTGGCCGCGCACAGCCGCGCGCCGGGCAACTTGCGCGTCGCGGCTGGGCTCGGCGACGTCGACGCCCTCGACGAACTCCTGACCTCGGGCCGCGGCGGCGCCCACCGCGGTTTCTACCGCCCCCACAGCGGTTTCCCGCGCTGGCAGCCGGCGGACGACCCCGCCGAAGTCAGGAACGAAGCCCTCGCCTGGGCGGCGCGCAACAACCGCGTCGACGCCCTGAGAACGCTCGTCGCCCGAGGCGCCGAGGTGGACGCCGACGTCTACCGCGGCACCGCGCTGGCCTGGGCGGCGGCGCAGGGCAAGCTCGACGCCGTCCGGACGCTGCTCGACCTCGGCGCCGACGTGAACTTCCGCGGCACGTTCGGCGGCCCGAACCACGGCGAAGGCGTCACGGCCCTGCACCTGGCCGCGCAGTCCGGGCACCTCGACGTCCTCCGCACGCTCGTGGAAAACGGCGCCGACCTCGGCGCGCGGGACGCGATCTTCGACGGCACCCCGGAGAAGTGGGCGGAGGTGTGCGGGCAACCGGCCGCGCGGGACCTGCTGAAGTAGACAACCGGAGTCTGTAGTCCGTATCGTCAAAGGCGGACTACAGACTCCGTTTTGCCCACTGGGAGGATCTCATGAACTCACCCCGCGAGGTGTTCGCCGCGCTGTCCGACGGCATCAGCGAAGGAAGATGGGCGGAGCTTTCCGCGCTCTACGCCGAAGACGCCGTCGTCGAACACCCCCAGGCCGTGCCGCGGCCCACCCGCATCACCGGCCGCGCGACGGTCCACGAACGGTTCACCAGCGCCCTCGCCGGGGCGCTGCGGCTCAAGCGCAAGAACGTCGTCGTCCACGAGACGACGGACCCCGAGGTGATCGTCGCCGAATACGACTACGACGCCGAGTCGGTCGAGACCGGGCGGACGATCCAGACGGCGAACATCCAGATGCTGCGGATCCGCGACGGCCTGATCGTCCATTCCCGCGACTACCACGACTACCTGCGACTGGCGGTCGTCCGCGACGGCGTCGACCAGCTGGTCAAGGCCTACGAAGGGGCGCCGCCGCGCGAGCTGTCCCCGGTCATGCCGGAGAGCGCGGACACGGTGTTCGAGCGGCTGGTGCACGGCGTCGCCGGCGGGCGCTGGGACGAGCTGCCGGAGCTGTACGCCGGGGAAACGCACGTCACGCACCCGTTCCTGCCGGGCTCCGAGGTGGTGCGCACCCGCGACGAGCTGCGAGCGCACTTCGCGGCGGGCAAGGCGATGAACCCCGAGTTCGCCATCGCGGACCTGGTCACCTACCAGGGCACCGATCCGGAAGTGCTGATCGGCGAGTTCGCCTACCAGGGCAGCTACGCCGGGAAGCCGGTCCGGATCGCGAACATCTTCGCCATGCGGATCCGTGACGGCCTGGTCGTCGAATCCCGCGACTACGGCGACCACCTCGGCATCGCCGGCGACCTCGGCCGGATCCCCGAGCTGGCGGCGAAGGTCTAAGCCTCCGCGGCGAGGTCCTCGGGCAGGTCGAACTCGCCGTCGCGGACGCCCTTCACGAACGCGTCCCACTCCCCCGGCGTGAAGACGAGGATCACCCCGTCCGGCTTCGCCGACTGCCGCATCGCCGTGTAGGTGACGCCGTCGGTGTGCTCGATGAACGCGTACTCGACGCAGTCGTCGAGGGTGACGCCTTCGGGCTCGGCCCGGATCCACTCGGCCTTCGTGAAGTCGAGGTGGTGCCGGATGTGCGCCTTGTCGTCGACCGGCTGATCACTCATGTCACCAGCGTAGCGAAACGACCACCGAACGCACTGAAGGGGACGCCCGGCACCGGGCGTCCCCTTCAGCGTCTGGCCAGAAAAGATCAAGCGGTCTCGGTGATCGGCCGGTCCACCCACGACATCAGGTCGCGCAGCTTCTTGCCGGTCGCCTCGATCGGGTGCTGGTTGCCCTGCTCCTCGAGCTTGGTGAAGTTCGGCCGGCCGGCCTCGTCCTCGGCGACCCATTCGCGGGCGAACGTGCCGTCCTGGATCTCGCCGAGGATCTTCTTCATCTCTTCCTTGACCGCCGGCGAGATGACGCGCGGGCCGCGGGTCAGGTCGCCGTACTCGGCGGTGTCGGAGATCGAGTAGCGCTGGCGCGCGATGCCGCCCTCGTACATGAGGTCGACGATCAGCTTCAGCTCGTGCAGCACCTCGAAGTAGGCGATCTCCGGGGCGTAGCCGGCCTCGGTGAGCACCTCGAAACCGGTCTGCACCAGCGCGGACGCGCCACCGCAGAGCACGGCCTGCTCGCCGAAGAGGTCGGTCTCGGTCTCCTCGGTGAACGTCGTCTTGATGACGCCGGCGCGGGCGCCACCGATGGCGGCCGCGTAGGAGAGGGCGAGCGCCTGGGCGTTGCCGGAGGCGTCCTGCTCCACGGCGATGAGCGCCGGGACGCCCTTGCCGTCGACGAACTGGCGGCGGACCAGGTGGCCCGGGCCCTTCGGGGCGACCATCGCGACGTCGACGTTCGCCGGCGGCTTGATCAGGTCGTAGCGGATGTTGAAGCCGTGCCCGAAGAAGATCGCGTCGCCGTCCTTGAGGTTCGGCGCGATGTCCTGCTCGTAGATGAAGCGCTGCTTCGTGTCCGGCGCCAGGATCATGATCAGATCGGCTTCGGCCGACGCCTCGGCCGGGGTGAGCACGCGCAGGCCCTGCTCCTCGGCCTTCGCCCGCGACTTGGACCCCTCGGGCAGGCCGATGCGGACGTCGACGCCGGAGTCGCGCAGGCTCAGCGAGTGGGCGTGGCCCTGGCTGCCGTAGCCGATGACAGCGACCTTGCGCCCCTGGATGATCGAGAGGTCGGCGTCGTCGTCGTAGAAGATTTCCACTGCCATGGGGGTTACTGCTTCCTTTCCTGACTTACAAAGTTTCTAACGCGGCGATGTTGCGGTGATCGAGCGGGCTCCGCGCCCGACCGCGACCATGCCGGACTGCACGAGTTCGCGGATGCCATACGGCTCCAGCATCCGCAAGAGGGCGCCGATCTTGTCCGACGTCCCGGTCGCCTCGACGGTGAGCGCCTCCGGGGACACGTCCACCACCTTCGCACGGAAGAGCTGGACGGTTTCGAGGACCTGGCTGCGCACGGTGTTGTCGGCGCGGACCTTCACCAGCAGCAGTTCGCGCTGCACGGCGGTCGACTGTTCCAGCTCGACGATCTTGATCACGTTGACCAGCTTGTTGAGCTGCTTCGTCACCTGTTCGAGCGGTAGCTCTTCCACGGCGACCACGATCGTCATGCGGGACACCTCGGGGTTTTCCGTGGGCCCGACGGCGAGGGACTCGATGTTGAACCCGCGGCGGGAGAACAGGCCCGAAACGCGCGCGAGCACACCCGGCTTGTTCTCGACCAGGACGCTCAGCGTGTGGACGGTCATCTCAGCGCTCACCCTCCCCGGCGGCTTCCGCGGCAGCTTCGGTCGTCTCGACCGAAACCTCGTCGTCGTCGAACAGCGGCCGGATGCCCCGGACCGCCATGATCTCGTCGTTGCCGGTGCCGGCCGCGACCATCGGCCACACCTGGGCATCCTTCCCCACGACGAAGTCGATCACGACGGGGCGGTCGTTGATTTCCATCGCGCGGCGGATGGTGGCGTCGACGTCTTCCTTCGTCTCGCAGCGCAGGCCGGCGCACCCCAGCGCCTCGGCCAGCAGGACGAAGTCCGGGATGCGGTGCTTGTGCGTCCCGAGGTCGGTGTTGGAGTACCGCTCCGAGTAGAAGAGGTTCTGCCACTGGCGGACCATGCCCAGGTTGCCGTTGTTGATGACGGCGACCTTGATCGGCGCGCCCTCGATGGCGCAGGTGGCCAGTTCCTGGTTGGTCATCTGGAAGCAGCCGTCGCCGTCGATCGCCCACACCTGCTTGTCCGGGACGCCGAACTGCGCGCCCATCGCGGCGGGCACCGCGTAGCCCATGGTGCCGAGGCCGCCGGAGTTGATCCAGGTGCGCGGGTTCTCGTACTTGACGAACTGCGCGGCCCACATCTGGTGCTGGCCGACGCCCGCGGCGTAGACGGCGTCCGGGCCGACGATCTGCCCGATCCGCTCGATGACGTACTGCGGCGACAGCGAACCGTCGTCGGGCCACTCGTAGCCGGCCGGGTAGTTCTTGCGCCAGTCGTCGGCCTGCGTCCACCAGTCGGCCAGGTCCGGCTGGCCGCTGTGGTCGAACTCCGTCTTCACGGCGGTGATGAGTTCGCCGATGATCTCCTTGCAGTCGCCCACGATCGGGACGTCGGCCTTGCGGTTCTTGGAGATCTCGGCCGGGTCGATGTCGGCGTGCACGATCGCGGCGTCCGGCGCGAACGAGGACAGCTGGCCGGTGACCCGGTCGTCGAACCGGGCGCCGAGCGCGATCAGCAGGTCGGCGCGCTGCATGGCGGCGACCGCGGCGACCGTGCCGTGCATGCCCGGCATGCCGAGGTGCTGCGGGTGCGAGTCGGGGAACGCGCCGCGCGCCATCAGCGTGGTGACGACGGGGATGTTCGTCAGCTCGGCGAGCTGCTTCAGCTGCTCGTGCGCCTCGGCCTTGATGACGCCACCGCCGACGTAGAGCACCGGGCGCCGCGCCTTCGCGATCAGCTTCGCGGCTTCGCGGACCTGCTTGCCGTGCGGGCGCAGCGTGGGGCGGTAGCCCGGCAGCCGCAGCTCGGTCGGCCAGGAGAACGAGGTCATCTCCTGCAGCACGTCCTTGGGGATGTCCACCAGGACCGGGCCGGGCCGGCCGGTGCTCGCCAGGTGGAACGCCTCGGCGATGGTCCGCGGGATGTCCGCGGGGTCCGTGACGAGGAAGTTGTGCTTGGTGATCGGCATGGTGATGCCGCAGATGTCGGCTTCCTGGAACGCGTCGGTGCCGATCAGCGCGCGGGACTGCTGGCCGGTGATGGCCACGACCGGGACCGAGTCCATGTTCGCGTCGGCGAGCGGGGTGACCAGGTTGGTCGCGCCCGGGCCCGAGGTGGCCATGCAGACGCCGACCTTGCCGGTGGCCTGGGCGTACCCGGTGGCCGCGTGACCGGCGCCCTGTTCGTGGCGGACCAGGACGTGGCGGACCTTCGTCGAATCGAGGAGCGGGTCGTAAGCGGGCAGGATGGTGCCGCCCGGGATCCCGAAGACCACCTCGGCGCCGACCGCCTCGAGCGAGCGCACGAGGGACTGGGCGCCGGTGACGCGCACCGGCGTTCCCGCCGGTGGCGCCGGCTTCGGACGTGCTCCGGGCGTTCCGGGCGTCGGCCCGGGCTTCGCGTCGCTGCGCGACGTCGCACTGGTCATCGGATCTGCCTCGTGGGTCTCGGTGTCACTCGTTCGGGTCTTTTTTGAGCTCGTTTTGTGCGGTGGGGCCAGGAATCTCTTCCCTTGGGCAACAAAAAACCCTCGCCGACCGTAAGGTCGCACGAGGGTTCGCGCGTCGACGCAGCGGAAAGTCTTCCCTAAGCGTCGACGCGCTTGGGAAGTACGAGGCCGGTCAGCGGTGTCACGGCGACGACGCTAGACCGAACGCCCTGCGGGTGTCAACTCTGCGGGATGGAGAGTCCGCATGGTGGACGCCTGCGCGGCGCACGTCACGCGCGCGCGACCCGGGTTCGAGCCGGGCGTGCGCGCGGTGCACCATTTCCACGTGGCCGAAAAACAGCAGGACGAAGGCCGGAAGGCCGTCTTCCGCGTCCCCCGCACGTCCTTCATGGCGATCGCCCTCCTGACGATCTGCGTGACGCCGATCGCGCTCGGGGAGATCCCGTACCTGCAGTGGCTCTACATCTTCCCGATCGCGCTGGCGGTGTTCGTGGTCCGCCACCGCACGATCGCGACGCGCTCGGGACTGGCGGTCCGCACGATGTTCGGCCACCGCGACATCCCGTGGTCGGCGTTGAAGGGGCTCGCGATCACGAAGAAGTCGCGGGTGCAGGCGGTGCTGCGGGACGACACGAAGGTGCCGCTGCCGACCGTGCGGACCCGGCACCTGCCGGTGCTGTCGCTGGTGAGCGAGGGGCTGGTCGCCGACCCGAGCGGCGTGCTGGAGACCGGGGACATCAAGCCCGGGACGTCCGAGACCTCGGCCAAGGAGTAGCCCGGTCCCACCCTCGGCGGACCGGCTTCGCCCGGCAGCGTAAATTGGTCCTACCAGTTTCGCCGGCCACCCTTTGACCTGGGAGTTCCCGTGCCGCCTCTCCGTTCCCGGACCACCACCCACGGCCGCAACGCGACGGGCGCGCGCTCGCTCTGGCGCGCCACGGGCATGACCGACAGCGACTTCGGCAAGCCGATCGTGGCGATCGCCAACTCCTACACCCAGTTCGTGCCCGGCCACGTGCACCTGAAGGACCTCGGCGAGATCGTCGCGGGCGCGGTCAAGGAAGCGGGCGGCGTCGCGCGCGAGTTCCACACCATCGCCGTCGACGACGGCATCGCCATGGGTCACTCCGGGATGCTCTACTCGCTGCCCTCGCGCGAGATCATCGCCGACTCGGTGGAGTACATGGTCAACGCGCACCAGGCCGACGCGCTGGTGTGCATCTCCAACTGCGACAAGATCACCCCCGGCATGCTCAACGCCGCGATGCGGCTGAACATCCCGGTGGTGTTCGTCTCCGGCGGCCCGATGGAGGCCGGCAAGGCGGTCGTCGTGGGCGGCGTCGCGCAGGCCCCGACCGACCTGATCACCGCGATCGCGGCGTCGGCGAGCACCGAGGTCGACGACGACGGCCTCGACATCGTCGAGCGCTCGGCCTGTCCGACCTGCGGCTCGTGCTCCGGCATGTTCACCGCGAACTCGATGAACTGCCTGACCGAAGCCCTCGGTTTGTCGCTTCCCGGCAACGGCTCGACGCTGGCGACGCACGCCGCGCGCCGCGCGCTGTTCGAGGAGGCCGGCCGGACCGTCGTCGAGCTGTGCCGCCGCTGGTACGAGGAGGACGACGCCTCGGTCCTGCCGCGCTCGATCGCGTCGAAGGCGGCGTTCGAGAACGCGATGGCGCTGGACATGGCCATGGGCGGTTCGACGAACACGGTGCTGCACATCCTCGCGGCCGCCCAGGAGGGCGAGGTCGACTTCACGATCGCCGACATCGACGCGATCGGCCGCCGCGTGCCGTGCCTGTCGAAGGTGGCGCCGAACTCCGACTACCACATGGAAGACGTCCACCGGGCGGGCGGAATCCCGGCCATCCTCGGCGAGCTGTACCGCGGCGGGCTGCTCAACACCGACGTGTGGTCGGTGCACTCGCGCGATCTGGACTCCTGGCTCGGTTCCTGGGACATCCGCGCCGCTTCCCCTTCTGCCACGGCGGTCGAGCTCTTCCACGCGGCGCCGGGCGGGGTCCGCACGACGCAGGCGTTCTCGACTTCGAACCGCTGGTCGTCGCTGGACACGGACGCGGCGGGCGGCTGCATCCGCGACGTCGAGCACGCGTACACGAAGGACGGCGGCCTGGCGATCCTGCGCGGCAACCTCGCGGAGAACGGCGCGGTGATCAAGGCGGCGGGCATCGACGAGGACTTATGGCACTTCGAGGGCCCGGCGCGGGTGCTGGAGAGCCAGGAGGAAGCGGTGTCGGCGATCTTGAAGAAGGAGATCCAGCCGGGCGAGGTGCTGGTGATCCGCTACGAGGGCCCGGCGGGCGGCCCGGGCATGCAGGAAATGCTGCACCCGACGGCGTTCCTCAAGGGCTCGGGCCTCGGCAAGAAGTGCGCCCTGATCACGGACGGCCGGTTTTCCGGCGGGTCCTCGGGCATTTCGGTGGGCCACATCTCCCCCGAGGCGGCGGCGGGCGGCCTGATCGGCCTGGTCGAGAACGGCGACCGCATCCTGCTGGACATCCACGAGCGACGCCTGGAACTGCTGGTCGACGATTCGGTGCTGGCGGAGCGCCGGGCGAAGATGGAGACGTCCGAGCGGCCCTGGCAGCCGAAGGACCGCCAGCGCCCGGTGACGGCGGCTTTGCGCGCGTACGCCCGGATGGCGACGTCGGCGGACACGGGCGCGGTCCGCGACGTGAACAAGTAGTCCTGGATCGAGCCTGAGAAGGCCGTCCCGATCTGTCGGGGCGGCCTTCCCGCGTTCAGGGCCTCGGCGCGACGGCCGTCACCTGGTTTCGGGGCGGGCGTCCTCTGGTCCCGGGCCGCCCTTTTTCGGGCATTCCCAGACCCCCGCCGCTTGGGGGACCCCCGGGTTCAACGTTACTCGCGGCCACCGACAATTCCGGACCAGCGAACCCCAGTTGTCCACAGCCCCGCTCCGAGCCGCCGAGTTGTCCCCAACACGATCCGGCCCGCCTCCCTACCGTGTCAAAACAATGACCACGACGGCCGCGGCGGCCGCCAGCAGCAACGAGACCAGCCCCAACGGCAACGGCCGCTTCCGCCAAGGCGTGTTCCGCTCCAGCGAAATCGGCCCGGACCCGGTGAACAGCAGGCTCAACGCCGAGGCCGCCAGCAGCAGCTCGAACTCGAACCCCTGCCCCGAACCTTCGAAGAACCCGCCGTGGAACTTCGCGTACACGGCATTGGCCGCCACCCCGAGCAACCCGGCCGCGGCCAGCGGCGTGAACAGCCCGACGATCACCAGCACGCCACCCCCGACCTCGGTGATGCCCGTGATCCACGACAGCAGCGTCGTCTGCTTGTGGTAGCCGTACGTCTCCAGCACCCGCGCGAACCCGCCGATGCCCGGCCCGCCGAACAGGCCGAACAGGTGCTGCAGGCCGTGCGCGCCCATGGTCACGCCGAGCGCCAGCCGCAGGACCAGCAGGCCGAGGCCGAGCCCGCCCTGGCGCGGGGTGTCGTCCGCCCGATCGTCCTCGACACCCGACAGGAGGCTGGTGGGCTGCTGCGAAACGTCGTCTCCACTGCTCACCCGCGCAGGTTAGGGGATCGCCGCGGGCCTGGCGAGCTCAGTATTCGCCGTGCACCAGGTTGTCCGGCAGGTCGCCGCCGGCGTACCGGGCGATCTCGGCCGCGGCGACGGCGTACGAACGACCACGGACCCCGCGCACGGCCCCGCCGACGTGCGGCGTCAGCAGCAGCCCCGGCGCCGTCCACAGCGGGTGCCCGGCGGGCGGCGGCTCGGGATCGGTGACGTCGAGGGCGGCCCGCAGCCGGCCCGTGGTCAATTCGGCGACCAGGGCGTCGGTGACCACGACGGCGCCGCGCGAGACGTTGACCAGCACCGCGCCGTCGCGCATCCGGGCCAGGAACTCCACGTCGGCCATGCCGCGCGTGCGGGAGGTCAGCGGCACCATCAGCACCACGACGTCGTGCAGCTCGAGCAGCCCGGGCAGCTCGCGCACGCCGTGCACGCCCTCCCGCGCGGTCATCCCGACCATCGTGCAGCGCGCGTCGAACGGCTCCAGCCGGCGCCGCAGGTGCTGTCCGAGATCCCCGGCGCCGATGACGAGCACGCGCTTGCCCTGCAGCGTGTCCGCCGATTGCCGCTCCCACCGGCCTTCGCGCTGCGCCGCGGCGAAGACGTCCAGCTTCCGGTAGATCGACAGCAGCGCGGCGACGACCCACTCGGCCGTGCTCCCGCCGTGCGCGCCGCGGCAGGTGGAGAGCAGGACACCGTCGGGCACCTTGCCGACCCAGTCCTCGGCGCCGGCGGACAGCAGCTGGATCAGCTTCAGGTTCGGCAGCGTGCGCCACAGCTGCTCCCCCGGCGGGTGCTTGCCGGGGATGAGCACCTGCGCCTTCGCGGCCTCGGGCGGCACCGGTTCGCCCCACTGGTAGCGCACGGGCAGGACCCGCGGGACCTCGGCGAGCACGGTCATGCCCTCGTCGTCGGGCACCAGCACGGTCAGCGTCATGATCTCCAACGTAATCGAGGAGTACTCACCCATGGTTCACGCACCGGCCCTTAGGCTGGGGGATCATGCGCACCCGCTACCGCTCGGCCCTGCTGGCGATCTTGGCTTGCGGCGTCCTGCTGCCCGCCGGGTGCGCGCGGTTCGACGACACCGCGGCGGGCCAGACGTTCAGCCCCGCGCCCGTGCCGAGCCCCGAGTCGCCGCCCGAGGTCCAGGGTCCCGGCGCGGACTCCGGGAGCGACCCGAAGCAGGCGCGACCCGGCCAGTCGGCCGCGCCGGTGCCGCCGCCGCAGGGCTGCAAGGACTTCGACCCGTCGGTGATCGCGACGTGCCTGGACACCGTCGCCGCGGTGGCCGGCCTGCCGGGTGACGGCTCCACGCCCAGCGCGCTGGCCGGCGAGCGCAAGAGCGGCCGCGTCGTGCTGGCGACGAGCGGCAAGGACGCGACGGACTTCGCGAAGCTGGACGTCCAGGCGGCCGGCGACGGCGGCCTGACCGGGCTCGCACTGTCGCCGTCGTACGTCGAGGACCAGCTGGTGTTCGCTTACATCACAACTGCGACCGACAACCGCGTCGTGCGGTTCGCCAAGGGCCAGTCGCCGAAGCCGGTGCTCACCGGCATCCCGAAGGGCGCATCCGGCAACCGCGGCACGGTCGGCACCGACAACCGGGGCGCGCTGCTGGTCGCGACCGGCGACGCGGGCAACCCGGCCGCCGCGGCCGACCCGAACTCCCTCGCCGGCAAGCTGCTGCGGATCGACACCTCCGGCAAGGCCGCGGCAGGCAACCCGAACGGCTCGCTCGTGGTGGCGGCCGGCCTGCACGCGCCGGGCGGAGTGTGCGCCTCGGCCGACGGCGGCCGCGTCTGGGTCACCGACCGCCTCGCCGACAAGGACGCCCTCTACCGGATCCAGGCCGGCCAGCCGCTGACGACGCCGGCGTGGACGTGGCCGGACAAACCGGGTGTCGCGGGCTGCGCCGACTTCGTCGACGCCAACGGCTCGCTCTCGGTCGGCACCTCCCTGGCCGGCAACCTGCAGAACCTGCCGGTCAGCCCGGACGGAGCGATCAGTGGAAAGCCGACGATCAGCCTCGACGGCAAGACGGGCAAGCCACCGCTGACGTACGGGCGGCTGGCCGGCATGAGCATGATCAACCCGCAACTGGCGGTGGCGGGCACGGTCAACAAGGACGGCGGCACCCCGGTCTCCAGCGACGACCGCGTCGTCCTGATCACCCCGGCCACCTCCGGCGGCGGCAACGGCAAGGACTGACCTGCGGGGTTTCGCCGGTCGTCGACTATCGACCACAGCGCGCTCCGCGCAAGCGCAGTACGTGGACTGACCAGCGGCTTCCATCGGTCGCCGATTATCGACCACAGCGCGCTCCGCACCAGCGCAGTACCTGGACCGACCAGCAGGTTTCACCCAGTCGCCGAATATCGACCACAGCCTGCTCCGCGCCAGCGCAGTGCACAGACTGACCAGTCGCTTCCACCGGTCGCCGATTATCGACCACAGCGTGCTCCGCGCCGCGCGGGTCCAGGACCAGCCGCGCGCGGCCACCGCCCGACCGGTCCCCGCACCGCCACGGCGGGTGCCGAACCGCCGCCCTCGTCCTCCGGCCGGTCAGCTCAGCGGCTTCAGCTCCACCCGCCGCCCTTCGGCCGACGACGTCAGCCCGGCCTCCGCCACCTGCAGACCACGGGCGGCCGAGAAGAAGTCGTACCGGTGTTGCCGTCCGGCGACCACGTCCCGCACGAACTCCTCCCACTGCGCCTTGAAGCCGTTGTCGAACTCGGCGTTGTCCGGCACCTCTTGCCACTGGTCACGGAACGGCTCGGTCGCCGGCAGGTCCGGGTTCCAGACGGGCTTCGGCGTCGCCGAGCGGTGCTGGACGCGGCAGCGCCGCAGCCCGGCGACCGCGCTGCCCTCGGTGCCGTCGACCTGGAACTCGACCAGCTCGTCGCGGAAAACCCGCGTCGACCACGACGAGTTGATCTGCGCGATGGCCCCCGACTCCAGTTCGAAGATGCCGTACGCGGCGTCGTCCGCCGTCGCCGCGTACGCCTCCCCCTGCTCGTCCCAGCGGCGCGGGATGTGCGTCACCGCCTTCGCCGTCACCGCCGAGACGCGGCCGAAGAGGTTCTCGAGCACGTAGTTCCAGTGGCAGAACATGTCGAGCACGATCCCGCCGCCGTCCTCGGCGCGGTAGTTCCAGCTCGGGCGCTGCGCCTCCTGCCAATCGCCCTCGAACACCCAGTAGCCGAACTCGCCACGCACCGACAGGATCCGCCCGAAGAACCCGCCGTCGATCAGCCGCCGCAGCTTGAGCAGCCCGGGCAGGAACAGCTTGTCGTGCACGACGCCGTGGCAGATCCCGGCGTCCCGGGCGAGCCCGGCCAGCTCCAGCGCCGCCGGCAGCGTCTCGGCGAGGGGCTTTTCGGCGTAGATGTGCTTGCCTGCGGCGATGGCTTCCCGCACCGACGGCTCGCGCGCCGACGTCAGCTGCGCGTCGAAGTAGATCTCGACGTCCTGCAGCGCGGAACCGGGGTCGGTGGTCCACGCCGTCAGGCCGTGGCGGTCGGCGAGGTCCTTGAGCTTCGCGGCACTGCGCCCGGCGAGGATCGGCTCGAGCTGCACGCGGCTGCCGTCCGGGAGGGCGACGCCACCCTGTTCGCGGATCGCCAGGACCGACCGGAGCAGGTGCTGCCGGTAGCCCATCCGGCCCGTCACCCCGTTGAGGAGCACTCCGATGCTGGACTGGTTCATCTCTGCAAACCTTCCTGGTCGAGCGGGATGTCGTATTCGGCCCGGCGGCCGCACATGCCGTAGCCGTCCGGGTTCGACGGCGTCGCGACCCGCAGGCCGGACCGGTCGAGGTGGCTCCCGTCGCCGTCGGCGAGCGCCTTGAGGTGCGCCCCGGTCAGTTCGGCGGCCCGCAGTGCCCCGGCCTGCCAGCGCGGTACCCACTCTGCGACCTTCGGCGCGACGAGCGCGACGGCCGCCCGGTGGAATGCCCGCAGCGGTTCCGGATCGCCGTCTCGCAGGGCGTCCCGCAACGGCAGGTACCCGCGAACGGCCAGGTCACGCCGCTGCCGCGCGGCGTCGTCGGTTTTCGGCAACGCCGCGGCATCGGCGTAGGCGGCCGCGTCGGCGAGCACCTCGGGCGGAAAGGTGAAGACGGCGTCCCCGGCTTCCGGCAGCCCGCTGTTCTGCATCAGGACCGTGACGCGCAGGCCGTCGTCCTGCACCATCCGGTGCACAGTGCCGGGCGCGAACCACGCGATCACGCCGGCCGACAGGGGCGTCTCCGCGTAGCCGCCGACGCTCAGGGTCTGGACGGCACCCCGGCCCCCGGTGACGACGTAGGCCTCGGTGCAGGCGAGGTGGAGGTGCGGGCTGCCGCCGCAGACGCCGTCCTCGGCCGCCCAGTCGTAGGCGCGCAGGTGCGAGACGCCGATGCCACCCGGTAGCGGAAAATCGTTCATGACCACCCGTGCCCGTCGAGGTAGCGGGTCACCCGGTCGCGGTCCCAGGCCCCGTCGGCGAAGACGATCCGGTACCGGTAGGCGAAGCTTTCGCCCGGCGGCAGTTCGAATTCGTCAAAAAACGCCCACGAGAAGGCGACCATGGGCGCCTCCTCGGCCCGCACGAACCAGTGCGACTCGTGGATCGCCTTGTCGTTCTCGGGCGCATGGGCGAAGACCAGCGTCGAATGCGCGTCGACGTCGTCGTGCTCGCCCACGAACGCGAGCCACGGCGCCTGCGCGCCCATCATCGCCTCGCCCTCGAGATCGCCAGGGCCCAGGACCTGGCCGCCACCGAAGTCCCGGGGCCCCCGCCAGTGCAGGCCCGTGTACCCGGCCCGCTCACGCCCGGCGGTGGTCGGGCTGCCGAACACCAGCGGGGTGTCACGGAGGTTGGTCAGCTCGATCCCCCAGTCGAGCGCCCAGGCCCCTTCGTCCGGCTCGACCGAGTGGACGACGATGTCGCGCCGCTCCCGCGCCCACTCGTCCCCGCCGTTGGCGACCCAGGTGAGGTCCTCGGCGAAGCTCAGCCGGTCGCGTTCGACGGTGAAGCCGGCGAATCCGTCGTGCCGCATGGAACCGATGCGGTCGGGCAGCTCCTGGTACCAATCGCCGGGGACGTAGGTGTGCCCGCCCCAGAAGTTCTGCCCGGACAGGTGGCTCGACGTCATCTGCAGGCCCTTGTGCCACCGGTGGTCGGCGGGCCGGTACCCGCTGACGTGCCGGCCGCCCAGGGTCCGCAGCGGGTGGGCGTAGGGCTTGCGCGACTCGAAGGCCACCGGGTCGGGCTTGTACACGTAGGACATCAGCTGGACGCCGCCCGCTTCGACGGAAACGTGCTCGCCGTGCCGGTGGGTCACCGTGATCGTCGCACTCATCCGCGGGCTCCTGCCTCGGCACCGGCCATAGAGCGGTAGAAGGCATCACCCGGCCCGATCTCCCCGCGGCGCACCGCGAGCCCGGTGGACGCGGACTTGTACAGCGCGGCGACGAACTCCAGCACCTGCCGCCCGTCATCCCCGCTGCACGGCGGCCGCCGCCCGGCCCGGTAGGCGGCGAGGATCGGTGTGAACGCGGCGGCGTGCGAGCTGCCGACGTCGTCGGCCGGGGTGTGCCAGCGTTCGACCGCATCCCCGGCGACCTGCGGCGCCGGCGTGTAGCGCCAGTCCTTGACGCCGTACCCGTAGAGGTGGGTGAGCTCCGCGGTGGCGAGCTCGCAGTCGATCCGGATCCGGCTCACCTCGTCCGGCGAGAGGACGCTGTTGACCACGGTCGCCAGCGCCCCCGACTCGAACCGGACCAGCGCGGTGGAGACGTCCTCGGTCTCGACGTCGTGCACCAGCCGAGCGGTCATCGCGCGCACCTCGGCCCAGTCGCCGAGCAGGTGGAGCAGCAGATCCATCTGGTGGATGCCGTGGCCCATGGCCGGCCCGCCGCCCTCGGTCTCCCAGCGCCCCCGCCACGGCACCGCGTAGTAGGCGGCATCGCGGTACCAGGTGGTCTGGCAGTGCGCGACGAGCGGGCGGCCCAGCTCCCCGCCCGCGAGCAGGTCCCGGAAGTGCGCGGCGGCCGAGCCGGACCGCTGCTGGTAGACGAAGGCGGCATACGGGCCGCCGTCCCGTTCGGCAACGGTCATCTCGTCGTACTCGGCGAGCGACCGGCACGGCGGCTTCTCGCACCAGACCCAGGCCCCGCTCGCGAGCGCTCTCTTCGTCTGTTCGACGTGCAGGCTCGGCGGCGTGCAGATCGAGACGAGGTCCGGTTCCTGCTCGGCGAGCAGGGTGCCCAGGTCGCGGTAGGGCCGGGCGTGCTCGGTCCCGGCGCAGAACGCGGCCACCCGTGCCTCGTCGACGTCGGCGGCAGCCACGATGTCGACGTCTTCGTGGTGGACCTCGAAGGCGGTCCGGTGGCTCTCCGCGATGGCCCCGGTTCCGATGACGGCCACCCGTAAGCGCTTTCCCTGAGCCAACCCGGGTCTCCCCTCCACGGCCTCCGGCGCCCCAGCAGCGCCGATCCGCGCCGCCCGCCACCCACGGGACGGCGATCTCCGCGGCCGGGCTGCGCGTCTCCGACCGTTCCAGAAAGCGCTTTCTCATGCAACGGGCGGCCGCGATGTCAACGTTGTCAACGGCCGCGATCAACCGGTCGGACGACTCGCGCAGCCCGTCGGAAATTCTCCAGCGGTAGGACTCTTACCGAAGTGGGCCGAGCAACGCCGAGGTACTTCGCACCCAAGCGGTTCGCGGGCACCCGCGAAGATCAGCCGCTCTTGCTGCGGGTCTTCCGCGGCTGACGGCTCTCGGCCCGCATCTCCCGCATGTCCAGGAAAGCGGCAACACCGGACACCAGCGCCGCGAACAGCCCGAGGAACCGGCCCAGGCCGGGTCCGATGGCGACCCCGGCGGCCTCGAAGATGCCGCGCTGGTCGGCGTCGAACTCCCAGTCCAGGGTGAACCAGCCCAGCACCATCAGCAGCAGCGACGCCGCGGCGACCACCAGCCACAGCTGCGGCAGGCCGCTGACCCGCAGGGTCCGGATGCGCCCGAAAGCGACCACGACCAGCCCGGCCAGCAGCAACGGCAGCGGCGGGCACCAGGAGAAGAAGCTCGAGTGCCAGGCGTCGCGGATGACGTCACCGTGGGGCAGCTGCGCGAGGATGCTCTCGATGTCCGGCCTGGTGGCGGTCAGCGTGGTCCACGGCAGGAACGTCGAGCCCAGCGCGAGCAGCCCGGCCGCCAAGCCGAGCCACTCGCGCCAGGTGACGCTCTTGACGAATCCCGGTCGTGTCATTAAACCGATCAGGAACCGACGCGCTCGATGATCAGCTCACGAACCCGCTTGGCGTCGGCCTGCCCCTTGGTCGCCTTCATGACCGCGCCGACGATCGCACCCGCCGCAGCGACCTTGCCGCCGCGGATCTTTTCCGCGACGTCCGGTTGCGCCGCCAAGGCCTCGTCGATCGCCGCAAGCAGCGCCGAGTCGTCCGAGACGACCTTCAGCCCGCGCTTCTCGACGACTTCCCGCGGCTCGCCCTCGCCGGCGAGCACGCCCTGGACGACTTCCTTCGCCAGCTTGTTCGTCAGCTCGCCGGACGTCACCAGCCCGATCACCTCGGCGACCTGGGCCGGTGTGATCGCCAGTTCGGACAGCTCGACCTCGCGGGCGTTGGCCTCCTGGGCGAGGGTGTTGACCCACCAGCCACGGGCGTCATCGGGCGACGCGCCGGCCTCGACGGTGGCCGCGACGAGCTCGACGGCACCGACGTTCAGCAGGTCACGCAGGGCTTCGTCGGAAAGCGACCATTCCTGCTGAATCCGCTTCCGCCGTTCCGAAGGCATCTCCGGCAGCGTCCCGCGCAGCTCCTCGACCCATTCGCGCGACGGTGCGATCGGGACCAGGTCGGGCTCCGGGAAGTACCGGTAGTCCTCGGCGGTCTCCTTCGTCCGGCCCGGCGACGTGGTGCCGTCGGCCTCCTGGAAGTGCCGCGTCTCCTGCTTGATCGAACCGCCCTCGGCGAGGATCGCCGCCTGCCGCGTCATTTCGTAGCGGACGGCGCGCTCAACACTGCGCAGCGAGTTGACGTTCTTCGTCTCGGTCCGGGTCCCGAACTCGGTCGCGTCCTTCGCCATCAGCGACACGTTCGCGTCGCACCGCAGCGAGCCCTGGTCCATCCGGACGTCGGACACGTCGAGCGCGCGAAGCAGGTCCCGCAGCGCACTCACGTACGCCCGCGCGACCTCGGGGGCCCGCTCACCGGTGCCTTCGATCGGCTTCGTCACGATTTCGATCAGCGGCACACCGGCCCGGTTGTAGTCGAGCAGCGAGTGCTCGGCGCCGTGGATCCGCCCGGTGGCGCCGCCGACGTGCAGCGACTTGCCGGTGTCCTCCTCCATGTGCGCGCGCTCGATCTCCACGCGCACGACCTCGCCGTCGTCGAGCGTGACGTCGAGGTAGCCGTTGAAGGCGATCGGCTCGTCGTACTGCGAGGTCTGGAAGTTCTTCGGCATGTCCGGGTAGAAGTAGTTCTTCCGCGCGAACCGGCACCACTCGGCGATCTCGCAGTTCAGCGCGAGACCGATCCGGATGGCCCCCTCGACGGCCTTGCCGTTGACGGCCGGCAGCGCCCCGGGCAGCCCCAGGCAGGTCGGGCAGACCTTCGTGTTCGGCTCGCCGCCGAACTCGTTCGGGCAGCCGCAGAACATCTTCGTGAGCGTGTTCAGCTCGACGTGCACCTCGAGCCCGAGCACGGGGTCGAACCGCTCGACGACGTCGGCGTAGTCCATCAACTCGGCCACGGCAGTCACTTCGTTCCTCCCAGCTCCGGGACCTTGTGGATGAGCGCCCCGCCGGCGGCGGCGTCACGGGCGGCCTCGTAGGCGGCGCCGACCCGGTAGAGCCGGTCGTCGGCGAGCGCCGGGGCCATGATCTGCAGCCCGACCGGCAGGCCGTCCTCGTCGGAGAGCCCGCTCGGCACGCTCATGGCGGCGTTGCCCGCGAGGTTCGACGGGATCGTGCACAGGTCGGCGAGGTACATCGCCATCGGGTCGTCGACGCGCTCGCCGATCTTGAACGCCGTGGTCGGCGTCGTGGGCGAAACGAGGACGTCGACCTGATCGAAGGCGGCGTCGAAGTCACGCGTGATGAGCGTGCGCACCTTCTGCGCCGAGCCGTAGTAGGCGTCGTAGTAGCCGGACGACAACGCGTAGGTGCCCAGCATGATCCGCCGCTTGACCTCGGCGCCGAAGCCCTTCTCCCGCGTCAGCGACATGACCTCTTCGGCGCTGTGCGTGCCGTCGTCGGCGACGCGCAGGCCGTAGCGCATGGCGTCGAACCGCGCGAGGTTCGACGAGCACTCGCTCGGCGCGATCAGGTAGTACGCCGGCAGCGCGTAGACGAAATTCGGACAAGACACCTCGACGACGTCCGCGCCGAGCGCCCGCAGCTGCTCGACCGCGGCCTGGAACGACCGCAGCACGCCCGGCTGGTAGCCGTCGCCGCCGAACTCCTTCACGACGCCGACCTTGACGCCCTTCAGATCACCGGTCATGCCCTGCCGGGCGGCGGCGACCACCGGCGGCACCGGCGTGTCGATGGAGGTTGAGTCCCGCGGGTCGTACCCGGCGATGACCTCGTGGAGCAGGGCGGCGTCGAGCACCGTCCGCGCGCAGGGCCCGGCCTGGTCGAGCGAGGACGAAAAAGCGACAAGGCCGTACCGCGAGACGCCGCCGTAGGTCGGCTTGACCCCGACGGTGCCGGTGACGGACCCGGGCTGCCGGATCGACCCACCGGTGTCGGTGCCGATGGCGATGGCGGCCTCGAACGCCGCGATCGATGCCGACGAGCCACCGCCCGACCCGCCCGGGATGCGGGCGTGGTCCCAGGGGTTGTGCGTCGGGCCGTACGCCGAGTTCTCGGTCGACGACCCCATGGCGAACTCGTCCATGTTCGTCTTGCCGAGGATCACCACACCGGCCTCGCGCAGCTTGCGCGTCACCGTCGCGTCGTACGGCGGCAGCCAGCCTTCGAGCGTTTTCGAACCACAGGTCGTCGGCACGCCCTCGGTCGTCAGGACGTCCTTGAGCGCGAGCGGCACGCCGGCCAGCGGCGACGCGGGCGCCTTGCCGTCGGCGAGACCTTCGTCGACCGCCTTGGCCGCGGCCAGCGCGCCCTCGGTGTCGACGTGCAGAAACGCGTGGATGTGGTCGTCGACCTCGGCGATCCGGTCCAGGTGGGCCTGCGTGACCTCGACCGCGGACACCTCGCGCGAGTGGATCTTGCCCGCCAGCTCCGCGGCGGTCAGCTTGATGAGCTCGGTCACTGCTCTTCCCCCAGAATCCGCGGCACCCGGAAACGGCCGTCTTCGGCGGCCGGCGCACCGGCCAGCGCCTGCTGCTGCGAGAGCCCGGGGACGACGACGTCCTGTCGGAAGACGTTCGTCAGCGGCACGGCGTGCGACGTGGGCGGCACGTCGGCGGCGGCGACCTCGCTCACCTTGGCCACCGAGTCCAGGATCTGGTCGAGCTGGCCGGCGAAGACGTCGATCTCGTCGTCGGTCACGGCCAGCCTGGCCAGCTTCGCGAGGTGCGCGACCTCGTCTCGGGAAATGTTGGGCACGCGGGTGACTCCCGGGTTGTGCTGTGCGGGTTGTCTCGGAAGCTGCAAGTCTATGGTGGCGGCGCGGGCGGACTCGACTGGGTTACGCCCGGCGCAAGCCGGCTGCCGTCCGGCGACGCTCACATCCCGCCCGGCGGACAGCAGGTCCCGCGAGCCGGGTGCGTCTGTCACAATCGGCGACCGGCATCGAGCGTCCCACGGCAAGGCTGGGACGCCAGAGGTGAGAGGGGCGCGTGGTGTCGTTCCTGATCCGGGTCCTCCTTCCGGACAGCCCGGGGACCCTCGGCGCGGTCGCCACGGCGCTCGGCACGGTAGGCGCCGACATCCTCAGCGTGGACGTCGTCGAACGCGGCAGCGGAGTCGCCGTCGACGACCTGGTGGTCGAGCTCCCGTCGGGTCGTCTGCCCGACGCGCTGATCACGGCGGCGGAGAGCGTCGAGGGTGTCGAAGTCGATGCGGTCCGTCCCTACGCGGGTGTCCTGGACACGCACCGCGAGCTCGAGCTCGTCGAAGAGATCGCCGCACAGCCGAAGTCCGGCCTCGACATTCTCGCCGAGGGCGTTCCCCGCATCGTGCGCGCCGGCTGGGCGATGATCGTCGAACATTCGGAGACGGGCGCGGTCCGGCTGGCCTCGTCCAGCGCGGCCCCGGAGACCCCGATCACCGACCTGCCGTGGCTGCCGCTGGAACGCGCCACGGTCCTCGACAGCGAGGAGGACTGGATCCCGGAGACGTGGAAGGAGCTCGGCACCGAGCTCGCCGCGACCCCGCTCGGCAAGCCGGGCAAGGCGCTGCTCGTCGCCCGCCCGGGCGGGCCGAACTTCCGCGCCGCCGAAGTCGCCCGGCTCGCCCACCTCGCCGGCATCGTCGCGGTCGTCCTCGACGGCTAGCGAGAAGCCGGTCACGTCGCCGAAAGGGACGAGCCTGCGTGGGCTCGTCCCTTTCTCGACAACGCCCAGGTCAGAAGTCGATCTGATAGGCGATCAGGGAGATGTGCGGGAACGGCCGCCAGTCCCGCTCGGCCAGGCGCGTGAACCCGAGGCGTTCATAGAGCCGATGTGCGCTGTGCATCCGGTCGACGCTGCTGAGGACCACTCTGCGAAGACCCAGTGCGCGAGCGCGATCGAACACCGCCTTGATCAAGGCTTCGCCGACACCTCGGCCACGCGCCGACGGCGCCACCGCCAGCATCCGGAACTCCAGCTCGCCCGAACGCGAGACCTCGGCGTATTCGGACCCCGGGTGAACGACGGTCACGGTCCCGACCACCTCCCCCGCCCCGTCCACGGCGACCAGGACCTCGGCCTTCTCGACCCGCCGCGCGACGTCGCGCAGCATCGCGTCGTAGCCGACGTCGTCGGCCAAGTGGCCATCGGCCGCGTATGCGCGCACCGTGACCTCGCCCGCTACGGCGTACTCCTCGGGCCGCGGCGGCCTGATCTCGACGTCACCCATCCGATTCCCCGGTCTCTTCTTCGGCGGTCTCGTCGCCGGCCGGCAGCGCCACCTCCCGCGCCGCGTCGGGGCCCTGCTCGAGCAGGACGCGGAAGCCGGCCTCGTCGAGCACCGGCACCTTGAGCTGAATGGCCTTGTCGTATTTCGAACCAGGCGAGTCCCCGACGACGACGAAGGCGGTCTTCTTCGAGACCGACCCGGCGGCCTTGCCACCGCGGGCCATGACGACTTCCTTGGCCTCGTCTCGCGAGAAGCCGTCGAGCGAGCCCGTCACCACGATCGACAGCCCCTCGAGGTGGCGCGGGATCGACTGGTCGCGCTCCTCCTCCATCCGCACCCCGGCGCGTCGCCATTTTTCGACGATCTCCCGGTGCCAAGCGACGTCGAACCACTCCTGCGTTGCGTGGGCGATGGTCGGGCCGACGCCGTCGACTGCGGAAAGTTCCTCCTCGGTGGCCTGCTCGATCCGTTCGATCGAACCGAACTCACGGGCCAGCGCCTGCGCCGCGGTCGGCCCGACGTGCCGGATCGACAGGGCGACCAGCACCTTCCACAACGGCCGGTCCTTGGCCACGTCGAGGTTGGCGAGCAGCTTCCGCGCGTTCGCCGACAACTCCCCCGCCTTGGTCCGGAACAGTTCGACCTCGGCGAGGCTGTCCTCGTTCAGGTCGAAGACGTCGCCCTCATCGGCGACCACCCGGGCTTCGAGCAGCGCAACCGCCGCCTCGTACCCGAGGACCTCGATGTCGAAGGCGCCGCGCCCGGCCAGGTGGAACAGGCGCTCCCGCAGCTGCGCAGGACAGAACCGCGTGTTCGGGCACCGGATGTCCTTGTCGCCTTCCTTCTGGTAGGCGAGCTCCGTGCCGCATTCCGGGCAGTGCGTGGGCATGACGAACTCGCGCTCGTCGCCTGTGCGCGCGTCCACGACCGGACCGAGGACCTCGGGAATGACGTCGCCGGCCTTCCGGATGACGATCCGGTCGCCGATGAGCACGCCCTTGCGCTTGACCTCCTCCTGGTTGTGGAGGGTGGCCCTGGCCACGGTCGACCCCGCGACCGTGACCGGCTCGGTGACCGCGAACGGGGTCACCCGTCCGGTGCGCCCGACGCCGACCTGGATGTCCAGCAGCGTGGTGATCGCCTCTTCCGGCGGGTACTTGTACGCGATCGCCCACCGCGGGGCGCGCGACGTCGTGCCCAGCCGTCGCTGCAGCGCCACCTGGTCGACCTTGATGACCACGCCGTCGATCTCGTGCTCGGCGTCGTGCCGGTGCTCACCCCAGTAGACGATGTGCGCGGTGAGCTCGTCGGCCGAAGTCAGGACCTTGCTGTGCGGTGACACCGGGAGCCCCCACGCAGCCAGCGCGTCGTACGCCTCCGACTGACGCTGGGGCTCGAAGCCCGCGCGTTTGCCGAGGCCGTGGCAGATCAACCGCAGCCGGCGCTCGCGAGTGATCTTGGGGTCCTTCTGCCGCAGCGAGCCGGCCGCGGTGTTGCGCGGGTTCGCGTACGGCGGCTTGCCGGCTTCGACCATCTTCGCGTTCAGCTCGAGGAAGTCCTCGACGCGGAAGAAAACCTCGCCACGCACCTCGACCAGGGCGGGCACCGGGAACTGCTCGGTGCCGGTCAGCAGCTGCGGAACTTGGTCGAGTGTGCGGACGTTGAGCGTGACGTCTTCACCGGTCCGGCCGTCGCCCCGCGTGAGCGCCCGGGTCAGGTGGCCGTTTTCGTACAGGAGGTTGATCGCCAGGCCGTCGATCTTCAGCTCGGCGAGGAATTCCGTGCGCCCGACCTCCTTCTCGACGCGTTCGACCCAGGCCAGGAAGTCGTCCTCGGCGAACACATTGTCCAGGCTGAGCATGCGTTCGAGATGGTCGTGCGCGGTGAAGTCAGTCGAGAACGTGCCACCGACCCGCTGGGTCGGCGACTCGGGCGTGACGAGCGCCGGGTGGGCCTCCTCGATCCGCTGGAGTTCGCCCAGCAGCTCGTCGAACTGCCCGTCGGAGATGATCGGCGAGTCCAGGACGTAGTAGCGGAACTGGTGGTCGCGCAGTTCCTCGGCGAGGGCGCTGTGCCGCTCCCGGACGTCGGCCGGGACGTCGGCGACGTCCTCCGCGGCCACCGGGGCGTCGACCGCCGCAACCTGGTCCTGGGGAAGTTCGGTGCTGCTCACGGGTGGTAACCCTAGCTGGAGGTACCGACATTTTCGTCCGGTCCGCCGCCCAGCCCGCGGACCAGTTCACGGAGCTCCAGAAGGGTGATGGCCCCGGCCGGCTCGGCCTCCGCGGTCTCGACGCGCCGTAACCGTTCGGCGGCGAGCCGTTCACCCAATGTCGCGTCGAGCGGGAGAAAGGTCATGGTCCGCCGGGTGGCGTCGTCGAGATCGCCGAAGCGCGGGTGGAAGACGGCGACATCGACCACGTGCTCCTCGTCGTCCACCTGGGCGACGACCCGGACATCGGCCAGTGCGATCCGGTGCTCGCCGAGGTTCACGGTGACCTCGGTCGGATCGGGTACCGGCGGGACCGAATCGTGGTACTCCCAGATCGCGTCGTCCGGCGGCGCGGCCGCGCGCCACGCGTCGGTGAACGGCCGCACTTCGGGATCTTCCTGGCCGGTCACGACCAGGGCGTAGATCGCCTGGCGACCGCGCTCGAGCGAGAAGTGCAGCCGCGGGTGCAGCGCCTCGACCAGCTGGCAGAGCTCGTACTCGACCCGGTGCGGCTCGCCCTCCCCCAGCGCTGCGCTGACCATGGGAAGCAGCTCGAACCAGCCGTGCCAGAACGCCTCCGCGGCGGCCGCCGGGTCGTCCGGCACGGGCTGCTCGGGCCACGCGGTGCGCGGGTCAGGCGGATCGGCGGCGGCGGCGCTCTTGCGGCGGAACAGACGCATGGTCAGGGGTGATCCTCGTTCGGTCGGCTACCCGACACGCTACTTGCCGGCAGGAGCGGACGTCGGCGAGTCGCCGGATTCCGTCACCAGCCTTCCGGCGGCTCCACGAAGGCTTTGCCGAGGTCCCGCGTCAGCGCCAGGGCCCGCCGCATCCATTCCGGTGTCGCGCCGGCGAGGCCGCAGGCGGGTGTCGGCACCGCTCGTTCGGCGAGGACGCTGCGGTTGAAGCCGAGCCGATCGGCCAGCCGGAACGCCGGCTCGCCGACCTCCTTCAGGCTCGTCGGCGAAGCCGGCGAGGTTGCCGGAACCGCGCCCATGAACAGCGTCGCCCCGCCGTCCCACACCTCACCGATCTCATCGAGGAACGCGGCAGACGCCCCGTCGAGCGCGGCGAGGTCGAAAGCCAAGGCGTCCGCACCGGCCTCGCGCAGCAACCCCAGCGGCGGTTTCGCGGCGCAGCAGTGCAGGATCACCGGACGATCGGTGATCCGTCGCGCGCCCTCGATCACGGTGGTGAGCAGCTGACGGGCCTCAGGCTCCGGCACCGCGGGGACGGTCCCGTAGCCGGACGGGGTCGACAGGCCACCGGCCAGCACCGCGGGCAACGACGGTTCGTCGAACTGGACCAGGACCGGCGCGCCGGTCCTGGCCTGCACTTCCGCGACGTGTTCGGCCAAGCCGTCCAACAGGGACGCCGTGAAGTCCCGCAAGGCCCCGCGATCGGTGAGCACCCGGTGGCCGCGGGCCAGTTCGATCCCGGCGCCGAGCGTCCACGGCCCGGCCACCTGAACCTTGAAGACCGGCGGGGTGACCCCGGACTTCTCCCGCGCCTCCTGCACGGCGTCGAGATCCCAGCGAAGCAGATCGAGGGCCCGGCGATGCTCGTGCCCAGGCCGCGACGCGACGCGGTAGCCGCTCGGCACGACCTCGACCGCCAGGTCGACGAGCAGTGCGGCGGTCCGGCCGAGCATGTCCGCCCCGACGCCGCGGTCCGGCAGCTCGGGCAGGTGCGGAAAGTCGGGCAGCTCGCCGAACACGACCGCCGCCGCTTCGGCGGGATCTTCGCCCGGCATCGATCCGATCGCCGTTGCGGCTCCGCTGGGCCAGATTCGCTCACTCACGACCACCGATTCTGGTCGACCCCTCGATACCGGTACCGGCCGGGGCGTCAAGATGCGGACATTCACCGCATTTCCCTTCAGTGACACCATGAGCGGGTCCGCGGCGATAGGCTGACCGGCCATGACGAGTTCGCCACCGCAGCCGGGCTGGTACCCGGACGCGCGGGACCCCCGTCTGCACCGATGGTGGGACGGCCGGGCCTGGACCGCCGACACCCGCACGGCCTCCCCGTTCCCGCCTCCGAGCGACTCCGAGCCGATCGAGCTGGACATCGAACGTGCCCACGACCCGGCCCGGATCCAGAACCAGGTCAACCGCGCGACACGTGGCCGAGGCGGAACACGCGCCGGGGGCGGGACCCTGTTCACCGAGCCGGTCCTCGTGGTCAACCAGCGCGCCAAGCTGATCGAGATGGCCAACGAGTTCGGGGTCTTCGACCAAAACGGCAACCGGCTCGGCGGGGTCGTCGAAGTGGGCCAGAGCACGCTGAAAAAGGCGATCCGGCTCCTGACCAACTACGACCAGTTCCTGACCCACAAGTTCGAAGTCCGCGACGCCAACCACAGCACCGTGCTCAAGGTGACCCGGCCGGCGAAGGTGTTCAAGTCCCGGTTCCTCGTCACCAGGGCCGACGAGACGCCGATCGGCGAGATCGTCCAGGAGAATGTCTTCGGCAAGATCCGGTTCGGCTTCATCGTCGACGGCCGGCCGGTCGGCGGGATCTTCGCCGAGAACTGGCGAGCCTGGAACTTCTCGATCCGCGACCACGCCGACACCGAGGTCGCGCGGGTGACCAAGACCTGGGGCGGGATCCTCAAGGCCGCTTTCACCACGGCCGACAACTACGTCGTGGAGATCCCGCACCCGCTGCCGGATCCGCTCGCCAGCATGGTGGTCGCCGCGGCCTTGACGATCGACACGGCCCTGAAGCAGGACACCGACTGATCGAGTGACCGGCGTCTCATCTCCTCCCGGTGGACAGCGGGCCCGGCACGGCCCAGCCTGAAGAAGGCCGGGACGCCGCAGTCTCGCCGGGACGGAGGTCACCGTGGAACCGTTGCCGGAAAGCAGCGACAGGAACTGGACCGAGCCCGGAATCTACGAGGTCTCGGCCGGCGTCTACCGGATCCCGTTGCCGCTGCCCAACGATGCTTTGCGCGCGGTCAACGTCTACGCGGTCACCGACGGCGAGAAGCTGGTCCTGGTCGATTCCGGCTGGGCGCTGACCGTGGCCCGGCAACAGCTCGCCGACGCCCTGAGCGGAATCGGTGCCGGACTCGCCGACGTCAGCGAGTTCCTCGTGACCCACGTGCATCGGGACCACTATTCGCAGGCGGTGGTCCTGCGTCGTGACTTCGGTTCGAAGATCGCTCTCGGCCAGGACGAAGAGCCATCGCTCAAGGCATCCGGCAATCCCGACCGCCTGCCGATGGAAGCCCAGGTCGACCTGTTGTTCCAGGCCGGGGCCCGCGAAGTCGTGGAAGCGCTGGCCCGTCAGTTCGGCACGAACCGGCGGCACACGGAAGCCGAGCTCTGGGAAGCGCCCGACGAATGGCTGACGCCCGGCCCGCGGCCGATCCTGCCCGGGCGCGAGTTCGAAGTCGTCGCCACTCCGGGACACACGTCCGGCCATGTCGTCTTCGTCGACGACACCGCCGACCTGTTGTTCTCCGGTGACCACGTGCTGCCGCACATCACGCCCTCCATCGGGTTCCAGCCGGTGCCGGCCGAACTGCCCCTCAACGACTTCATCGACTCGCTCCGCTTGGTGCGTGCCATGCCGGACCGCCGCATGCTTCCCGCGCACGGCCCGGTGTCCGAGAGCGTGCACACCCGGGTCGACGAACTGCTGGAACACCACCGTCAACGTCTCGAGACGATCGCCTCCCAAATCGAGGCCGGTGCTACTTGCGCGCACGAAGCAGCGCACCGGATCGGCTGGACCCGACGCAACCGCAAACTGTCCGAAATGGACTCCTTCAATCAGATGCTTGCGGTCCTCGAAACCGCCGCCCACCTCGATCTCCTGGTATCTCAAGGGAAATTGAGCGCCCAGACCGTCGACGGGGTTCGTCGTTACGCGGTGACCTGAGAGCAGACGCGGCCAGCACTGCGGGTAGCCACGTCGTTGCAGTTAGGTCCGCCGTCCAGCCTCCTGCATACTGGGCGGGATGGAGGTCATCAGACGCGCGCGGGCAACGGACATCGAGGCGCTCGTGCGCCTGTTCGGCGCACGCGGCGAACCGTTGGCAGCCGCGCTCCGGGAACTCATGAACACCCCGCACGTCACGCTGGTCGTGGCCGAGGACGACAACGGCGTCGCCGGCACTGCACAGCTGACCGTGCTTCGAGGCCTCGCCTGGGACGGCGCACCCCGCGGCCTGCTCGAAGGCATCCGCGCCGCACGGCGGGGTGTGACCAGCGCACTCTTGACCTGGGGCATCGACGAAGCCCGCCGGCGCGGGTGCGCGCGCGTCCACCTCGATTCGGGCGTCAACCGCGGCGACCTGCGAGATTTCTACGCACGCTTCGGCTTCGAGTACAGCTATCAAGGATTCACCCGCGTCCTGTGATACTGACGTCGTGGCCGACTACACCATCCGCAGGGCACGGCGAGAAGACATCGAGGCGATCGTGCGCATGCTGGCGGACGACCAGCTCGGCGCCACCCGGGACGATCCCGGCGACCTCGAGCCGTACCTGCGCGCCTTTACCGAGATCGACGCGGATCCGAATCAGCTCTTGGTGGTTGTCGTGTCAGGCGACGAGCCGGTCGGCACCTTGCAGCTCACGATCATTCCCGGGCTCGCCAGGCGCGGCGCGCTTCGCGGCCAGATCGAGGCCGTGCGGATTCACGCCGGCCATCGAGGCACCGGCCTGGGCGCCGACCTCGTCCGCTGGGCGATCGACGAGTCGCGGCGGCGCGGGTGCGCCCTGGTGCAACTCACGTCGGACACCTCCCGGACCGAAGCTCACCGGTTCTACGAGCGGCTCGGATTCGTACCCAGCCACACGGGTTTCAAGCTCAAGCTCTGAGCGACGAAGCCCTCTACCCGCGGCGAAGCGACAGTCCATTTCGGACATTTACCCTCCCATGATCGTCACGCGGTCGTCCGCGTACCCGCACGATCCCGAAACAATTGCGATCCGTCAAGATGAAGGGCGCGAATGGACCGTTCGCGCCCTTTTGCTGACTTTCCTCGCAAGCCGTCGTACCGTCGAGCTCATGACGCATTCACAACCAGTCCACAAGCTCATCCCCGCATCCGTTCAGGGCGCCGACAGTGAACTTCCGTTCGTGCTCCAATCGATCCGCGCCGACCCGAACACCTTGCAGCACATGAAAGACGACCAGGTCGTCGACCTGATCCGTGATACCGACGCGGAGATCTCGAAACTGCAAGCAGTGCAGCTGAGAGCGATCGCGGACCTGAGCGTGCGACGGAGACGGGCGCCCAGCGCGTCGTCGGAAGTCGCGTTGGCCTTGTCCATAACGGAACACCGCGCCAGTGCCATCGTTTCCGCCGCCAACGCGCTGATTGCCCGCCTCCCTCGCATGCTCAACCTCATGGACGACGGCCAGCTCGACCTCTATCGCGCCATGAAGGTGACCGATGCGACGGCATGGCTGTCGGGAGATCACGTACGTGTCGTCGACGCGACGCTCGAAGATCGGGTGCCGGGACGGAACGCCACCCAGGTCCGCCGGGCCGCGACCTACGCCGCCGCGCAAGCCGATCCCGACGGCGCAGCGCTGCGCACCGAAAGGAAGCTCGTCGAGCGGCGACTCACCCTGCACCACCAAGACACCGGCGTGACCCACTTGTCGGTCAACAATGCACCGACAGAGAAGGCAACCGCCGCCTATGCCCGCGTCGACCAAGCAGCCCGTGCGTTGAAGACGCCGGACGAACCGCGAACGCTGGATCAGCTCCGAGCGGACGTGGCCATCGATCTGCTGCTCAGTGGCTCAGGTGGCCCGAGCGAACGCACCGAGGTCTTCCTGCACATCGACCTGGCAACCTATCTCGGCCTCAATCAGACGCCGGCGGCGTTGGCCGGTCGCGGGCCTATCGCGTCTGCGCTGGCTCGGCACATCATCGGCGGGCCCGATACGACGCTGCGCCGAGTTCTCACCGATCCGCGAACCGGTCACGCGGTCGAACTGTCCCCGACGCGCTACTCGCTCGAGCAGGACGAGTTCATCAAGGTTCGCGATCAAGAGTGCCGACAGCCCGGATGCACGCGCCCCGCACAGAGCTGCGGGATCAAAGCGACTCGCACGAAGGGCGGGTCCGGAGGTATCGCGGACCAGGCCGTCACCTACTGCTCGCGGCACAGCAAGCTGGAAGGACAACCCGGCTGGGACTACGAAGTCACGCCGGACGGCACCCTCAACGTCGCGACGCCGACTGGGCAAGTCCATTCGACGACACCGCCGTCGATGCACCCCGGCCGCCGCAAGGCGGACCGGCTCCGGAAGAAACCCCGAAAGTGACCGACGATCAGCGGGTGCCGGAAATCTTCGCGCTGCCGAGGACGACGTCTCCATCGCCGGGATCAGGGCGGTAGAGAACGACGACCTGACCCGGAGCGACTCCTCGCAGCGGCTCGCGCAAGTGCACCGTCATGGTGTCGTTGTCCACGTCGGCGACCGCCTCCACGATCCCTCCGTGGGCCCTGACCTGGACCACGCATTCGGTGGGTTCGGTCAGCGGCCGGCCGCTGGGCCAGATCGCCCGGTCAGCCTCGATCACCGTGACGCCGAGGTCGGCCGCGGAGCCGACCTTGACGGAGCCCGACACCGGTTCGAGCGACAGGACGTACCGAGGACGGCCATCCGGCGCCGGAGCATCGATTCCCAGCCCCTTGCGCTGGCCGACCGTGAACCCGTGCACCCCCGTGTGCCGCCCGAGGACGGCTCCCGTTTCCGCGTCCACGAGCTCGCCAGGACGCTGTCCCAGCCGGTTCTCCAGGAACTTCTTGGTGTCGCCGTCCGGGATGAAGCAGATGTCGTGGCTGTCGGGCTTGTTGGCGACGGACAGACCTCGTCGTTCCGCCTCGGCGCGCACGTCGGTCTTCCAGGAGCCCCCCAGGGGGAACATGGCGTGACTGAGCTGTTCCGGTGTCAGCGAGGCGAGTACGTACGACTGGTCCTTGCCGCTGTCCGCGCTACGACGCAATTCAGGCACACCGTCTACCACGGTGAGACGCGCGTAGTGACCTGTCGCGACCGCATCGAACCCGAGCGCCATCGCCTTTTCGAGAAGCGCTTCGAACTTGATCTTCTCGTTGCAGGTGACACAAGGATTCGGGGTGCGTCCGGCAGCGTATTCGCCGACGAAGGTTTCAACGACCTCTTCGGTGAAGCGCTCAGCGAAATCCCAGATGTAGAACGGGATGCCGAGGATGTCAGCGGCTCGCCGGGCGTCATGCGAGTCCTCGATCGTGCAGCACCCGCGCGAGCCGGTCCGCAGAGTTCCCGGTTTGGCCGACAGGGCCAAGTGCACACCAACGACGTCGTGCCCGGCGTCGACCGCGCGCGCCGCGGCGACCGCCGAGTCCACTCCTCCGCTCATCGCGGCCAAAACCCGCATTGCCTTACACCTCTTGCTTCTGAGTCTGCTTGCGCATTCCGGCGAGGCCGGCCTGCCGGGCGCGCATGACGACGCCACCGATCTCCGCAGCCACGGCGTCGACGTCCGCGGCGGTGGATGTGTGGCCGAGGGAGAAACGGAGGGAACCGCGAGCCGCTGCGGGATCGGCCCCCATGGCGAGCAGCACGTGGCTCGGCTGGGCGACGCCTGCAGTGCACGCAGATCCCGTCGAACATTCGATGCCCTTGGCGTCGAGCAGCATCAACAGGCTGTCGCCAGCGCATCCGGGGAACGTGAAGTGGGCGTGGCTGGGCAGCCTCTCGCCATCTCCACCGTTGAGGACGGCGTCGGGTACCTCACGTTGAACGGCCTCGACGAGCCCGTCTCGAAGTTCCTCGACGCGCTTCGCGTAGTCGGCGCGGGACGCGACACTGCTTCGGACCGCAGCTGCGAAACCCACGATCGCCGGGACGTCCAAGGTGCCGGAGCGGACGTTGCGTTCCTGGCCACCGCCGTGCAGCAGAGGCGCGCAAGGTACGTCACGTCCGAGCAGCAGCGCTCCCACTCCGAATGGGCCACCGAGCTTGTGCCCGGTCAGCGTGAGTGCTGCGGCGCCGCTGGCGGCGAAGTCGACCGGTGCGGCCCCGACGGCCTGAACCGCGTCGGTGTGGAACGGGATATCGAAATCGGCGCACACCGCCGTCAGCTCGGCAATCGGGTTGATCGTGCCGACCTCGTTGTTCGCCCACATCACGGTGGCCAACGCCACGGTCTCAGGATCCGCGGCGATGGCTGCCCGGAGGACGTCAGGCGATACCCGCCCCTGGCTGTCCACGTCCAGCAGCGTGACCTCGGCACCGCTGTGGGCTTCGAGCCATTCGACGGTATCCAGCACAGCGTGGTGCTCCGCGGCACCGCACAGGATGCGGCGACGCTGCTTCTGCTCGCCGCGACGAGCCCAATAGATGCCCTTGATCGCGAGGTTGTCGCTCTCGGTGCCTCCGCCGGTGAAGATCACCTCGGAGGGACGAGCGCCCAGTGCCTCGGCGATGGTTTCGCGGGCTTCTTCGACCATCCGGCGAGCCCGGCGGCCCGAAGAGTGCAGCGCCGAGGCGTTGCCCACGGTGGGTAGCGCCTCGGTCATCGCCGCTATGGCTTCGGGCAACATCGGTGTGGTCGCCGCGTGGTCGAGATAAGTCATCGCTGTTCCAGGGTAGTCCGCTCCAGCGCGTGACGAAGTCCACCCTGGCTCTCGAAGTGGCCTGTCACACCTTTGACGGCCACCGCCCGCTCAGCCGGACGCCCACCACCGCGAGCGCCACCAAGGCCACCGTGAGCAGGGTCATCGCCGGCGACGGGTCGAAAACCGAGCCGACCGCGCCGAGCAGAACACCACCCAGGCCGATGAGCAGCGCAGAGCCGACCCAGTCCGCGAGCTGCATCGCCGAGGTGTTGAATCCGCGCTCGCCTTCGGGCGAGTAGCGGAGCAGGAGGACGGAGATCGCGGGCATCGCGATCCCCATGCCTGCGCCGCCGACCGCGCAGGCCACGAAGGCGACCCAGCCGGGGAACCACGGCTGCGAAACCAGGCCGAAGCCCACCAGGCCGGCCGCGACCAGCCAGAAGCCGGTGCGCAGCGATGCCTCTCGCGACCAGTCGAGGTAGCGGCCTTGGGCTGCCGACGCCGCCGACCAGCCCAAAGCCGTGATCGTCAGTGGCAGGCCGGCGAGGGCGGGGCTGTAACCGTGGACCGCGCTCATCGTCAGCGGGAGGTACGCCTCCATCCCGGCGTACGCTCCGGCGATCAGGGCGCGAGAGGCGATGACGGTCGGCAGGCCGGGACGGGAAGTCAACGTCCCGGACGGCAGCAGCGTCCGGAGCGCGTAGCCCAGCGCGATGAGTCCGACCGTGCCGTAGCCGAGCGCGACGAGTGACTGGTGCTGCGCCGCCCACGTCAACGCTGCGACGCCAAGCGCGGCGATGATCGCCTGCGTCACGCTCGCCCGTCGCCCACCCGTGGCGGGCTCGTGGGCGGGCAAGCGCCGGACGACCACGACCAGCATGAGCACGCCGACTGCCACGAGCGGAACCAAGCCGAGGAAGACCCAGCGCCAGCCGACGCTGACCGTCACGACCCCGGCGACCGAAGGCCCGATGACCGCGGGCAGGACCCAAGCGGCCGCGTTCGCGGCGTAGATGACCGGACGTTCGTGGTCGGTGAACGTCAGCGCGATCAGGAGCGAGACCGAGACGAGGAGCAGTCCCGCGCCGAAGCCCTGCAACGCGCGGCCGAGAAGGAGCGTCGGCATCGCGCTCGCCGTTCCCGCCACCACCAGACCGGCTGCGAACAAAATGGGCCCGGCGAGCAATGCCGGCGCCGGGCCGCGGCGGTCGCCGATCCGGCCCGAAAGCACCGTCGCGACCACGCTGGAGATCAGGAAGATCGTGAACGGCCACGAGTAGAGCGACAGCCCGTGGAGGTCGGCGACCAGCGTGGGCATCGCCGTGGCCACGCCCATGCTCTCGAACGCGACCAACGTGACCACGAGCAGCAACGCGATCGTGGTCAGCCGGTTTTCCGCGCTCCAGAGCACGCTTCGGCGACGGGGCGCGGAGTCGATCGTCGAGGCCATGATCAGCAGCTTGCAACCTCCAGCACGCTGGAGGTCAAGGTGATTCAGGCGGAGCGGTGCACCACCGGTTCCAGTGGCAAGCCGCGGGCCAGCGCAGCCGCCTCGCCTCGGGAACTGACGTCGAGCTTGTCGAGGATGTTCCGGACGTGGAACTTCACCGTGTGCTCGCTGAGCTGCAGTTGTTCGGCGATCTGCCGGTTGCGCAGTCCCTGGGAGATGCCCGACAGGACTTCCAGTTCGCGTGGGTTGAGCCGATCGAGGGGACGCAGCTCCGGCGGCTCCGCCACGCCGAGCGGGAGCGCCGCCGTGACCGTCGTGCCCCAGGTCGGCACGGCGTCGACCTCCCAGTGGCCGCCGAGGGCCGTGAGACGCTCGGTCAGGCCACGGGGCGGGACCGCGTCGGCGACTTCGGGGCAATCGTCGCGGACCGTGATCCGCAGCACCGAGCCGTCCACGCGCCAGGACGCCCTCACGCGCGTGGTCGCAGCACGATCCAACGCCGCTAGCACCAAGCCGCGGGTCAGCGTCCGTGCGGTGTGGGCGATGTCCTGCGGGAGTGACGCGTCGCCCACGGGGTCGACGAGGTCGACGTCGACTTCCGTGTGCCGGACCAGGTCGGCCAGCTGGGTCTTGAGGACCCCGAATGCCGTGTCCGTCTGCTCGGCGGACAGGACCTGGTCGCGGTCGACGACGCCTTTGAGCTCCAGCAGCGCGTCGGCGGCGAGGTCGACCGCGGTGCGGCGGGCGACAGCGTCGGGGAGCCGGCTCGAGCGGAGGACCGACAGGAGCGTGACCAGGCTTGCCGCGTGCGTCTGGCCGAGGTCGGTGATTGCCTGGGCGCGGGCGGAGGCCGCGGCGAGGCTGCCGGCCAGGACGTCCGGGCCCGGGTCGGTCGCCCGCTGGCCCGCGTCGGTGCTGACGATGTGCCACAGCCGGGCCGCCAATTCCAGCTCCGCGGGCGGCGGCTCCGCGGCCTCGGGCACCACGGCGATCACCGCGCCCTGGCCGACGGCCGGTGTCGAAGCGAGCAGGACCAGACGACGCTCGACGCCCCCGAGCACGCCGTCGGTCACCAGGGCCTTGCCCGGCTCGCTGCGGTCGACCAGCCGTTGCAGCTCGACGCTCGTCACGGCCTGCGTGATCGTTTCATCTCCGATGACTTTGAGCGGGCTGCGAGGACAGTCGCCCGTCTGCATCGCCGCCGCGCGATGCGGGATCAGCCTGGCCAGCTCGGCGGTGAACCGGCTGAGCAACTGAGGCCGCGGTGCCGACAGGAGCCGCTCGACGACGTCCAGCACGTGCCGCGGATCCGACCAGGAAGCGTCCATGGCCTCCAAGGTAGGCGCGTCCGGGGTCCGGCGACCTGCTCGTCCGGCTAGTGAACACTGCTCGTCCGGGCGGTTCGGCGGCTCCGCCGGGCGAGTTGACTTCCGGGGGAGGACATTCGAACCGAAGGTCACGAACCAAGGAGCGAAAAAACACCATGCGAGCGATCACCTTCTCCGCATACGGCGGACCGGAAGTCCTGCAGCTGTCCGACGTCCCGGCGCCGGAGCCGGGCCCGAGACAGGTGCGGCTGGCCGTGCGGGCCGCCGGCGTCAACCCGATCGACTGGAAGATCCGCAACGGCGCCATGCAGCAAAATTTCCAGGTCCCGTTCCCGCACATCCCCGGTCTCGAGGTCGCCGGGGTCGTCGACGCCGTCGGGGAGGGCGCGGACTTCGCCGTGGGCGACGAGGTGTTCGGCTGGTCGGAGACCGGTGCCTACGCCGAGTACGCGCTCGCGAAGACGATCGCGCCGAAGCCCGCGAGCCTTTCGTGGGCGGACGCCGCCGCGTTGCCGGTCGCCGGCGAAACCGCGCTTCGCGTGCTCGGGCTGCTCGGGGTTCGCGAGGGTGAGACGCTGCTGCTCCTCGGCGCCAGCGGCACGGTCGGGCGGTTCGCCGCTCAGGTGGCGATCGCGCAGGGAGTGACCGTCGTCGGGACCGGGGGAAGCCGGAGCCTCGACGACCTCAAGTCGCTGGGCGTCGTTCCGGTCCGCTACGGCGACGGCTGGGTGGAGCGGGTCCGCGAGGTGACGTCGGGGCCGGTGGACGCCGTCTTCGACGCCGCCGGGCACGGGGTGCTGCCGGGGTCCGTCGAGCTGCGGGGTACCAAGGACCGGATCGTCACCATCGCCGATGCGGCCGCGTTCGAGCTGGGGATCCCCTTTTCCAGCGGGGGCGAGCAGACCCGTGAGGTCCTCACACGGATCGCCGGCTGGGTGACCGATCGAGGGGTCGGCATCGCACAGGGCAAGAGCTATCCGCTGGCCGAGGCGGCCGCGGCGCAGGTCGAAAGCGAGGACGGGCACCCTGGCGGAAAGTTGACCATCGCCGTCGGCTGACCGAAAAGGGACCCAATCCGGGCCTGTCGCCGGATCGCGGCGACAGGGCCCGGATCACTTCGCGGGAGGCGAAGCCAGTGGGGCCGCCTGGCGGCGCGGGGTCCGCCGCCGCTGCTGGGCCGGGATCTGCACCGTTCCCAGTGCGGAATGGACCGCCGCCTCGGCGAGGGCGGCCAGTTCGCGGCGGGTTTCCGCGCGGCCTGGGGCGATCTCCGGGCAGACGTGGATCTCGAGCACCAGACCGCGCAGGGCCGCGACCCGGCGCAGGGAGGCGACCAGCGACTCCGGTCCGATGAACGCCGGGCGGCTGGTCTCGCGGCCGTCGGCGAGGCGGTACCGCAACGCGATCGGGCGCACCGGGACACCACCGTCGATGGCCGCCTGGAACGTCGCCGTCGTGAAGCGGCCCGACGCCAGGCCGCACCACGTGGTGCCCTCCGGGGTGACGCTCACCAGCGAGCCCGTCCTCAGCGCGTCGGCCAGCGACGCCATCGTGGCGGGCAACGTCGTCAGCCGTTCGCGGTCGAGGAAGATGCTGCCGCCGCGGCGGACCAGGCCGCCGAGCACCGGCCAGCCCGCGATCTCCTTCTTGGCCAGCGCGCGCATCGGCCGCAGCGCGTTGATCGCGACGATGTCCAGCCACGAGATGTGGTTGTTCACCACCAGTGCGCCACGGCCGGCGGGCGCGGTCAGGAAATCGGCGCCGCCCCGGATGTCCAGGCGGACGCCGAACGCCCGCAGCACGCCGAGGAAGATCAGCCGAAGCAGACGCTCGCGGCCTGGGGCGACCAGCAGCAAGGGCGCGAACACCAGTGCCGCGAGCACGACCGAGATCGCCGCCCCGAAGCGCAGAACCCGTCGCGGAAGACCGACCACCGGGTCGTCGGCGGTGAGGCAGCCGTCGCCGCAGGGCGACGACGGCATCCAAGCGTGGCTCATCCCTGGACCCCGAGGAAAAACTTGAGGTACCGCTCGTCGACGTTGTGCAGGTCCAGGAGGACGAAGAAGTCCGCGACGCCGAAGTCGACGTCGAGCGCCGGCGGCCCGCAGACCTTGGCGCCGAGCCGGACGTAGCCCTTGATCAGCGGCGGCAGCGTGGGCCGCGCCGGGCGCTCGATGCCCGAGGTGTCCCACGGGATCAACGGTGCGACGCGCGTGGCCTCGTCGGAGTAGTGCTTGGCGCGCAGGACGTCCCACACGCCGGCGGCGAAGGAACCGTCGTCCACCAGCGGGACCGAAGCGCAGCCGGCGAGGTAGCGGTGGCCGGAAAGCAGCATGTAGCGGGCGATCCCCGCCCAGACCAGGCTGACGACGGCGCCGCTGCGGTGGTCCGGGTGCACGCACGACCGGCCGGTTTCGACCAGCGACGGTCGCAGGCCCTCGATCGCGGTCAGGTCGAATTCGCTGTCCGCGTAGAGCTTTCCGGCCTGGGCGGCGCGGTCCGGCGGGAGCATCCGGTAGCAGCCGACGATCTCGCCCGTGTTGTCGTCGCGGACCACGAGGTGGTCGCAGAATTCGTCGAACTCGTCGATGTCGAGACCGGGCCGCGGGGAGTGGAGGCGCGCGCCCATTTCCTCGGCGAAAACCAGGTGGCGCAGTTTCTGCGCCGCAACCACTTCGTCGTTCGCGTGCGCGACGAGAAGTGAGTACCGAGGGGCGTCGGCGGGGAGCTCGTTACCCGCCTGATCAGTGCTGACGAGGAGCTGTGACGTCGTCATGGTCAAGGTTTACCCGCGCGGAGGAAGCCGCGGAGAGTGCCATCCGATGACCGATTAGTGCACGTTCAGTTAATGGCGGGTTCTCAGGCTCTTCTCAGGTGCCTGAATGCGCGAAGGGCCTCCCGGAACGTCCCGGGAGGCCCTTCGACGAAGCTGGAAATCAGCCCTTGCGCTTCGCGACCGCCTCGGTCAGCTGCGGCGCGACGTTGAACAGGTCGCCGACGATGCCGAAGTCGGCGATCTCGAAGATCGGCGCCTCCGGGTCCTTGTTGACGGCGATGATCGTCTTCGACGTCTGCATGCCCGCGCGGTGCTGGATCGCGCCGGAGATGCCGAGCGCGATGTACAACTGCGGCGAGACCGTCTTGCCGGTCTGGCCGACCTGGAACTGCGCCGGGTAGTAACCCGAGTCGACAGCGGCACGCGACGCGCCGACAGCCGCGCCGAGCGAGTCGGCCAGCTTCTCGACGACGTCGAACTTCTCCGCCGAGCCGACACCACGGCCACCGGACACCACGATGGAGGCCTCGGTCAGCTCCGGCCGGTCACCACCGGTCACCGGCTCGACGCCGGTGATCTTGGTGGCCTTCGCCGCGTCGACCGCGGGGAGCTCGACGGTCTCCTCGGCCGCCGCGCCCTCGGCGGGCTCGGCCTCGACCGCGCCCGGGCGGATCGAGACCACCGGCGCGCCCTTCGCGGACTTGGACTTGACCGAGAACGCGCCACCGAAGATGGACTGGTCGATGACGCCGTCGCCGTTGACGCCCACGGCGTCGTAGATCAGGCCGGAGCCCAGGCGCACGGCCAGGCGGGCGGCGACCTCCTTGCCCTCACCGCTGGCGGTGACGAGCACGGCGGCCGGGGACGCCTGCTGCGCGAGCGCCGCGAGCACGTCGACCTTGGGCGTGACCAGGTAGTTCGCGGCGTCGTCGCCTTCCGCGACATACACCTTGGCGGCGCCGTGCGACGCCAGCGCCTGCTTCGCCTTGGCGGCGGTCCCGGTCGGGCCGACGACGACGGCCGACGGCTCACCGAGCGCGCGGGCGGCGGTCAGCAGCTCGAGCGTGACCTTCTTGACCTCACCGTCGACGTGGTCGACGAGGACGAGTACTTCAGCCATGGTTCTACTTCCTCCTCGAAGAGCCGTTGTCAGATGAGCTTCTGGCCGACCAGGTACTCGGCGACCTTGGTGCCGCCGTCGCCCTCGTCCTCGGTCTTCTCGCCGGCGGTGCGCGGCGGCTTCGGCGAGGATTCGGTCACCGTGGACCACGCGTTGGCGAGACCGACCTCGCCCGCGTCGATGCCCAGGTCGGCGATGGTGAACGTCTCGACCGGCTTCTTCTTCGCGGCCATGATGCCCTTGAACGACGGGTAGCGCGGCTCGTTGATCTTCTCGCCGACGCTCACGATCGCGGGCAGGCTCGCCTCGAGGTGGGTGAGGCCGTCCTCGGTCTCACGGGTGGCCTTGATCGTCGAGCCCTCGACGGTCAGCTCACGCACGTAGGTGACCTGCGGCAGGCCCAGCAGCTCCGCGAGGATCGCCGGGATGGCACCACCGCGGCCGTCGGACGACTCGTTGCCGGCGATGACCAGGTCGAAGCCCTCGACCTTGCCGATGGCGGCGGCGAGCACCTTGGCGGTGGCGATCGCGTCGGAGCCGTGCAGCGCCTCGTCGGAGACGTGGATGGCCTTGTCGGCGCCCATGGACAGCGCCTTGCGGATGGCGTCGGTCGCGCGGTCGGGGCCCACCGAGATCACGGTGACCTCGCCCTCGCCGGCTTCCTTGATCTTCAGCGCTTCTTCGACGGCCTTCTCGTTGATCTCGTCGAGCACGGCGTCGGCGGATTCGCGGTCAAGGGTGTGGTCGGACCCGTTGAGCTTCCGCTCCGAGTAGGTGTCCGGTACCTGCTTGACCAGGACGACGATGTTGGTCATGGGTCTGCTTCGACCTCCCGGTTCGTGGCCCGCGGACGACCACGGGACAGTGCTCTACTGGCCGGTAGATTAGGACCAATCGGCGCGCGGGACCCGTCGAGGTGACGTCATTCACCTGGATGGGCAATTTAGTGGGACCATCGTCCCGGTAGTTGACCGGTTACCCCACCCGAACTGCCGTTCGTCCGATCGGACCAACCACGGCCTACTCGCGGTGGGTGTCCGGCATTAACCTTCTCCACCATGCCCGCGCGCATCGCCGTCATCACCGACTCGAGCTCCTGCCTGCCCGACCTCGTCGCTTCTCGCTGGGCCATCGGCGTCGTCCAGATCCAGCTCAGCCTGGGAAGCCACTACGACGACGAAAACCGCTTCGACCGCGGCGAAGTGATCGACGCCATGAGAGCCGGGCAGGTGATCGCCACGGCGCCCCCGGACCCGGGGGCGTTCTTCTGGGCCTACCAGGAGGCAGCCACCGCCGGCGCGACCGCCATCGTCAGCATCCACATCTCCGGCCGCATGTCCGACACCGTCCGCGCGGCCCGGGAGGCCGCCCAGCAGGTCCGCATCCCGGTGCACGTCCTCGACAGCCGGACCACCGGCATGAGCCTCGGCTTCGCCGCCGTGTCGGCCGCGCGGGCCGCCGCGGCCGGCGCGGACGCCGACCGGGTCATCGAGGCCGCCGAACGCCGGTGCACCACGAGCACCGAGTTCATCTACGTCGACACCCTCGAGTACCTCCGCCGCGGCGGCCGGATCGGCGCCGCCCAGGCCATGCTCGGTAGTGCGTTTTCGATCAAACCGCTGCTCACGGTCAAGGACGGCGAGGTCGCGCCGCTCGCCCGGGTGCCCGGCACCAAGCGCGCCCTGGCGAAGATGGTCGACCTCGCGGTGAAGAAGTCCGGCGGGTTCCGCGCCGACATCGCCGTGACCCGGTTCGGTGCCAGCGATCACGAACTGGAGATCGGCAGGCAGATCGAACGCCGGGTGCCGGCGATGGTCGAGAGCATGGTCGTCGAAGCGAGCACGGTCATCGGCGCGCACCTCGGCCCCGGCGCGCTCGGCATCACGGTGTCGCCGGTGGGCTGACCCGCCGCGCCGGGACCAGCAGGACCACGAGCGGCAGCAGCACCCCCAGCCCGGTCGTCCCCACGATGAGGACCTGGTCGATCCGCTCGAAGTGCCCGACGTGGCCGAGGTGGTAGAGGAAGTGCGGGACGCCGAACAGCAGCGCCGAGACGGCCGCGAGCCGCGCCACCGCTGTGGTGCCGATCACGGCGGCCCCGATCAGCAGGGCCGCGAGCGCCAGGTTGAGCCCGCCGAAGTCGCGCAGGAGGTGCTCGTTGAACGGCCCGTCCATCGAAACCCAGCCGGCACGGAAGCCGGGAAAGTCCTGGTAGAAGCCGGTCGGCGACCCGAGTGGCCAGATTCCGACCACGGCCTCGACCAAGCCGAAGACGACGAGCAGTACGCGGGTGATGGTCCGTTGCATGACCACGGAACGAGACGGCGGTGCCGGACGTGACACCCGCTAGGGTCGCGGAGGTGACCACCCCAGCCACCCGGGCCGAGGCGCTGCACCTGACCGGCGAGCGGACCGTCCCCGGCATCGCCGAGGAGAACTACTGGTTCAGGCGCCACGAAGCCGCGTACGCCGCCCTGCTCCCCCACTGCGCGGACGCGATGGTCCTCGAAGCCGGCTGCGGCGAGGGCTACGGCGCGAGCCTCCTCGCCACGACGGCCCGCCGGGTGCTCGCGCTGGACTACGACGTCCCGACCACCGAGCACGTCGCCCGCCGCTACCCCGAGGTCGCCGTCGCGCGGGCGAACCTGGCCTTCCTCCCGGTCCGGGACGGCGCGGTCGACGTCGTCGCCAACTTTCAGGTCATCGAGCACCTGTGGGACCAGGCCGGGTTCCTCGCCGAGTGCCGGCGCGTGTTGTCGGAAAACGGCAAGCTGCTGGTCACGACGCCGAACCGGCTGACCTTCACCCCGGACAGCGACACGCCGCTGAACCCGTTCCACACGCGCGAGCTGGCGCCCTCCGAACTGGCCGGGCTGCTCACCGACGCCGGCTTCGCCGTCGAATCGCTGCACGGGCTGCACCACGGCCGGGCCGTGCGCGCCCTCGACGAGCGGTACGGCGGTTCGATCATCGACGCCCAGCTCGACGTGGTCATGGGCAAGCTGCCGGGCCAGGCCGAGTGGCCGGAAGCCCTGCTCGCCGACGTCGCCGCGATCGAGGCCACCGGGTTCGACATCCACGGCGACGACCTGGACGCCAGCCTCGACCTGATCGCCGTGGCGGTGCGCCGATGAGCGAGGGCACCTTCTGCCTCGTCGTGCACAGCCACCTGCCGTGGCTGCCGCACCACGGGAACTGGCCGGTCGGCGAGGAATGGCTCTACCAGGCGTGGGCGCACTCCTACCTGCCGATGGTCGAGCTCCTGGAGCGCTTCGCCGACGAAGGCCGCCGCGACGTGCTGACGCTGGGCGTGACGCCTGTGCTCGCCGCGCAGCTCGACGACCCGTACAGCATTCGCGCGTTTCACGACTGGCTCGGCCACTGGCAGCTGCGGGCCCAGCACGCGGCGACGCTGTGGCGCGGCGACCCGCTGCTGCGCGAGCTCGCCGCGGCCGAGCACCGGACCGCCGTCCGCGCGGCCGAGGAGCTCGGGACGCGGTGGCGGCACGGGTTCTCCCCGGTCCTGCGGTCCTTGGTCGACAATTCGACCATCGAGCTGCTCGGCGGCCCGCTCGCCCACCCGTTCCAGCCGTTGCTGGACCCGCGGGTGCGCGAGTTCGCGCTGAACGCCGGTCTCGCCGACACGGCCCTGCGGATCGGGACGCGGCCGGAGGGGATCTGGGCCCCCGAGTGCGGCTACGCGCCTGGTATGGAAAACGACTACGCGGCGGCCGGCGTCCGGCGGTTCCTGGTCGACGGCCCGTCGCTGCGCGGCGAGTCCTGGGCCGCCCGGCCGGTCGGCGACACCGACGTCCTCGCGTTCGGCCGGGACCTCGAGGTCACCTACCGCGTCTGGTCGCCGAAGGCCGGCTACCCCGGCCACGCCGCCTACCGCGACTTCCACACGTGGCAGCACGAGGTCGGCCTCAAGGCGGCGCGGGTCACCGGCAAGACGGTCGAGCCGCAGGACAAGGCGCCCTACGATCCGGCGCTCGCCGCCGACGTGCTGCGGACGCACGTCAAGGACTTCGTCGAGACCGTCGTGACGCGCCTGCGGTCGCTGAAGCGGCAACACGGGCGTGAGGCGCTCGTGGTCGCCGCGTACGACACGGAGCTGTTCGGGCACTGGTGGCACGAAGGACCGGCGTGGCTGGAAGGCGTGCTGCGCGCGCTGCCCGAGGCCGGCGTGCGGGTGACGACGCTGAAGGGCGCGATGGAAGCCGGCCACGTCGGCGAGCCGATCGACCTGCCTTCGTCGTCGTGGGGGTCTGGCAAGGACTGGCGCGTCTGGGACGGCGAGCAGGTCAAGGACATGGTCGCCGCCAACGCGGCGCTGCAGGACCGGCTGCTCGACCTGGTCGCCGGGCTGGACCGGACGGCCCGGGACACCGTCGCCGACCAGGCCGTCGCCGAGGCGATGCTGGCGCTGGAAAGCGACTGGGCGTTCATGGTCACCAAGGACTCGGCCGCGGACTACGCACGTCGTCGCGCGGCGGTCCACACCGAGCGCTTCGACGCGCTGGCCGGGCTGCTGCGCCGCGGCGATCGCGCCCGCGCCGTTGAGCTCGCCGCCGCCTACCGCGCCGACGACGGACCGTTCGGGCACCTCGACGCCCGGGCGCTGAAGCACGACTGAAAGGAACTTTTATGGGGATCCACGAGATTCCGCTCAAGACCCTCGACGGGCACGACAGCTCGCTGGGCGAGTTCGCGGGCAAGGCGCTGCTCGTGGTCAACGTCGCGTCCAAGTGCGGCCTGACCCCGCAGTACTCCGGTCTCGAGCGGCTGCAGGAACGCTTCGGCGAGCAGGGCTTCTCCGTCGTCGGATTCCCGTGCAACCAGTTCGCCGGGCAGGAACCGGGCAGCGCGGCCGAGATCCAGACGTTCTGCTCGACGACCTACGGCGTCACGTTCCCGCTGTTCGAGAAAATCGACGTCAACGGCGAAGGTCGCCACCCGCTCTACGCCGAGCTGACCGAGACCGCCGACGCCGAGGGCGCGGCGGGCGACGTCCAGTGGAACTTCGAGAAGTTCCTCGTCGGCGCGGACGGGGAGGTCCTGGCGCGGTTCCGGCCGCGCACCGAGCCCGAGGACGAGGCGGTCGTCAAGGCGATCGAGGCGTCGCTGCCGGCTTGATGCCGAGGTGAGGACCGGCTGTGGTCGAAATCAGGACGAGCCCGCTTCGATCACGGCTCGCACGCACTTCGCGACCACGGCCGGGTCCACCTTCACCACGCGACGGTCGTAGGTGAGCAGCCCGTTGACCTCGTTTTCGACATCCGTCGTCTGGGTGTAGACGGCCCCGGACAAGCCGCGGTCCACCACCACTCGCTCGAGGGCCGCGCTCACCTCGGCGTAGCGCTCGGTCAGCCGCTCCCGCGTCGGCGTCATCTCGTACGCGTTGGGCGGGCCGGGCCAGCAGTGGTCGTCCAGAACCAGACCGAGGCCGCCGTACTCGCCGTCGACGATCGCGCGGCCGTCGCGCACCGACGGCGACCCCGGGCCCACGTACGTGTGGTCGTCGTAGACGTCGCCCGCGCCGCTGTCCGGCCGCGAAAAACAGCAGTTGACGCCGCTGTTCGCGATGACCAGCCGCGTCGGGTCGAGGGTTTTGACCGATTCCGCGACACGGGCCGTGTCGAACTCGCCCCAGCCCTCGTTGAACGGGACCCAGCCGACGATCGACGGGACCGCTCGCAGCTGCGTCACCATTTCGGCCAGCTCGGCCTCGAACCGCTCGCGCGCCCGCGGGACCGGGTCCGGCGCGATCCCCGGCGGCCCGTCGAACGACACGGTCAGCGACGGCATGTCCTGCCAGACGAGCAAGCCCAGCGTGTCGGCCCAGTAGTACCAGCGGGCCGGCTCGACCTTGACGTGTTTGCGGACGAAGTTGAAGCCCAGCTCCTTCGTCTTCTCGAGGTCGAACCGCAGGGCGTCGTCGGTGGGCGCGGTGGAGATGCCGTCCGGCCAGTAGCCCTGGTCGAGCGGTCCGTGCAGAAAGGTGACCCGGCCGTTGAGGGCGATCCGCGGGCGGCCCTGCGGGTCCGGGACCAGGCCGATCGTCCGGAGACCGGCGTATCCGCCGACCTCGTCCGAAACCGAACCATGCTCGTCGAGCAGCTGGACGCGCAGCGAGTAGAGGTGCGGGTCGTCGGGCGTCCAGAGGCGCGGCGAAGGAACGTCCACGCGCACCGACGTCCCGGCCGCACCCGAGGCCCGCGCCACCTCGGTGCCGTTTGCCGAAAGAACGACAACGACCTCGGCACCGCCGGTGACCTGCGGGAAGACCGTCACGCCGGTCAAGTCCGGAGTCAGGTCCAGCCGTTCGATCCTGGTCTCGGGGACCGGCTCCAGCCACACCGTTTGCCAGATTCCGGACGACGGGGTGTAGCAGATCCCGCCGGGCGCGTTGCGCTGCTTGCCGACCGGGAAGGGCTCGATGTCGGTGCGGTCCTCGGCGCGGACGGTCAGCTCCTGCGGTCCCGAAGCACGCAGGACGTCGGTGACGTCCGCACTGAACGCCGTGTACCCGCCTTCGTGGGTCGCGACGAGCTGGTTGTTGACCCAGACCTTCGCCGTCTGGTCGACCGCGCCGAAGTGCAGGAGGACCCGTGAGCCGCGCCAGTCGGCGGGGACTTCGAAAACGCGCCGGTACCAGAGGACTTCGTCGCGTCGCCGAATTCCGGACAACGCCGATTCCGGCGGGAACGGGACCAGGATGCGCTCGGCGTACCCGGACGGCCGTGGTTCATCCGGCGACGACGGCCAGCCCGCGTACTCCCAGACGCCGTTGAGGTTCAGCCAGCGAGGCCGCGTCAGCTGGGGCCGCGGGTACTCGGGCAGGGCGTTGTCCGGAGCGACGTCGGCGCTCCACGGGGTCGGCAGGGGCGGGTCGAGCCGGCGCCAGCCGGGGTCCTTGTCGGGAGTCATCCCGGTCGATGGTCGCAGAGATCCGCACACCGGCCAGTGATCGAGATCACATGTGAATACTTCGCCAGCACGGGCGCGCCGAGGCCTACTGACTCGCGAGTAACCTCTGCGCATGCGAGTGCTGATGCTGTCCTGGGAGTACCCGCCCGTGGCCATCGGGGGCCTGGCCCGGCACGTCCACGCGCTCGCTACCCACCTCGCCCGCCAGGGCCACGAGGTCGTCGTGCTCTGCCGGCACGCCGCGGGCACCGACGCCGGGACGCACCCGCGCACCGACCGCGTCGTCGAGGGCGTGCGGGTCATCCGGGTCGCCGAAGACCCGATGCACGTGACGTTCGAACGGGACCTCGTCGCCTGGACGCTGGCCATGGGACACGCCATGATCCGCGCCGCGCAGGACCTGCTGCGCACCTGGCAGCCCGACGTCGTCCACGCGCACGACTGGCTGGTCGCCCACCCGGCCATCGCGATCACCGAGGCGGCGCGGGTGCCGCTGGTCGGCACCATCCACGCGACCGAGGCGGGACGGCACTCCGGCTGGCTGTCGCACCCGCTGAACCAGCAGGTCCACTCGGTCGAATGGTGGCTCGCGAACCGCGCCGACGCGCTGATCACCTGCTCGCAGGCGATGCGTCGCGAGGTCGCGTACCTCTTCGAGGTCGAGGCGGCCGACGTCACGGTGATCCACAACGGCATCGAGGAGCGCGGCTGGCAGGTGCCCGCGGACGAGATCGCCCGCGCCCGCGAGGTCTACAGCCCGGCCGGTGCTCCCCTGTTGCTCTATTTCGGACGACTCGAGTGGGAAAAGGGCGTGCAGGATCTCCTGGCCGCCCTTCCCCGCATCCGGCGCCGCCACCCGGGCACCCGCGTGGTCGTGGCCGGAAAAGGACGACACTTCGACGAGCTGGTCGAGCAGTCGCGGAAGCTGCGGGTGCGGCGCGCGGTGGATTTCGTCGGGCACCTCTCCGATCGCGATCTCCGGGCGGCGCTGGCCGCGGCCGACGCCGTCGTGCTGCCGAGCCGGTACGAGCCGTTCGGCATCGTCGCGCTGGAGGCCGCGGCCGCGAAGGCACCGCTGGTGGCGTCGACGGCCGGCGGGCTCGGCGAGGTCGTCGTCCACGGGGAGACCGGGCTGGCGTTCAGCCCCGGGGACGTCGCCGCGCTGGCCGCCGCGGTGACAACGGTGCTCTCCGACGCCGGGGCCGCGGCCGAGCGGGCCCGGGCCGCGCAGTCCCGGCTGGCCGCGGACTTCGACTGGGGCCGGATCGCCGAAGCGACCGCCGACGTCTACCGGCGGGCGAAGCCGGGTGAGCCGGTCGAACTGCCCCGGCCCAAGATCGCGACCGGCAACGCCTTCGAACCGGTGCCGGCCGAGATCCCGGAAGTCTAGGTAGCCGCCCGCTCAGAACCGGCAGGGCCGGACGCAGGCCGGAGCGGCCGAAACGGTCGTGGTCGTGATTCCGTCCACGGCGAACGCGAGCGAAAACAGGACGATGAGGGTGGCGGCGGCAGCTCTGAACCTGCAGGTCATGGGGACTCCTCGGGAAACGGTGGCGCGATCGGCGCCTCGCAGCGAGCATCCGCGCCGCCTCCCGGGGAAACAATAAGCGGAACAGCACGGGCCGATACGTATTCGCCTTCCGTGATCGGTTCGTCCGGTTCACCGGGTTCCGGTCACCAGCCGGACCCGGACGCGGACCGGCGGGCGGCCCAAGTTCCGCTCAGGGCGGACTCAGCGTCACAGTCGGATCTCGGCTGACAACCCGCTGGCCTGCACAAACGCCCTTACGACACGAACCGAAACTCCGCGAGGTCATCATGAAGATCCTCTCCCTCACCGCGGCCGGTCTGCTCGCGCTCACTCCGGCGGCCGCCGCGCAGACCACCACACCGCCACCGCTGCCCACCTGGCTGAACCTGTCCGTCTACAGTGGACATCCCGGCGAGAAGGTGTCCCTCACCGTCGCGTGCGAAGGCGAAGCGAGCCCGATCACGACCAAGGCCCTGCGCGTCACCGCGCCGTTGGACCGCAACGCCGAGGGACACCAGCCGTGGGCGCTTTTCGGCGAAAGCGTCGTCGCCGCCGTCGCGCCCGGCACTTATCCGGTCTCCGTCCGCTGCGCGAGGAAACCGCTGACCGTGCACTTCACGGTGCTGGCTGCGAAGCCCCGGCCCGGCCAGGTGAAGGTCCTCCCCCACGGCGCTCCCCGGACCGGGGACGGCTCGGCCTCCTAAAAGACCGGCAACAGGACGCCGTGTTCCGATTCCGGTCGTGGGCCGAAGATGCGGCGGTCGGCTTCGGCGATCGGGACGTCGTTGATGCTCGCTTCGCGGCGGCGCATCAGGCCTTCGTCGCTGAACTCCCACAGCTCGTTGCCGTAACTGCGGAACCACTGCCCCTCGGCGGTCCGGGACTCGTACTGGAACCGGACGCCGATGCGGTTGCCGCGAAAACCCCACAGCTCCTTGCGCAGGGCGTAGTCCAGCTCGCGCGCCCATTTCTCGGTGAGGAACTCGACGATCCGCGCGCGTCCGACGACGTGACGGTCGCGATTGCGCCAGACCGAGTCCTCCGTGTACGCGAGCGAGACACGCTCGGGGTCGCGGGTGTTCCACGCGTCTTCGGCGGCCTGGACCTTCTGGCGGGCGGTGTCTTCGTCGAAGGGCGGGAACGGCGGGCGCGGGGTCATGACGGCTCCTTCCGGACGCGGAGAACGTGCGTTCTCCACTGCTCCCGCTAGACTAGAGAACGATCATTCTCAGCGCCAGGGGCAGGTGACATGGATTCCACGGAGGCGACCGACCGGCTGCTGGAGGCCGCCGAGGACCTCTTCTACGCCCAGGGCGTGCAAGCGGTCGGGATGGACGCCGTCCGCGAACGCTCCGGCGTCTCGCTCAAGCGGCTCTACCAGTGCTTCCCGGCGAAGAGTGACCTCGTGGAGGCGTACCTGCTTCGCCGCGACGAACGCTGGCGCGGCTCGTTGCGCGATTTCGTCCACGCCCGCGGCGACGACCCCCTGGCGGTGTTCGCCTGGCTGAAGAACTGGTTCGCCGAGCCGGGCTTCCGCGGCTGCGCGTTCATCAACTCCTTCGGCGAGTTCGGCGAGCCCACCCCCGGTATCGCCGCCGCGATCCGCAAGCACAAAGACGAGGTCCGGGCCTACTTGCGCGGCCTCGTCGCGGACCCGAGCCTCGCCGACCAGCTGTTCGCGCTCATGGAGGGCGCGACCGTGCTCGCCGCGATCACCGGAGACGCGGGCGAAGCGGACACGGCCGGCGAAGCCGCGAAGGTCCTGCTGGCCGCTCAGGGGTAGAGCGTCAGCCCCGGATCGAGCGCCACCTCCGCCAGCTGGCCGAGGCTCAAGGGCGGCGACGGCATGTCCGGCGCATCACCCAGCTTCGCGTCCCGGGCGGTGTTCTGGGCCTCGACGATGACGCCGGTGCCGTCGGGCTTGGTGACGTTCACCCGGTTGACCGTCGGGCCCTCCTCGATGGTGAGGGTCACCTCGACGATCGTCTCGCCGTGCGGCCCGGTCCGGCGGTGGCACGTGCCTTTGGTCTGGTCCGGCGGCGGGGTGCACTCGGTTTGCGGGGTGGCATTGCCGCCGAGCCGGGTGACGATGGCCCAGACGTTGCCCTTGCGCGCCTTTTCCGCCGTCGACGCCGCGGCCATGAAGTAGTCCTCGCCGCCGCTACACGTGCTGTCCCTCGACACCACCGCGGAAAAGACGTGGTAGAAGGCCAGCGGCCCGTGCTGGGTTCCCTTCGGGTACTGCCCCAGCGGGTGGACGCCGAGCGTCGTACCCGCGGCGACCCGCTGCTTCACGGCGTCGGTGAGCACCGTCGTCAGCCGGTCCGCCACCACCGTCGCCTTCTCCGGGAGCGGAGCCCCGGTCGTTCGCGGGAGGAGCTTGCACGCGTCGGCCGACGGGGGCGGCGCGGCCGCTCCTGGTTGCGCGAAGCTCGGCGCCGGATCACCCGGCGCGAGGGCGAACACTGCGCCGGCAGCCACCGCCGCGACACCCGCGCCGGCGGCGGTCCACGGGTTCGCCACGCGGCGGACCCGTGCCCGCCGGCGTTCGCGGTCCAGCACCGCCTCGACGTCGACAGTGGACGGCGGGACGACGCCGATGGCCGCGTCGAACTGCTCCCTGCTCATTTTTCCTCCATCAGCTCTGACTCGCGGCGACGAGCGCGCGCAGCGAGTCGAGCCCCCGCGCGGTCTGGCTCTTCACGGTCCCGGGCGAACACTCCAGGATCTCGGCGGTCTCCTCGATGGACAGGTCGCAGTAGTAGCGGAGCACCACCGCGGCCCGGCGCCGCGGCGGCAGCGCGTCGAGCAGTTCCAATAGGCCGAGCCGCTCGAGGACGTCGTCGGTGGGCAGCACCGGTGGCTCCGGCAGCGTCTCCGCCGGCTCCTCCCGCCGCCACGCCCTGGCCTTCTCGTCCAGCCACGTCCGCACGAGGATCCGGCGGACGTAGGCGTCGAGGTGCTGCACCTGCCGGGCCCGTGGCCAGTGCCGGTACAGCTTGCCGATCGTGATCGACACCAGGTCGTCGGCGAGGTGCCAGTCCCGGCACAGGAGGAAGGCCGTGCGGCGCATCACTTCCATCCGGGTCGTGACGTAGTCGCGGTACCCCGACTCTTCCGACCGTTTCACCAGTTCCTCCTCGTCGCCCCCACACCTGTGGAACGGGGTGGGCGGGCGCGGGGGTTGCCTGGAGATCGAAATATGGGGTCCTGCGGCGGCAGCTGAACCCGAAAACGAAAATGAACCGGTCCCGGGGGCGGGGAGCCGCCGCCACCGGGACCGGTTCGGACCCACACCATCCCAACAGTGTGGAATCCGGTCGCCCCTCGTCAGGTAGGGGCGACCGGATGCTCGAAGCACTCTTTACCGCTGAGAGCACATCGAACGGAGTTCGAAGCACTCCCTACCGTTGAGAGCGCAACGAACAGAGCCCTGCTACCGGGCGTCCGTGAGGTACCGCGCGTAGGCACCCGTGGTGAGGAAGCTCGGCAGCTTCTCGCCCAGCGCGGTCTCGGTGAAGATCTCGTACGCGTCGTCGAGGCGGTTGCCCGTGCCGAGTTCGGCGCGGACCGACGCGAGTTCGTCGTCCAGGAATTCGACCGCCAGTTCGCGGGTCAACGCCGTGCCGTCCTCGAGCTTCGTGCCGTTGCGGATCCACTGCCAGATCTGGCAGCGCGCGATCTCCGCGGTGGCCGCGTCCTCCATGAGGTTGTGGATCGCCGCCGCGCCGGTGCCGCGCAGCCACGCGTCGACGTAGCGCAGCGCGACGTTGATGTTCGCGCGCACGCCCGCTTCGGTGACCTCGCCGCCGGCGCTGGCCACGTCGAGCAGGTCCTCGGCGGTGACGTGGACGTCGTCGCGCAGCTTGCCGAGCTGGTTCGGCCAGCCGCCGAGCACGCCGTCGAAGACCTCGCGGCAGACCGGGACCAGGCCGGGGTGCGCGACCCACGAGCCGTCGAAACCGTCGCCGGCCTCGCGTTCCTTGTCGGCGCGGACCTTCTCGACCGCGGTCGCGTTGACCGACGGGTCCTTGCTCGGGATGAACGCGGCCATGCCGCCGATGGCGTGCGCGCGCCGCCGGTGGCAGGTGCGCACCAGCAGCTCGGTGTAGGCCCGCATGAACGGCACGGTCATGGTCACCTGCGCGCGGTCCGGCAGGACGAAATCGGCGCCGTGCGCGGCGAAATTCTTGATCATGCTGAAGATGTAGTCCCAGCGACCGGCGTTGAGGCCGGCCGCGTGCTCGCGCAGCTCGTAGAGGATTTCGTCCATCTCGAACGCGGCGGTGATCGTCTCGATCAGCACGGTCGCGCGGATGGTGCCGCGCGGGATGCCCAGCTCGCGCTGCGCCAGCAGGAAGACGTCGTTCCACAGGCGTGCTTCGAGATGGTTTTCCAGCTTCGGCAGGTAGAAGTACGGGCCGACGCCGCGGGCGAGCAGCTGGCGCGCGTTGTGGAAGAAGAACAGGCCGAAGTCGACCAGGCTCGCCGACACGGGGCGGCCGTCGATGCGGATGTGCTTCTCCACCAGGTGCCAGCCGCGGGGGCGCGCGACGATCGTCGCGGGCTCGTCGCCGATCGTGTACCGCTTGCCGGCCTCGGTGGTGAAGTCGATGTTGCGGCGGATGGCGTCGTAGAGGTTGATCTGGCCGTCGATGACGTTGTGCCACGTCGGCGACGTCGCGTCCTCGAAGTCCGCCAGCCAGACCTTGGCGCCGGAGTTCAGCGCGTTGACCGTCATCTTGCGGTCGGTGGGGCCGGTGATCTCGACGCGGCGGTCTTCCAGGCCCGGCGCGGTCGGGGCGACGTGCCACGACTCGTCGTCGCGGATCCGGCGGGTCTCGGGCAGGAAGCCGAGCGGCTTCTCCCCGGACTGCAGTTCTTCGCGCCGCACGCGGCGGGCGTCGAGCAGCTCGCGCCGGCGTCCGGCGAACGTGTTGTCCAGCTTGGCCAGGAAGTCGAGTGCCGCCGGGGTCAGGATCTCCGCGAACCGGCCCTCGACCGGCCCGGTGACCTCGATGCGGTAGTTCAGCCGATCAACCATGGGGTGCCTCCGCGAGCTGTGGGCAGGGAAGGAAAGAGGGGGAAGGACGCGGCCTGACGACGATGGGGGTTTTCGTCGTCAGGCCGCGGCCGGGATCAGTGGAACTGGGCTTCTTCGGTGGAGCCCTTGAGCGCGGTGGTCGAGCTCTCCGGGTTCAGCGCCGTCGCGATGTTGTCGAAGTAGCCGGTGCCGACCTCGCGCTGGTGCTTGGTCGCGGTGTAGCCGCGGCTCTCCGAAGCGAACTCGCGCTCCTGCAGGTCGACGTAGGCGGTCATGCCCTCGCGGGCGTAGCCGTGCGCCAGGTCGAACATCGAGTAGTTCAGCGCGTGGAAGCCGGCCAGCGTGATGAACTGGAACTTGTAGCCCATGTGGCCGAGCTCGCGCTGGAACTTCGCGATCGTCGCGTCGTCCAGGTGCTTCTTCCAGTTGAACGACGGCGAGCAGTTGTAGGCCAGCATCTGGTCCGGGAACTTCGCCTTGATCGCCTCGGCGTACTTGCGCGCCACCTCGAGGTCCGGCTCGGAGGTCTCCATCCAGAGCAGGTCGGCGTACTGGGCGTAGGCCAGGCCGCGCTCGATGCACGGCTCGATGCCGTTGCGGACCTCGTAGAAGCCCTCGGCGGTGCGGCCGCCGGTGAGGAACTGCTGGTCGCGCTCGTCGACGTCGCTGGTCAGCAGCGTCGCGGCCTGGGCGTCGGTGCGGGCCACGACCAGGGTCGGCACGTTCAGCACGTCGGACGCGAGCCGCGCGGCGTTCAGCGTGCGCTCGTGCTGCTTGGTCGGGATCAGGACCTTGCCGCCGAGGTGACCACACTTCTTCTCGGACGCGAGCTGGTCTTCCCAGTGCACACCCGCGGCGCCGGCGGCGATCATGCCCTTCATCAGCTCGAACGCGTTGAGCGGGCCACCGAAGCCGGCCTCGGCGTCGGCGACGATCGGCGCGAACCAGTCGATGTCGGTGTTGCCTTCGGCCCAGTTGATCTGGTCGGCGCGGCCCAGCGCGTTGTTGATGCGGCGGACCACGGCCGGCACCGAGTTGGCCGGGTAGAGGCTCTGGTCCGGGTAGGTCTGGCCGGACAGGTTCGCGTCGGCCGCGACCTGCCAGCCGGACAGGTAGATCGCCTGCAGGCCCGCGCGGACCTGCTGGACGGCCTGGTTGCCGGTGAGCGCGCCGAGCGCGTGGATGTAGTCCTCGGTGTGCAGCAGGTCCCACAGCTTCTCCGCGCCGCGGCGGGCCAGGGTGTGCTCCTCGACGACGCTGCCGCGCAGCTTGATCACGTCTTCGGCCGAGTAGGAGCGCTGCACGCCCGCCCAGCGGGGGTCGTTCGCCCACTGCGCCGCCAGCTCCGCGGCCGCCTGCTTGGCCTGTTCCGTCATCGGATCTCCCGGTGTTGCGAAGTTTGCGATTGCTCGCCTTGCTTGGCCTGACCCTGACACGCCAGCGAAAACGCGGTCTAGTTGTCCAATTTGCCAATTTGTGCGAAGGGTCCGTAGGCTCTTTGCAAAGGTTGCGAATCAGCCGATTCGCAACTGATCGAAAATCCGCGTTCTTGACCGTTCACGTAACCGTTCAGGACCGGAAACCTTCCGGGAAGGAGGGCTCGAATGGAGAAGACTTTCGCCGGCGCGCGGTTGCGGCACCTCCGCGAAAGCCGCTCGATGAGCCAGGCCGACCTCGCTCGTGTGCTGGAGATCTCACCCAGCTACCTCAACCAGATCGAGCACAACTCGCGCCCGCTGACCGTGCCGGTGCTGCTGCGGATCACGCAGGCGTTCGGGGTCGACACCGAGTTCTTCGCCAACAACGACACGTCCCGGCTGGTCGCCGACGTCAAGGAAGCCCTGCTCGACGAAGCCCTCGGCATCGACGTCACCACCGGCGAGCTCAACGAGCTGGCCACGAACCTGCCGGCGATCGCCCAGGCGCTGGTCAAGCTGCACCGCAGCTACCGCAACGCCGTCGAGAACACCGCCGCGCTGACCACGGAAAACGGCCTGGGCCTGCACGGCAGCGCCGCCGCGCCGCTGCCGCACGAGGAGGTGCGCGACTTCTTCTACGAGCGCGAGAACTATGTCGCGGAACTGGACGAACGCGCCGAGAAGATGGCCGCGGACATCCCGCTGCAGCGCGGGCAGGTGCTGAGCGCGCTGAAGGAACGCCTTTCCCAGCGCTACGGCGTCGAGGTGACCAGCGAGGGCATCGACGAGGCCAACGGCCAGCAGCACCGCTACGAGCCGATGACGCGGGTGCTGCGGCTGGCACCGAGCCTGCGGGTCGGGCAGCAGGCGTTCCGGATGGCTTCGCAGATCGCGCTGCTCGAGTACGACGACCTCATCACCGAGCTCGCGGACTCGTGGGCGTTTTCCGGACCGGCCGCCCGGTCGCTCGCCCGCGTCGGCCTGGCGAACTACTTCGCCGGGGCGCTGATCCTCCCCTACGGGCCGTTCCTGGCCGCGGCCGAGCGGTTCCGGTACGACATCGAGCGGCTGTGCGACCACTACGGCGTCGGCTTCGAGACCGTCTGCCACCGGCTGTCCACGCTGCAACGGCCGAAGCAGCGCGGGGTGCCGTTCTCGTTCGTGCGGGTGGACCGGGCCGGGAACATGTCGAAGCGGCAGTCGGCGGCCGGGTTCCACTTCTCCCGCGTCGGCGGGGCGTGCCCGCTGTGGAACATCTACGAGGCGTTCACCCAGCCGGGCAAGATCCTCACCCAGATCGCCACGCTGCCCGACGGCAAGAGCTACTTCTGGGTCGCGCGCACGGTGTCGCGCAACATCGGCGGCTACGGCAGCCCGGGCAAGACGTTCACGGTCGGGCTGGGCTGCGAACTGCGCCACGCCGGACGGCTGGTCTATTCGACCGGACTGGACCTGGACGAGCCGGCCGCCGCGACGCCCATCGGGATGGGGTGCAAAGTCTGCGAACGGCCGGCGTGCTCCCAGCGCGCGTTCCCGACGATCGGCAAGCAGCTCACCGTGGACGAGAACACCAGCACCTTCGTCCCCTACCCGGCGGTGCCCAAGGGCTGATCAGCCGATCACGTGCGGCGTCCACTTCGACTCGTCCGGGCCGATCGGCGTGATCCGGCTCAGCAGCTCCTGCGAGGTGATGCCCGCGGCCTGGGGCTTGTCGATCGCGACGCACGCCCGCAGCCCGTTCTTCGTCGTGCACACGGGCTTGCCGAGGCCGTCCGCGTGGCCGCCCGGCGGAGTGACGGTGATCGTCGCCAGCGCCCCGTTCGACGAGTACTGGAGCACCGCCCGCCACGGGACGCCGTCCTGGTCGGGGCGGCGCCACAGCTCGACGTCGGCGACGCGGAACGCCGCGGGCAGGCTCGAGATGTGCAGCGGCAAGGGCACCGCGCGGTTCGCGAACGTCACCTCCCCGGCGACGTGCAGCAAGACCTGCTGCAGGTCGGGGAGGGCGAGGTAGTAGGCGTTCAGCTCGGCCCAGCGGCCGTCCGCGGTCGGCCAGCGCAGGTAGCTGTTGCCCTGGTTCAGCGGGTCCCGGGCATCGGCGGTGACCCAGTAGCCGTCGCGGTCGCCGACCCGGACCGGGACGCGCACCGCCCGCCCGCCCATGTCGTGCCGGCGGTCCAGGGCGGGTTCCTGGTCGTACACGGCGAGCCAGATCATCGGCGCCATGTCACCGCGGCCGATGGCCAGCGCGTAGTCGCCGTGGCCGCCGGCGCCGTACTCGACGCCCTTGATGGGCTCCGGCAGCCAGCCGAAGCTCGCCTTCGTCACCAGCGGGTTGTCGGTGGGCGCCGGCGCGACGGGCGGCGGCTTGGGCAGGACGACGGCCGGCGCGATCGGGGGCGTCGGCCGCATCGCCGACACCGCCGTCAGCCCCCCGGCCGTCACCACCGCGGCACAGCCCACGACCAGCGCCGTGGTCCGCACACGACGACGGCGTCCCCCGAGCCGGCGCGCGCTGTCGAGGTCGATCCGGGGTGGCGGGGCAGGCGTTTCGGCCAGTTCCTTCAGCTTGGTGGCCAGCTCGTGGTCGGTCATGCTCGTCCCTCCCGGATCGGTTCGCGCAGCAGCTCGCGAAGCGTGTCCACGGCCTTCGCGGTCTGGCTCTTGACGGTGCCTTCGGAACAGCCCAGCGCCCGCGCGGTCTCGGCGACCGGCAGATCGCCGAAGTAGCGCAGGACGACGGTCGCGCGCTGCCGGGCCGGCAGCCGTTCCAGCGCGGCCCGCAGGTCCAGCGCCTGTTCGACGTCCGTGCCCGGGGCCGGCGGCTCCTGGTCGTTTTGGCGCAAATCCACCCGCCGCCACCACGACGTCCGCTGTTCGGCCAGGAACGTGTTGACCAGCGTGCGGCGCGCGTAGCCGTCCAGGTTGTCGGCGCGGGACGCGCGCGGCCAGTTCGCGTAGAGCCGGGTGATCGCCGACTGGACCAGGTCGTCGGCCCGGTGCCAGTCGCCGCAGAGCAAGTACGCGACCTTGCGCAGCCAAGCCGCCCGCGTGGTCACGTACTCGGTGAATCCGGCGTCCATCGGCGCCCCCCATCTCGTTCGTCACCCCTTTGATGCGCCCGGAGGCCCGGCCGGTTGCCCGGGACGCGCGAGTCGTAGATTCACCGGGGTGCACGACATCGACACGGTGACCGCGGCGACCATCGAGAAGGCCGCCGAGCGGCTGGCCGGGGTGGTGACCCGGACGCCGCTCGAGCCGAGCGCCCGGTTGTCGTCCCGGGTGGACGCGCAGGTCTGGGTGAAGCGCGAGGACCTGCAGACCGTCCGGTCGTACAAGATCCGCGGCGCCTACAACTTCATCGTCCAGCTCGACGAGGACGTCCGCGCCCGCGGCGTCGTCTGCGCCAGCGCCGGCAACCACGCCCAGGGCGTCGCGTACGCGTGCCGCCGGCTCGGCGCCAACGGCCGCGTGTACGTCCCCGGGACCACCCCGCGGCAGAAGCGCGAGCGCATCGCGACGCTCGGCGGCGCGCACATCGAGGTCGTCGTTGTCGGAGAAACGTACGAAGACGCCTTCGCCGCGGCCAACGAGGACGCCCAGCGCACCGGCGCGACCCTGGTGCCCGCGTTCGACGACGTCCGCACCGTCGCCGGCCAGGGCACGGTCGCCCTCGAGGTGATCGAGCAGCTCGGCTTCGTGCCCGACGTCGTGGTCGTGCCCGTCGGCGGCGGCGGGCTGCTCGCCGGGGTCGGCAGCTGGCTGCGGGAGCGGCACCCGGACGTCCGGATCGTCGGCGTCGAGCCCGCGGGCGCGGCCTGCATGGCCGCCGCCCTCGAGGCCGGGCACCCGGTGCGGCTGCCGGAGCTCGACTCGTTCGTCGACGGCGCCGCCGTGCGCGAAGCCGGCGCGGTCACCTATCCCCTGATCCGCGAGAGCGGCGCCGAGCTGACCGCGGTCGCCGAGGGCGCGGTGTGCACCGAGATGCTCGCGATGTACCAGTCCGACGGGATCATCGCCGAACCCGCGGGCGCGCTCGCCGCGGCGTCGCTCGGCACGGTCGTCGGTGTCGAGCCCGGCCAGACCGTCGTCTGCGTGGTCTCCGGCGGCAACAACGACGTCAGCCGCTACAGCGAGATCCTCGAACGCTCGCTGATGCACGAAGGGCTGAAGCACTACTTCCTGGTCGGCTTCCCGCAGGAGCCCGGCGCGCTGCGGCGGTTCCTCGAGCAGGTGCTCGGGCCCGAGGACGACATCACCCGCTTCGAGTACGTCAAGCGCACCAACCGCGAGATGGGACCGGCGCTGGTCGGCATCGAAATCGCCCGGTCAGCCGACCTGCCCGGGCTGCTGGCCCGGATGGCCGCCAGCCCCCTGCAGGTGGAGCGGATCAAGCCGGGCAGCCCCCTGTTCCACTTCCTGCTCTGAGCGCGTGGTCCACTAGGCGGATGGTGAAGGTCGACGGTGTCCGCAGTGTCGAGGCGTTGCGTGAAAAAGTCCACGAGGGTGCGGAGCCCGAGTACCTGCTGTTCTACGGGCACACGCCCTCGAAGTCCGGGCGGGTGACGGCGAGCTGCCTGAGCCAGTGGTGGGTCGACCCCTTCGAAGCCGACGGCGTCGTCTACCCGACCGCCGAGCACTACATGATGGCCGGCAAGGCCGAGCTGTTCGGCGACCACGAGAAGGCCGAGCTGATCCGGACCACGCCGGACCCGAAGGCGGCGAAGGTGCTCGGCCGCGAGGTCGCCGGGTTCGACGCCGCCACCTGGGAGCGGCACCGGTTCGACATCGTCGTCGACGGCAACCTGGCCAAGTTCCGCGCCCACCGCGACCTGCGCCGGTTCCTGCTCGGGACCGGGGACGCGGTGCTCGTCGAGGCGTCCAAGAAGGACCTCGTCTGGGGCACGGGCCTCGCGCGCGAGGAGAAGAACGCGACCAAACCCGACTACTGGCGCGGGCTGAACCTGCTCGGCTTCGCGCTGATGGAGGTCCGCGAGCAGCTGCGGGCGCGCGTCTGACTCAGGGAGCCCCGCGCACGACGTCGTCCGACCTGTGCCGAGGTCAGCCGCCGGGACATTCGTTGCCGCCGCCGCTGTGCTCGACGCAGTGCCGCGGTCCCGGTGGGGGCGGCGGTGCGTGCCGGAGGTCGTCCGCCCACTTCAAGGCCGCGACGACCGCGGCCAGCGTCAGGCAGATCCCGAAGAACCACGTCCACCCGCGCCGCCGCGTGGTCGCCGAAACGACCACGCCCACGAGCGGCAGGCCGGCGCCGAGCCAGGCCGCCCAAGTCAGGTAGCCGTCGCCCCCGTGCGTGCTCGTGCCGAACACCGGCATGTTCGCGAGCGCGCCCTGCAGTACCAGGAACGGGACGACGACCAGCCACCCCACCGCCACCAGCGCGAGCACGGTGGACACGACGACCTCGCGGTACTCCCCCATGCGACCACCATTACCGGAAAACGACCACGTGGCCTGAGTAGTCCTACTGCTCGCCGAGGGTTTTCTGCAGGGCCTTGTTCGCCTTACGGGCCATGTCCGCGACAGCCTCGCGACGCGCGGCATCGGCCGCGTAGTCGTCCTTGCGGTTGCGGACCACCCGCGCCGGCGTGCCGACCGCGATCGAGTAGTCCGGAATGTCACCACGGACGACCGCGTGCGCGCCGAGCACGCTGCCGCGGCCGATGCGGGTGCCCTTCAGGACGCTGACCTTGGTGCCGAGCCAGGTGTCCGGGCCGATGCGAACCGGGGACTTCACGATGCCCTGGTCCTTGATCGGCACGTGGATGTCCGAAATGACGTGATCGAAGTCACAGATGTACACCCAGTCGGCGACCAGCGTGGCCGCGCCGAGCTCGATGTCGAGGTAGCAGTTGATCACGTTCTGGCGGCCGAACACGGACTTGTCGCCGATCCGCAGCGAGCCCTCGTGGCAGCGGATCGCGTTGCCGTCGCCGATGTGGACCCAGCGGCCGATCTCCAGCCGTCCGTAGCCGGGGCGGCAGTGGATCTCGACGTCCTTCCCGAGGAAGAGCATGCCCCGCAGGATGATGTGCGGGTTGGCGAGCCGGAACTTGAGCAGCCGGTAGTACCGGACCAGGTACCAGGGCGTGTACGCGCGGTTGCGCAGCACCCAGCGCAGCGAGTCGGCGGTCAGGAACTTCGCCTGCCGCGGGTCCTGCCGGGCACGGCGCCAGGCCCGCACCCGCGACAGCGCGGGCGCACCCCACATCGACGTCATGCCCGTGACCGTAACCTGTGTGCGGGACGGGTTCGCAGGCAAGGGGAGCGGGATGGGCACGAAGCTGATCATCGACACCGACCCGGGCGTCGACGACGCGCTGGCGATCGCGCTGGCGGCGCTGTCGCCGGATGTCGACCTCCTCGGGGTGACGTCGGTTTTCGGCAACGTCCCCCTCGAGCGCACGACGTCGAACGCGCGGCGGCTGCTGGAGCTCTTCGGCCGCACCGACGTGCCCGTGGCCGCGGGGGCCGCGCGGCCGCTCGTCTACTCCAAGCCGCGTGACGCGAAAGAGGTCCACGGCGGCGACGGCCTGTCGGGCCACTCCTACACCCTGCCCGAGGCGACCCGTCCGCTGGAGGAACGGGACGCCGTCCGGCTGATGCTCGACCTGCTCGAGACGTCCGACGAACCGGTGACCATCGCCCCGATCGGGCCGTTGACGAACATCGCCGCACTGCTCGCGGCGCACCCGGGCGCGGCGGCGAAGATCGCGCGGCTGGTGATCATGGGCGGCGGCGTGACGTTCGGCAACAGCACCACCGCGGCCGAATTCAACATCTGGAGCGACCCCGAGGCGGCCCGGCGGGTGCTGGTCGAGGAGGACGTTCCGGTGGTACTGGTGCCGCTGGACCTCACGCACCGCTGCGCCGTCGACGGCGAATGGCTGGCCAAGCTCGCGTCGTCGGGGCCCGTGGGCGCCGTCCTCGAAGGACTGACCTCGACCTACCGGCAGCACTACACGCGCGTGTTCGGCGAGGACCGGATGGTCATGCACGACGCCGTCGCGGTCGCCGAAGCGATCTCGCCGGGCATCCTCCACACCGAGACCTACCGGGTCGACGTCGACTGCGGCCTCGGCCCGGCGCGCGGCCAGACCCTGGTCGACCGGCGGCGGCTCGGCGAGGACGATCCGCAGTTCAGCCCCGGCCGCCCGATCGAGGTCGCGCTGGACACCGACCTCGACGGCCTGCGCGGCTTCGTCCTCGACCGGCTCACCGGAGCGGCCCGGTGAGCGAGGAGCCCGAGGTCGTCCCGACTGAAGAGCCTGAACCGACCGAACCGACTGAACTGGCCGAACGGACCGAACCGTCTGCACCGCCCGCACCCCGCCGCCGGAAGCCCGTGGTCGTGATCGCGGCGGTGGTCGTCGTCGCGGGCGCCCTGGTGGCCGGCATCCTGCTCGCGCCGAAGCAGCAGGAGACCACGAACGCCGCCGCGACGGGCACACCGGCGTCGTCGACGTCGCCGAAGCCTTCGAAGCCGCCGGCGACCACGCCCCCGCAGACCTCGACGCCGCCGAAGGTGCCCGAAGCGAGCGAGTTCGACGCCTGGGCGTCCAAGACCAGCCAGTGGCTCGACGTCCCGCTGCGCGCGATGGTCGGCTACGCGAAGGCGACGACGAAGCTGGGCAAGGACGTCCCCGGGTGCCACCTTTCGTGGGTCACGCTGGCCGCGGTCGGAAAAGTGACCACGGACCACGGCCGCGCGCGGGGCGGGCAGTTCGGCACCACCGGCGTCCTGGACAAGCCGCTCGGCACGATCGAGGTGCGCGACTTCTACAACAAGGTCGTCTCGACGGCGAACGCCGCCGGGCCGATGCAGCTGTCCCCGGCGGTCTGGGGCAAGTACCAGGCCAGCGCGTCCGGCGGGAAGCCCGATGTCCAAAACATCGACGACGCCGCGCTGACCACGGGCCGCGCGCTGTGCGCCGACGGCCACGACCTGTCCCAGGGCCAGGTGTGGTGGGACTCGGTCGGCACGCTGCAGCCGGCGCCGCTGTTCCTGCACCGGACGCTGGCCACGGTCAACGTCTACGGCACGGTCGGCCAGGGCTCGGCGGCGCCGAACGCGGCGGTGCTGAGCGCGGTGAACTTCGCGATCGACAAGATCGGCCTCCCCTACATCTGGGGCGGCAACGGCACCGGCGGCAGCGACCCGGGCTTCGACTGCTCGGGCCTGACGACGGCGGCGTACGGCAGCGCGGGGGTCAAGCTGATGCGCACGGCCGACACGCAGTTCCGCAGCGTCCCGCACGTGACCGACCCGCAGCTGGGCGACCTGATCTTCTACGGCGAGCCGGCGACGAAGATCCACCACGTCGGCCTCTACATCGGCAACCAGCAGATGATCGACGCGCCGCAGACCGGGCAGGCGGTCCAGGTCCACTCGTACCGCCGGGACGGCGACGACTACGCCGGAGCCGGCCGCCCCACGGCCTGAGCCCGGCCGTGGTCGCGCGGACGGCAAAAGGATTGGACGGCGTGCGGTCCGGGCTTGTAGCTTGCCGGGAACCGTGACACCGCCCGAGGAGGTGAGCCCCATGAACGCAGGATCGACGTGGGTGCTCCCCCGCCAGTCACGGCCGGGCGATTGACGTAGGTGTCGCCGGGAGCGCCTCGACCCAAGGCACTCCCGAAAGGCACCACCATGGACTCTTCGCCATCCACTCCGTCGCCGTTCGACGTGGTCATCGTCGGCTGCGGGCCGACCGGCGCGACGCTGGCCGCCGAACTGCGGCTGCACGACGTGCGGGTCCTCGTCCTGGAACAGGACACCGAGCCCGCGTCGTTCGTCCGCATCGTCGGGCTGCACATCCGCAGTCTCGAACTGATGGCCATGCGCGGGCTGCTGGACCGCCTCCGCGCCCACGGACGGCAGCGTCCGGCCGGCGGGTTCTTCGCCGCCATCCCCAAACCCGCGCCCCGGGACCTCGATTCCGCGCACGCCTACCTGCTGGGCATTCCGCAGCCGGTCATCGTTCGTCTCCTCGAAGACCACGCGGTCCACCTGGGCGCCGAGGTCCGGCACGGTGGCGCCGTGGCTGGGTTCGAGCAGGACGAAGAGGGCGTGACCGTCGAACTGGCCGGCGGCGAACGGCTGCGTGCGCGCTACCTCGTCGGCTGCGACGGCGGACGCAGCACGGTGCGCAAGCTGAGCGGCATCGGCTTCCCCGGCGAGCCTTCGCGGACCGAGACGCTGATGGGTGAAATGGCGGCCACTGCGCCGCCGGCGGAGATCGCCGCCAAGGTGACCGAGGTCAGCGAGACCCACCGGCCGTTCTGGCTCCGGCCCTTCGGTGAAGACGTCTACAGCGTCGTCGTCCCGGCCGCGGGCGTCGCCGATCGCGCGGCACCACCCACCCTGGACGATTTCCGGCAACAGCTGCGGGCCATCGCCGGAACCGACTTCGGCGTGCACTCCCCGCGCTGGCTGTCGCGGTTCGGGGACGCGACCCGGCTGGCCGAGCGGTACCGGACCGGGCGGGTGCTGCTGGCCGGCGACGCGGCGCACATCCACCCGCCCACCGGTGGCCAGGGGCTGAACCTGGGCATCCAGGACGCGTTCAACCTCGGCTGGAAACTGGCCGCGCGGATCCGCGGCTGGGCACCGGAACCGCTGCTGGACACCTACCAGGCCGAACGCCGTCCGGTCGCCGAGGCCGTGCTGGACAACACCCGCGCCCAGATGGAACTTTCGGCCCCCGGACCGGGACCGCAAGCCGTGCGCCGGCTGCTCACCGAGCTGATGGACCTCGACGAGGTGAACCGCTACCTGATCGCGAAGATCGCCGCGATCGACATCCGCTACGACTTCGGGGCGGGCCCCGATCTGCTCGGCCGCCGCCTGCGCGACCTCGACGTGAAACAGGGGCGCCTCTACGACCGGCTGCACCGCGGCCGCGGCCTGCTGCTGGACCGCACCGAACGCCTGACCACCGGCGGCTGGTCGGACCGGGTCGACCACCTCGCGGACCCCACCGCGGACCTCGACGTCCCGGGCGTCCTGCTGCGCCCCGACGGGCACGTCGCCTGGATCGGCGACGACCAACGGGACCTGGACGACCACCTGGCCCGCTGGTTCAGCTCACCTCTCCGGTGAGGCCCGGTGGACGGCGTCGAGGCGGGCCAGCTCGTCCGGGGTGAGCCGGAGGGCTCCGGCCGCGACGTTGTCCTCCAGATGACCAGGAGTCCCGGTGCCGGGGATGACCAGCACGTGCGGTCCCCGCCGCAGGGTCCAGGCGAGCCGCACCCGCGCCGGGCTCACCCCGTGCGCCCGGGCGGCGGCGAGCACTTCCTCGTGCTCGTCGCCGCCCGCTCCGGCCTCGCGTCCGGCGCCGGCGATCGCGAAGAACGGCACGAACGCGATGCCCTGCTCGCCGCAGGTGCCGAGGAAGGCGTCCTGTTCCCGGCGGTAGCCCAGGCCGTAGGCGTTCTGCACGCACACCACCGGCGCGACGGCCTGCGCCTGGGCGAGGTGCGCGGGCCGCGCGTTGGAGATGCCGAGGTGCCGGATCAGCCCCGCCTCGCGCAGCCCGGCCAGCACGCCGAAGTGCTCGCTGATCGAGTCCAGTCCCGATACGCGCAGGTTCACCAGGTCCAGGTGGTCGCGGCCGAGCTGGCGCAGGTTCTCTTCGACCTGCCCGCGCAGCTGCTCCGGGCGGGCCAAGGGCAGCCACTGGCCGGACGGGTCGCGGGCCGGGCCGACCTTGGTGGCGATGACCAGCTCGTCCGGGTACGGCGCCAGCGCGCGGTTGATCAGCTCGTTGGCCGAACGCAGACGCGAGAAGTAGAACGCGGCGGTGTCGATGTGGTTGACGCCCAGCTCGACGGCCCGGCGCAGCACGGCGATCGCCTGGTCGCGGTCGCGCGGGACGGCGTCGGCGGCGAACGCCTGGCCGTTTTGCGGCAACCGCATCGCACCGAAGCCGATGCGGTTGACCGTGCGGTCGCCGAGCGTCCAGCTGCCGGGTGGGTCCGTGATCATCGGCGGATGATGGCACCGGGCTCAGCCGAGGTGGTCGTTGGCCCCGCTCACCCAGGCGATGTAGCGCTCCGCGGACCGGCGCACCACGCCCTTGGCGTCCCCGAGGACCTTGCCGCCGAGGAGGCCGTAAAGGCGGTCGAACTCGTAGGGCTCGAGGCGGTCCACGATCCGCTGCACCAGGCCCGCGGAGAGCGGGATGCGGTTGGGGTAGCTGCGCATGAAGGTCACCCACCCGGCCGCCGCCACCGGGAGCATGGTGTCGCCGGCCAGCAGGGTGCCGCCGGTGTCGTTCTCGACGTGGGCGACCGCGGCGCCGGGGAAGTGCCCGCCGGCTTCGACGAGGGTCACCCCGGGCAGGACCCGCTCGGTGCCGGACCACTCCCGGATCACGGCGTCCTCGCGCCGCACCCAGCGCCGATCGGCGGAATGGACGAGGACCGGGACGTTCCCGAGCCGCCGGCTCCAGCTGACCTGGGAGCCGTACATGTGCGGGTGGCTGGCCACGATCACCGCGGCCCCGCCGAGTTCCTCGATCTTCGCGGCCAGCGCCGGGTCGAGGTGGTTCGGCGGGTCCCACAGCAGGTTGCCGCCGGGCGTCCGGACCAGGTGCGTCCACTGGCCGATCCCGAACCGCGGTTCGCGGTTGAACCCGTGCAGGCCCGGTTCGAGTTCCCGGTGCACCACTTCGCGGCTGTCGGCCGCGAGCTCGTCGAGGGTCGTCCACACCTGCCCCGAGGCGGGCACCCACTGCCGGTCGTCGGCGCAGATCGCGCAGTCGCCGGCCGGGGGGCGGTCGGTGTCGGGGTGTTCGACCCCGCAGGTTCCGCAGATCCAGATCGTCATGACGCCAGTCTGGGAACTCGACCAAGGTGGAGGTCAAGGCCGCAGGGATAATCCTGTGATGGACTCGGGGACCACCACGCAGCTGATCACCGTGGGCGCCACGCTCGGCGGGGTCGTGCTCACACTGCTGACCAACACGTTCGTCGAGGGCCGCAAGCTCAAGGCGACCCACCGCGCGGAAGCGCAGAAGCGGGCGGCGGACCACGCGAACTGGCTGCGCGACGAGCGCGTCAAGGCCTACGCGGGCCTGTCGACGGCGAGCGAAGAGGCGTTCCAGCTGGTCCGGTCGGAGTTCATCAAGCTGCCGGCGGACCGGGAGCAGATCGAAACCCGGTGGCGCGAACGGCGCACCGAGCTGCGCAAGGCGCACAACCAAGTCGCCCTGTTCGGCACCGAGGAACCGCGGAAGCGCGGCAAGGAGCTGTGGAAGGCGGCCCGCAACGGGGTGAACGCCGTCTTCGCCGAGCTCGACGCCGGGGCCGAGGAGGTGCGCCGGGAGAGTCTCGACCAGGTGCTGACCGGGATCAGCGACGCCGGGGACCGGTTCCTGGAGGCGTGCCGCGCCGACGTCCAGGGCACGCGCTGAGCGTCAGCTGCGGAGGCGGCGGATCCGGGCGGGTTCCCGCAGCGACGGCGCCGAGAAGACGATCCCGAGGGTGACCACGACCGCCGACGAGAGCGCCCAGTGCAGCCCGACGCGGGTCGCGAGCGCGCCGACCAGGACCGGTTCCACCAGGAACCCCAGGTACCCGCAGGCCGCGACGGCGGCGACCGCCCGGCCCGGCGCGTCCGCCTGCTTCCGGCTCGCCACGCTCCACGCGATCGGCACGATCCCGGCCACGCCGAGCCCGACGACCGCGAAGCCGGACACCACCACGACCGGCCACGGCGCGGCGAGGACCACGGCGAAGCCCAGCACCGCGACCGTGGCCGCCACGCGGACGAACCGGACCGCGCCCGTCCGCGCCACGACGCGGTCGGCGACCAGCCGGACCGCGATCATCGTTCCCGAGAAGGCGAAGTAGCCGAGCGACGCCAGCGCGGGTGTCGCGCCGGTGACGTCGGCGAGGTACACCGCGCTCCAGCTGTTGACCGCCCCCTCGGCGACGAACCCGCAGAAGGCGATCACGCCCAGCGGCACCAGCGCCCGGCTCGGCCACGCGAAGGCCGCTTCGCCTTGCCCGCGGTCGGCGCCGCCGAGGAAGCGGGTGCGGGCCGCCCACAGCGCGAGGGCGAGCAGCACCGCGCCGGCGACCGGGAAGTGCACGGTCACCGGGACGTGCCAGGCTTCCATCAGCGCGTCGACGCCCGAGCCCGCGAGGCCGCCGATGTTCCAGAAGGCGTGGAATCCGGCGAAGATCGGACGCCCGTAGCCCTCCTCGACGCGGGCCGCGTGGGCGTTCATGGCGACGTCGAGCAGGCTGTTGCCCACGCCCAGCACGACGAGCGCGGCGAAGAACACCGGCGCCGACCACGCGAACGCGACCAGCGGAAGTCCCGCGCACAGCACGACCGCGCCGAGCCCGACGGCCGCCCGGCTGCCGATCCGGGTGAGCAGCGCACCCGCGCCCAGCAGGGCGAACACCGATCCGGCGGCGAGACCGAACAGCCCGGTCGCCAGCTCGCCCGTGCTCAGCCCGAGCCGCCCCTGCACCGCGGGCACCCGGGCCAGCCAGGTCGCGAACGCGGCGCCGCACACCGCGAACACGACGGAAACCCCGAGCCGAGCGCGGTTCAGCTCCCCAGTCACCCCGCCACCCTACGGATCTTGGACCGGCGCGAAACCCCCTGTCCAGGTCCCCGGAGGCCGGCTTCGGGGCAGCCGATCACGACCCCACGGCCACCGCCGCACGGCCTACGGTGGTGGGGTGAAGTCGTTGAGCCATGACCGGCTGGCCGCCGCCCTCGGCACCGAAGCGGACCGGTTCGGGAGGGCGATCGCGGGCGCCGCCCCGGACTTGCGCGTCCCGACGTGTCCGGAGTGGACACTGCGGGACCTGACCTGCCACGTCGGGATCGCCTACTACAAGTCCGCGGTCGTCATCGCGAGCCGGCCCACGGGTTACGTGCCGTTCGAGTCCGTCACGATCGACGACCCGCCCGCGTTCGAGGCTCTCGGCGGCTGGCTGCGCGAGGGCGCGCGGCGGCTCGTCGCCGCGGTGGCCGAGGTCGGTCCCGAGACCCCGACGTCGACGTGGACCCCCGATCGGCGCGCCGGGTTCTGGACGCGGCGGCTGACCCACGAAACGGTCGTCCACCGCGCGGACGCCGCCTTCGCGACGGGCACGCCGTACGACGTCGACGCCGACGTCGCCGCGGACGGGATCGCCGAGGGCCTGGGCCTGGCGGCCACCTTCTCGCGCCGGCAGCACCCGGCGCTGGACCGGACCTCGTTGCAGGGCACCGGAGAGACGCTGCTGTTCCACGCCACCGAACCCGCGGTCCACTGGCTCGTCCGGCGGACCCCGGCCGGGGTCGAGGTGGCCCAGGAAGCCGCCGAGGCCGACGTCGTCGTCGAGGGCCGTGCCGCCGACCTGCTCCTCGCGCTGACCGGGCGCCTCGCCGCGGACGACCCCCGGCTCACCGTGTCCGGCGACGCGGCCCTGTTCCACCACTGGCGGGAGAACACGCGCTTCTAGCCGCCCACGGTGTCAGGTTCCGGACGCGGTGAGCCTGTGTAAGGTCCCTGTCATGAGTCCAGCCCCGACCGGCGACCGGCCCGGCTACCTGATCAAACGTGCCCAGCAGGCACTGAACCAGGCCTGCACCGACCGGCTGCGTCCCCTGGAGCTGTCGATGTCGCAGTACGCCGTGCTGCGCGCGCTCGACGACCACCCCGGCGCGTCGTCGGCGGAACTCGCGCGGATCACGTTCGTCACGCGGCAGTCGTTGCGGGACGTCCTGGGCGGCCTGCGGTCGGCCGGGCTGGTCACCGTCGCCGAGCAGGCGAGCACCGGCCGGGCGCGCCCGGTGACGCTGACCCCGTCGGGCCGCGCCCGGCTGGCCGCCGCCGAAGACCTGATCACGCAGGTCGAAGTGCAGATGCTCGACACGTTGTCGGCCGGCCGGCGGCGCGACCTGGCGGATCTCCTGCGCACCTGCGTCGCCAACCTGGCTTGACGGCGGTCGTATAGTCGGTTCCGACTAACAGGGAGCGACTAGTGCCGTCACGCAAGATCCGCAACACGCTCGCGCTGGCCTTGCTCGGCCTGCTGCTGGAACGCCCGATGCACCCGTACGAAATGGCGTCCACACTGCGCGAGCGCCACAAGGGCTCGACGTTCAAGATCAACCCGGGGTCGCTCTACGACACCGTGGAGGCCCTGGCGAAGCACCGCTGGATCGAGCCCGTCGAGACGGTCCGCGAAGGCAACCGGCCGGAGCGGACGGTCTACGCGCACACCGAGCTCGGCCGCCAGGAGTTCGTCGCCTGGCTCGACGAACTGGTCCGCGAGCCGGTCGCGGAGTACCCGAAGTTCGTCGCGGCGGTGAGCTACCTCGGCGCGCTCGGCCCGGACCGCGCCGCCGACGCGCTGGAGGAACGCGCCCGGCACCTCGCCGAACGCATCGACGGCGCCGACAAGGCGCTGGCCGAGACCGTCGGCAAGGGGGCGCCGCGGCTGTTCATGATCGAGGTCGAGTTCGTCCGGGACGCGTGGCGCGCGGAGCTCGACTGGGCGCGCCGCACGGCCGCCGAAATCCGGTCCGGGTCCCTGCCATGGCCCGAAAACTGGCCCGAAAACTTCTGAGGGGAACCATGTCCGACTTCGAAACCGACGTCCTCGTCGCCGGTGCCGGCCCGGCTGGCCTGCTGCTCGCCGCGGAGCTCGCCCTGGCCGGCGTCCGCACCACGATCGTCGAACGCCTGCCGGAACGTCCGCCGTACTGCCGCGGCTTCAACCTGAACGCGCGGGCGCTGGACCTGCTGGCCCGCCGCGGGCTGGCCGAGGGACTGGTGGCCGAGGGGCACCGGGTGCCGCACGCACCGGTGACCGGCCTGCCCGGCCCGCTACTGCTGAACGGCGCGGCGACGGATCACCCGTTCTCGCTGGGGATCCCGCAGACGCGCGTCGAAGAGGTCCTGGAGGCGCGGGCGCTCGAACTGGGCGCCGAAATCCTGCGCGGCCACGATCTGCGCTCGTTCACCCAGTCCGCGGACGAGGTCACCGCGGTGGTCCACAATGGACGTTTCGGCCGGACGATCCGGGCACGCTTCCTCGCCGGCTGCGACGGCGGCCGCAGCACCGTCCGCAAACGGGCCGGCATCGGCTTCCCCGGCGTCGACGCGCGCTGGTACGCGCTGCTCGGCGACGTCGAATGCGACCTGCCGTACGGGCCTTCGGCGGGGCCGGACGGGCGGAGCGTGTTCGTCATCCCACGGCCCGGGTACGTCCGGATCGTGGTCCGGGAGGACGACCCGCCGTCGGACAAGGACACGCCGGTCACGCTGGAGCGGTTGCAGGCGCAGGTGGACGCGGTCCTCGGCCGCCACGTCGAGTTGCGCGCGCCCCGCTGGCTGAGCCGCTTCGGCGACGCGGCCCGCCTGGCCTCGAGGTACCGCGAAGGCCGGGTGCTGCTGGCGGGCGACGCGGCCCACATCCACCCGCCGGCGGGCGCGATCGGCGTGAACGTCGCGCTCGACGACGCGTTCAACCTGGGCTGGAAACTGGCCGCGACGGTGCGGGGAACAGCACCGGCGGGCCTCCTGGACACCTACCACGACGAGCGGCACGCGGCGGGTGCGCGGATTTTGGCCAACACGCGGGCACAGGTGGCGCTGGAGGAAGCGGCCGCGGAGCCGTGGGCCGACTTGATGCGGCGCGTGGCGGCGCACCCGGCGGGGAACCGCGCACTGGCGGAGATCATCACGGGGCTGGACGCGTGTTACGAGCCGGGCGGACACCCGTGGCTGGGGCGGTTGGCGCCGGACGTGCGGCTGCGGGTGTCGGGAGCGGAGACGCACCTGGCGGCGCTGCTGCACGCCGGGCGGCCGGTGCTGCTGGACCTAACCGGATCGTTCGCGGCCTGGCCCGCGGTGGTGGCCGCTTCGAGTCCGTCCATTTCGGACGTTGCCGCGGTGCTGCTGCGGCCGGACGGGCACGTGGCCTGGGTGGGCACGGCGGACTCGGGTGAGGCGGGGCTGGCGGAGGCGATGCAACGGTGGGTCGGCGATGTTCCGGTCCCGGCGTCCGCCTGACCGGCAGCGGCGCCCAGCGCGGTCATGGTCACCTCGGCCATGACCGCGGCACGGGCGGCCGAGACCGGGCTGCGTCGGCGTTGGCGAACGCGGCCCGGGCACCGGCCTTCGGGTGGCCGGATGGAGGTGGCGAACGCGGCCCAGGCACCAGCCATCGCGTGGCCGGATAGAGGTCGCGAACGCGGCCCAGGCACCAGCCATCGCGTGGCCGGATAGAGGTCGCGAACGCGGCCCAGGCACCAGCCATCGCGTGGCCGGATAGAGGTCGCGAACG